>QCOP01000057.1 GCA_003212885.1 Prochlorococcus sp. AG-432-D11 | reverse complement strand
ACGGCCCCTACAGCAATTAGAGCATTTATGAAGTCTGGAAGAAAGATTCCTGATCAATATGATTTAAGCTCACTAAGATTACTTGGTACTGTAGGAGAACCTATAAATCCAGAAGCTTGGATTTGGTACAAAGAAGTAATTGGAAAAAATACCTGTCCTATTGTTGATACCTGGTGGCAAACAGAGACTGGAGGAGTTATTATTTCACCTTTGCCTGGCGCTACTCCTGCTAAGCCTGGATCGGCCACCCTTCCTTTACCTGGAATAGATATTGATGTTGTTGATTCAAAAGGTCTTCGAGCGAATGATGATGAAGGTGGTTATTTAGTTATAAAAAAACCATGGCCAGGAATGATGAGAACTGTTCATGGTGATTCTGAACGCTTTAAAAAAAGTTACTGGGAATTTATTCAGCCTTCTGACGGAAGTTCTATATATTTTGCAGGAGATGGTGCTCGAAGAGATAAGGATGGATATTTTTGGGTTATGGGAAGAGTTGATGATGTAATTAATGTTTCAGGTCATCGATTGGGAACCATGGAAATTGAGTCAGCATTAGTAAGCCATCCATCTGTGTCTGAAGCAGCTGTTGTTGGGAGGTCTGATGACCTCAAAGGTGAGGTTATCGTAGCTTTTGTTACTTTAGAAACTGGATCTGCTCAGGGCGAGGACCTTTCTAATATTTTAAAAAGGCATGTTGTTTCTGAAATAGGTCCTATAGCTAAGCCTGAGGAAATTAGATTTAGCGATGTTTTGCCAAAGACAAGGAGCGGAAAAATTATGAGGAGGATCTTAAGATCATTAGCATCAGGTGAGACCATTACTGGAGACACAAGCACACTTGAAGATAAAACTGTTTTAGATAAATTAAGAGGCTGATTTGTAGTTCATTCTTTTTTTGCTGACCATACTTTTGTCATGAAGAATGAGTTCGAGGAAACCTCATTAAATCCTCTCTTGACAAGTTTTTCAGAAATATCATCTTTAACATAATCAATGTAATATGGCTCATGGAAGAATTTTCTAAAATTCTCCATTACACTATTAAACTTAGGGGAATCACTTAGCTGGATCGAATCAGCTAAAATAAAACTGCCACCTGGTTTTAATATTCTATAGCATTCATTAATTACATTTTGCCTTGCCTCTCTAGGCAGTTCATGAAATAAGAATACACAAGTAATGGCATGAAAGCTCTCGTCATTGAATGGCATATTTTCTACATTTCCTTTTACAAGTTCAACCATTTCTCCATCTCTATTATTTAGATATTTACTAGCTTGTTTTAGATATGAGCCAGATAAATCAATGCCAGTTATATTAGTTTCAGGAAATGTACTTCTCATTTGTTGTAGAGTTCTTCCTGTTCCCGTAGCCACATCAAGAATTTTTAACTTTGTTTGATCTAGGTTAAATTTATTAAGTCCTTCTTTTAGTGGAGATAATATTCGTCTTCTCATTGCATCTGCGGTCCCATTAAATAGTATTTCGACTTGAATGTCATATAACTCTGCGGATTTGTCACTTAAATAGCCATCTGTTTGATGATGAAAATTTTGCAAATAGTAACTTGGATAGTTTTCTCGGTTGATTCTTTTGGGTATATCTCTAGTGTTTTTATTTTTTCTTCTGATCCATGTTGAAGGAAGGTCAAGCCAAATTAGTGGATATTTCTTTAACCAATCTAACCAAGGCGCTTCGAATAATAATGTTTTAGGGTAGATGCCATTTTCTGCTTCTTCCCAATCAACTTCTTCTAGTTCTATCATTGATTTTCTTAGTTCATTAAGGAGTTCTCTACTTACTTTGGAAGTTTTTGGGATTGATTCAGGAGAGAAAAATTCCATAACCTTTGTGCTTAGCTCTTTATGAGCCAACCCTGCTATGCTTTTGCCTTGTTGCAGTGTCTTATAGGCAATTTTAGTTAGATCTTTCTTTGGCATGAGAAGCAATTATTAGTACTATTTCAACAGATTTTTTTATAAATCGACGATAATTGTCA
>QCOP01000056.1 GCA_003212885.1 Prochlorococcus sp. AG-432-D11 | reverse complement strand
AATTCAATCGAAGCACTACGACAAGAGATGGATATTCCGGGTGCCTCAATCGCAGTAATTGATAACGGGGAGATATCCTGGGCAAAGGGTTTCGGGATAGCCGATACAAGTACTCAACGTGAGGTGTCAACGTCTACCTTATTTACCGCTAATTCAATCACAAAAACACTGACATCTATAGCCGTAGTAAAATTACTAGATGATAAAGGAATCGCGTTAGACGAACCAGTGAACCGTTATCTTACAAGCTGGAAAATCCCAAAAAATCAATTCACATCAAAAGTGCCAGTTACTTTTAGAATGCTACTAAATCATACTGCAGCACTTACCTCACCTTATCCAGATGGTTGCTGCGGTCCCAAAGAAATTTTACCTACAGTAAAGCAGTTTTTAAATGGTAAACCCCCTGCAACGAATCCTCCCGTAACGGTAAGCAACGTACCAGGAGAAAAGTATGCCTACTGCAATGGCTGTTACTCAGTGCTTCAGCCTTCTATTGAAGACGTCGGCGACAAATCTTTCAAAAGATTAATGAACGAGTTGGTGATACAACCTGCAAAAATGATGAATAGTACTTTTGACGACAAGTTCTTCCTAGAAGACTCCTCAACAATAGCTATTCCTTACGATAGCGATGGCACTGTGCATAAAAAAGCCCCAATGCGCAATCCTATCTTCTCCACAGGTCTACTCTGGACAACAGCTACCGATCTTGCTCTCTTCAATTTAGCCTTCACCCGCGCACTAAGAGGAGAAGGTAATCTAATCAATCAAAGACTAGCTGAAACTTTAATTATTCCAAGTTCAACGCCTACACGTAGCCTAGGATTTTTTATTGGTAATAAAAATGCTCAGGAAGATTCAAAGGGTGACTACATTTATCACAGTGGATCGAATATTGGTTATCTCTCACTGTCTATCATCAGCAAAAACGGTAAGCAGGGTGCTGTCATTTTGATCAACAAAGGACCAAATCCGTTCACAACAACTAACATACCTGAATATTCCTTTATCACAGATAGTTTGAAATTGATCGGTAAATACAATCGTTGGGATTAATAATAGAAACTTGTCAGATGATTCAGCAAATCCATTCGCAGCAACAAGACATTGATTGCTAATGGGAGCTAGCTATAGGGTCTAATTCAAATGTAGATTCTGATGCTCCAGTAATAGGATTGTATGCCAATGCAGATATATCAATCTCTTGAACTGATAAGAAATCACCAATCATTGATGAACTACCTTACTGCAGTTACTAATACAATTATACCAAAAGGGCTCAGTCTAAGTGATTCACATGCACCCGCGCTAAATGAATGCAGGATGAAGAATTAAGGTAAAGATGAATCCAACTTCTAATTCCTATTACCTTCAAATCCTAATTAGATAGAGTAAAGAAAAGAGATAATAGAGGAGAAGTGGTATTACGAATGAATCCCTTACTAGCATTGATCGTTCCTCTATTAATTCTTGGATTTATATATATCCTGATCATCGACAACAAAGGGCTTCCTCCATGGATGGAAAGGCTCTCTGATAACAGCGGGACTATATGGACCTATGGAATTATCACGATCACTGTTTTATCAATCCTGAAATACTGGAATAATAATTAGATGACTCTTAGCCCTCATAGAAAACACAAAATATATGTAGCAGCAACTATGGGATATGCTCTTGGTTCAGAGGATCCAGAGGAAATTGCTTATTTCAAGCAAATCAAAGAAGAGATGAAACAAGATAGAGAGAAAGGAAATCTAGGAATTTCGAGATCAGATTAAAACTTTTCTAGATTGAAGAGATAATAGAAGTACGAGAACCCCTAGATTAAGGTTTACCCAAACTTTATTCAAACTTTTTGCTATAAAAATTAGTTGAAAATCTCCGAGAAAAAAGGTGCTCAACGGTCGAGGTATTGTTGTTAGCCATGTAAATGAGAAGGGTTCAAAGGGATACTTTTACAGAGAGAAGATAGAAGTCACTAAGAAGTACAGGCAAAATCAAAAGATCAAAAAATAA
>QCOP01000055.1 GCA_003212885.1 Prochlorococcus sp. AG-432-D11 | reverse complement strand
CTAACAGAAGACCATAAATGCCTTTCATTATGCATTAAGCCCTTGGCAAGACAATTTTCTATCCATCCAACATATTGAGCATGATCTTTAAAAAAAGGTACATTCTTTGGTGTCCTTGGGAATTGAAGCCAGCGTTGTGAATGAAAGCCTGTATAGGAATTATATAAAAAAGGTGAACTAGCACTTAAAGATAAAAGCAAAGAAGCTTCACACCGAATCAAACGAAGGGCCGCAAACAAAAGAGATAGATCTTCTATTCCTAAATTAATATGAACGCTTGTAGTGACTACATTAATTCCATATTTTTGCTCAATAAATTCATGATAACTATTTGTTGGGTCAGCTCTTTGAAAATCATGATTATTATCAAGACTTAGAGTACTTCCAGGCAATATTGTTAGGTCTTTAGATGAAAGCCATTTTCTCAGTCTCCGACGGGGACTTAAAAGACGTGCTTTTAAATTTCCATAGTATTTATCAGGAACGGTAATATATTCCAAATTTCTTCTATCAGGTTCAATACAAAAATCTTTAATATCTTGAGTTAGCATTTCCGAAACACCAACATTTTCTCCATTAGATCGTCCTGTAAATAGTTCAACCTCAAAACCTTTTAAAAGTAATTGATTCATAAATTTCAATCCCGTAAACATCCCAATGCTGTAAGTAGACCTTTCGCTTTATTTAATGTTTCTTGATATTCTAAATTAGGTACTGAATCAGCAACTACTCCAGCTCCAGCTTGAAGTTCAACACTCCAGCAACTATCAGAGATTTGAGCAGTAATCATTGTCCTTATTGTAATCGCAGTATTTAATGCACCATTTAAGTCTACAGAACCATATACGCCAGAATATGGTCCTCTAGGGTCGAATTCTAATTCATTAATTATTTGCATAGCTCTAATTTTAGGGGCTCCAGAGACGGTACCTGCAGGGAAAGAAGCCATCAATAGGTCAATTACGTCTTTATCTTTAGCAAGGTGTCCTTCGACTTCGCTCACAATATGCATCACATGGGAATACTTTTCAATCACCATTAAATCTTTGACCTTTACGCTCCCTGGTTGACAAACTCTGCCTAGATCATTCCTACCCAAATCAACCAGCATTACATGTTCTGCTCTCTCTTTGGGATCATTCAATAATTCTGCCTCTAAAAGAGCATCATGATTGCCATCATCACCTCTAGGTCTTGTTCCTGCTATTGGTCTTAAGGTAGCGATGATTTCTTTATTAATAGGCTTAGCTTGCACCATTACCTCAGGACTTGAACCAATCAGCTGCCAGTCTCCAAAATCAAAAAAGGCCATAAAAGGCGAAGGGTTGACAATCCGCAAACTGCGATAGATTTCAAATGGAGTATGTGAAACCTTTGTCCTTAATTTTTGGCTTAAAACTAATTGAAATATATCTCCTTTTTTGATGTAATCTTTAGCAGTTTTTACTGCATTTTCAAATTCAATTTGAGACCAATTGCTATTAACATCTTCTAAATCTTTTGGATTAGGCATCCAATTTAACGGATTACTGGATGGCAAAGGTTGGGACAGTAAATGTTGTATTTGATTAACCCTAGAAACCGCATTATCAAAAGCATCATTTGAAGAAAGTCCTGTAGTTAAATCAGCATATGCAATTGCATTAATTAATCTCTTCACTTGATCAAAAATAATCAAGCTATCCATAAACATCCAAGTGCCATCTGGAGGGGTTGCTTCATTCAATGAATGTGTTTTAACAGTTGGTTCAATCCAATGAACCAATTCATAACTCCACACACCATAAAGCTGACCCAAGGATGGAAGACCTGGAATCAGCTCAGAGCGATAAGGCTTTAAAAAGGATCTCAAAATATCAATAGGATTTCCTTGTATCTTTTCTTTTTTCCCATTTCTCCACACTCGTTCAACATAATCTCCTCTTGCAGTAACCACCCACAAAGGATCCCAAGCTACAACACTCCATCTTCCTAAATTCTCACCACCCTCAACTGACTCAAGCAAGACTCCTGGAGGTCTACCTTGTCCAGCTTTTAGCCAAATCGAAAGTGGTGTATCCAAATCCGCT
>QCOP01000054.1 GCA_003212885.1 Prochlorococcus sp. AG-432-D11 | reverse complement strand
TTGTCGATTGACTGGTTGGGAGCATTGGTCAACAATTTTTCAAACCATCTATCTTTATTTCATACCACAATATGTAGAGTTGCTACCAACTGCAGATTTTTTTAATTATTGTATATTGTAAATATGCTTTATTTGATACAACGCTAGCGCTTAATAGGTTTTTTGGCAGATTGTTTCTAAGGAAGAGCTTTGGCTAAGAGCATATAGATATATTTGTTTGAGAGTTATTGAACACTATATGTAGTTTAATAGGAAAACTATATCTTAAGAGGAGTCATTTGCCGCAGGCATTCTAAAATTTCTCTAATTGAATCATCTGATGCAGGCTTGTTGTTATTGCTAGCTAATTGCCTTCCCAGTACTTGGGCACCAAGATGAGTAAGTTGAATTCTCATGGAAATTAGTAGTTCCATACCCAATCCTCCAGAGTGGCTTGCCATAGCTATGGGTCTTCCATTAAATAAAGCTCTAAAATCGTTGTCTTGTACGGATAGCCAAGCGATTGCATTGCTTAAAACTGGGGGCAGGGATCCGTTATATTCAGGCGCACAAATTATCCATCTTGATGAAGAAATCATTAATGAGTAAAGAGATTGAATAGCTTGATCAAACCCTTCTTGAGAAGTTTGCCTTGGGTTGTATAAGGGTAAATCTATGGTAGTTAAGTCACATAATTTAGATTTGCCTCCAAGATTCTTCTCAATTTGAACAAAACGCTTTGCCAACTTCAAATTTTCACCATTACTTGCTGTAAGTACTAGTAAATCCGTGGAGGTTTTATTAGACACGATTTGATTTTTAATTACTTACTGTCTTTAGATTTAACAGATAAGGGTTTTAATAATGAGATCCTGTCTTACGATGATGTATTGCTGTAATACCATTTTTCTCAAGCACTTTGCCATTCAGTGCTGTTGCATAGATCAACCAGTGATCACCGCATTCCATGCGCTTTGTTACCGAGCATTCAAGCCATGCAAGAGCTTCTGGCAGGATGGGCTGCTTTGCAGGGCTGTAATCAAGTGAGATTCCTTCCAGTCGGTCAACTCCTGCTGGGAAAGATTTAAGAAAAGGCCTTAATATTTTTTGGTGATTTTCTGAATTAAGAATATTGAGAGAAAAAACGTCATTAATTTGGAGAAGATTTTCAACAGCACGATCTTTTGCGACGGCAATAGTTAGCCCAGGTGGTGAGAAACTTGCTTGACTAACCCAACTCGCAACCATTGCTCCATTAATAGTTTCATTATTTTTTCGTTTTATTGTTGTTAATATGCATAATGATCCAACAATTCTACCGAGTGCAAGAATTGATGGATTACTTTGACTTGTGGTTAGGCTTGTATTTGTTTTCTTTTGATTAAGAGTTTGTTTTTGAATTAGTTTTCTAGCAAAGATTGTTCCTGTTTCACCTAGAGTTTTAATTGTAAGTGAGTTGGGACTAAATTTTATTTTTATAGGATCAAAACCTAATTTAAAACCACCATCTTTAAGTTTATTTTCTAAAAAATCTATTGCTTCTCCACTCCATCCATAACTACCAAAAATTCCTACTGGCTTGTTTCTATCCCCTTCAGAAAGAAGTGTACCAAGTGCTGAAACAATTGGAGTAGGAGCATGCCCACCTAATGTGGGCGATCCAATTAAATAGCCATCTGCTGAATGAATGGAGCTTAAGATTTGTTGTGGAGAGGCAAATTCACAATTTAAGCTTTCAATTTTGACTTTTGTTCGTGTTATTCCTTTGGCAATTGCATCACCTATTGCTGCAGTATTGCCATAAGCACTTGCAAAGAGCAATACAACTTTTAAAGAGTGCTTTGTGTCTTTAGATTGCCATGTTTTGTATTCATTGAGTAAACTTCTCCAACTTGTTTCTATTGCAGGTCCATTGATTGGGGCAATTGTATTGAAATCAATATCTTCTAGTTTTTCTATGATTGAAACTACTTGATCTTGCATAGGTGCAATTAAACATTCATAAAAATGTCTTCGATCTTCTTCAGTACTACTCCTATTTTCTTCAGCCCAGTTTCTAGAAGATATATGAGCTGCAAAAAGCTTTTCGCTTAAAAGCAAACCAGAGTTTTGATCATATACTGCTAGTCCG
>QCOP01000053.1 GCA_003212885.1 Prochlorococcus sp. AG-432-D11 | reverse complement strand
ACACTAATTATAGAAAGTGCTAAAACAAAAATTGAGGCAGGAGTTGCCAATCTAATAAGAGTTTCTTTGTCCATGATATTTTGGAAGAGTGTCTTAGATATAGCAGTCTTGAAAAGCTTTAGGCAAATAAGACACGACTACTGAATGTGTACCTTTTAAGATCTTTTCTAGCTTCTCCGACCTTGTGTGGTTGTTTACTCCTTAAAAAAGATATAATGCCTTACTGTCCATTAGCCCTTGCTTCTTTCTAAAGGAGTTAAGCCTAGAACTTTTTCAAGAATTTTCCCTAAATCTCAATCGAAAGGACATCTTTCTACTGTGCCAGTTTTGTGTTCTAGATATCATCTTCAAAGAAGTCTTCCTCCTTTTTTCGAAGCAAAGTGATAGGCAGAGTAATATCCATTTCTCTCTCAGAACGAGAAGTACTGAGAAAATAAAGTCGTAAGTTTTCTGATCCTATTTAAGTAATTGATATTCCCTTTCCTTTGCAGACTGCCTGGACACAAAGTTCTTCTAAAAGTCCAATCTTTTCCAATACGATAGCCTCTTTGCCACGGTTAAGTCGGTCTAATTCAGAATTGATTCTAGCTTGAGTTAATTCTATCTCAAGTGGAACAGCAAAATAATTGCCATTAATTTTTAAGCTTTTAGAAACCTTGTTTGGTCTAAAACGAGTCATTCAAATGATAAGAATTCAACATCCCACACGATCTAGCCAATCTCCCAAAAACTTAATGAATTAAGGGTTTGGGGCGTCGGACTCCGAAATGATAGAGCCTGATTCCTAGAACACTGAACACTCAGCAGGGCTGAGACGTTTTTAGCAGAATTAGCGCCCATTTTTTTCATGCATTACTAATTTGACACTAAATATAGTGTTATTACCTATGCCAATTAAATAGGTCAAATAACGCATTTTCTTTCAATTTGGCATAGTTAAGTTTGGTACCCTCACCAATTTTTTATGACAGAACAAGAAGTTGAAATGGCTCTTGCATCCCTATTCATTGGAGCTGAAAGAGTTAGGGCAAAAAAACATGCACGCACGTTTTCCAAAAATTTCCACAGAGAGTGTTCAGAAAGAATCCTCAACCAAATGTGGGAAAGGGAAAAGCAAAACTTAAAGACTGCCTAATTTGTTAAATATTGGAACTTTATAGCTCTCTCTTCAGCAATGTTTACGAGAAGCAAAGCTTTATAAAAATTGTTGTCCTTATGTAGATGTTCTTCGACTACTCTTTTTAAGGTCTCAATTATGGCTCTGAACTCGCTCTTGTGGTTCCCTTTCAACTAATTACCCTTCCTATTCCATTAATAAAGGATGCAATTTGAGAGGTTCTATTTTTGCTCCCTAAATTAACTTTTAGAAGACTTTGCTGCCTTTCGGTATACCCAATTAATAAGTAGTGTCAACCGTTCTTGGTCGTATAGGCCGTATATAAGACTTCGGTTTGCAACATTTATAATCCCACCCAGTCAAGTCAAAGTAGTTATGTTCTTAGAAATCAAATCTAATGTATTCATCTTTAATTGACATGGCATTTGCTGATTCTTTCATCTCTACTATGAGAACAGTTTATGTTGTTTCTGATAGTCAGTTGGAAGAACTCAAGCGTAATCAAAGACAAGAAGAACTTGATAATATCGAGACCTCTCGTAAGAGGTTAGAAGAGAGTTATCAAGCACGTGTCAAGGTTCTTGATGAGCGTGAGCATGCACTCCAAGAAGAAATCAAAGCTCTTACTCCAGATAAAAAAGAGAAAGAAAAAGTTTCTGCTTAATTAGTAATATATGGAAGTTATATAAGGCTTGAATTTCTTAGTAGCCTCTTCTCCTTGTATTGGAGAAGAGGCTTTACTTTTGTTGAAGTGAATTGATCTATGCAGATATCAATACTTCCTCTACTTATTATTCTCCTTTTAGTAATCCATAAATACACAAAACTGGGTTCATAATCAGAATAATCCAAAATGGTGGAGGTGGGCCAGCATCGACAATGACTCCTGCATTAAGAGTATTAAATACTGCAACTATTAAGAGGCAAGACATCAAAACCAATTCACCTAGTAAAACTTTCTTTACAGATTCTTGATCTCTGATTGAACTAGAAATGATCAATAAGAAGCCAATACCTATATTTGTTGCTGCAACAACATCAGCAAACCCTCTAACAAATAACAATGTTTCGGAGGAGACAGATTGGGCAATGGTATCAACTGAAAAAATCAATATGTTTATAAGCAGTAAGCCTAATAACA
>QCOP01000052.1 GCA_003212885.1 Prochlorococcus sp. AG-432-D11 | reverse complement strand
TTATTGGATTTATCAGTAATATTTAGAATCACAGTTTCATTTTTAGAGAAGAATTTTTCTATAATAAAATTAATGAATTTTACTGTCGGGTCTAAAACTGAAAAGAATCCTCTTGAAAATTTTTGCATTGAATTGAGATAGGTGACGATACTGTATTAGTATTTGAAGAACTCATTAAAAATTGAGCTTGAATACTTGTTTTACATAATACTAAATTTTTTTGATATACCTTGCCTTGGTTTGATAACCGTGACTAAAAAAATTAGAAATATGACCATTTTCTTTCTAGAGATACTCATAACCTTTAAAAGGTTTAATCTATAAATAAATAATTATTTATTTTTAAATGTCAATAAAAAAATCATTCCTTTTGACATCTATCCATGAATTTATTTTATTTACTATAGGACTTGTTATCTTAAAAATAAAATAAATGTTTGGGAGCATACTTAATAGTCCAATCAATGGACTCCTAAACAAAATTGGCGCTAATCTTATATTTATTAGAATAATTGCAGAAAGAGGTATGAATACTGCAACTAATTTTTTTAAGACTTCCCACCAACCAGATTTAGATGCAAATAGAAGCAATACAACAATGATGATATAACTAATAAATATAGTCATGGATTTAAAATTGAATATTTTGTCATTCTTATAAAAAATAATGAAAAAACAGGTCCAGGATTTTCTGATTCTAGACCTGTTTTAGCTTCAAGCAAAAGATTTTGTTTGTAGTATTCTTTGACTATTTAGAGTCTGTGTCAAATTTTGAAAGATTTGGACCAGCAATTACTCCTACAACAGCAAATAAAACAAGAGATGCAATTCCAACAATTGCAGCTGAAGGTGAGTACCCTACAGCAAAAGTAGCTAAGAAGTTCATAAAAAAAGCGCCAATGCCTCGCATTAGCATTAATAACCAAGGGAGCTTACAAAACTACAGGACCTACTTCAGTACTTTTAGCCAAATCTTCGTAATTAGTTGGATTTTTCCAATTTTTTCTAAATTAAGATTTTCCTAGAGACTCCTTTGACTATGAGGGCAATTCTTCTGGCTCTAATAAGCAATGGGAAAATTAAGGATGTCCTGCTGCTTGATTTGAAGATAATTTTAAGGAATGAGAGCAAAGAGTCTGAGGGGGTTTTTATTTGATTGCATATTAGATTTATAGCCTGTGGCCCCGTGTAAAACTTTTGATTTTGAATGAGAATTGCCCCATTTATATCCATATCATAGCCAGGTGGTATTTCAGGGGGACAATCCCTGGCATTTTTTATTTCTAAATTGGTTAGCTCGCTTTTTAATTCAAGGAGTTCGGCAAAATGTTTGCAGAAAGGACACTCTCCGTCATATATGAATATCATCTGTGAATCAAACTTCATTGGCATTGGTTTATACATACAGAAGATATCAGACCTGAGTATCGGAAACTTGCTTCATTATTTGGAATGCTTTTTTTTTTGAGCAGAAAAGAATAATTTCTCCATTACCGTATAAGGAAATACCAGTCTGGCTTTTGAAAAATTGAATACTTGTTAGAGCTACTCCTCCCGTGTTAATAAGCAGTACAGGCAGGCTCTTTTGATGGCCTTGCATTTTTTTTAGATCTATCGCTTGTTGTATGGCTTTGTTTGCTTTTTCAGAACCAAAACTCTTTTGTAATTGTTCCCATAAATTATTAACTGGGAGGCTGGTTGAGAAATCAACTTTCATAATAAGAACCTAGCCTCTCTTTTCTTGATCTCCTTTAATGACCTTAAGCCCAAAAAAGATTGATAGACCAAGAAATAGAAATATCAATAAATAAGAGCTTTGGTTGAAAATCTCTATAAGCATAAAGGACTCTTGCAGTGGTGTTTCTCTTTCAATAATAGGTATTTAAAAATGGTAAGGGCTATTTACAAAAATGAAAAAGCTAAAATTTCATCTCATTGGCAAATAATCTTGGAATAAAAACCATAAGTTGTTTTTTAAATTCGTTTCTGCTGTTAGGTTAAGATATATACCTCAGAGATTTGTTTTGACTACTGATAAAAAATTACTCAAAGAAGTGACTCAGGAGCTTTGGCAGTCAGTCAAAAAGCTACGTCCAGAAATAGATAAAGAGGCTCGCCTTCAACTGGTTCTGAAAGCTTTACTTACGATAGGAGATCTTCCCAATCATGTTGAAGCGGCTATGGTTGTGGGCATTTGTGCAGAGATGGAATCTGATACACCTTCTAATGAAAAGGCAGATAGTGATTCATCTTTGAAAGATAAGAAACCCATTTCAGACGAAGCCCCTGAAAGGAAGAGAGTTGT
>QCOP01000051.1 GCA_003212885.1 Prochlorococcus sp. AG-432-D11 | reverse complement strand
AGATTTAAAATCACTAAGTTCATCATTATCTGAGATATATTACGCAAATTTTTCTATATTTAGATCTGTACCAGATGCCTGGGCAATCGAACAGCTATTTCCAATTATGCCTATACATAGACTTACAGAAAAACCAACTTTATTAGGTAGCTTTGCAGATCTAACTTGTGATTCTGATGGAAAAATAAATCAATTCATAAATAATGGAAAAATAAAAAAACATTTACATTTGCATTACTTTCATACAAATGAAGAATATCGAATTGGAGTATTTCTGATAGGTGCATATCAAGAAGTTATGGGTAATCTTCACAATCTTTTTGGGAGTACTAATTCAATTAATATTCGCATGACTAAAGATGGTGAATACACCCTAGATCATGTAATAAGAGCAAATACCAAGAGTGAGGTCTTAAAAACAATGAATCATAATTCCGAACAATTATTGGAAAGAATTCGTATAATGACTGAACTAGCCATACAAAAAGAAGACTTAACTATTAGTGAAGCACAAAAACTGATGGAATATATAGAAAATACTTTAAGAAAAAGTACTTATCTTCAAGAATAACTAAGCCAATAACTTAAAGAGCTCTTCACGAGCAAAGTTTAAAGCATTTTCCAGTTCATTAGGATTTTTTCCACCTGCTTGAGCTAACTCTGGTTTACCTCCTCCTCCTCCTCCACACAATTTTGCAACTGGAGCAATAAAACTTCCTGCACTTAAACCTTCTGCAATTAATTCTCTTCCAAAAGCTGCAACAAGAATAACTTTCTTCTCATTTAAATCTGGACACCCTCCCAAAAATACAGCAGCATTTTCACCTAATTTATCAACTAGAGCTTTGGCTGCAGACTGTAGAGCTTGCCCATTACTTCCATCAAATCTATGCACTAGATATATACGATTACCTATTTTGCAAGCAGTGTCTGCTAAACCTAAAGCCTTTGACTTAGCAAGCAAGTCATTAGCTGAATCTAATAATTTAGTAAGCCGTTTTACATCATTCTGCAAGGCTACTACCCGTTCAAAAATTTGATTAGAATTTGCTTTACATATTTCAGATAAACTATTTACTAAAGCATCTCTTTCATTTAAATACGCAAACAAACCTAGGCCCGAAACTGCTTCAATTCGACGAATGCCAGATGCAATGCCAGATTCACTAATAATTTTAAACCCTCCTATATCCGCAGTATTAGAAACATGTGTACCACCGCACAATTCCATAGAAACATGGGGTATATTAACAACCCGAACAACATCACTATACTTTTCCCCAAACATAGCAATAGCCCCTTGCCTATGTGCATCATCAAGAGGCATTTCTTGAACTTTTAAAGGATGTGATTCAGAGATCCATAAATTAATTTGCTCTTCAATTAAATTAATTTGATTTTGGGTAATTGCTGTAGGAGAATGAAAATCAAATCTTAATCTATCAAAACCAACTAGAGAGCCTGCCTGAGATATATCAGCGTCTACAATTAATTTCAAAGCAGCTTGCAAAAGATGAGTAGATGTATGATTAGATTGCGCAGATCGACGACATTTAGAGTCAATTTGACTATAGACTTCCTCTTGAATTAAAAAATCTCCAAACTTTACTCTACCAGAATGAACAAAAACATTATTTATCCTGTTAACATCAAATATTTCAATAATAGCAGTCCTTTTAGCACCATCGATAGTTTTATATATAATACCTCTATCTCCGATCTGACCACCTCCTTCAGCATAAAAAGAGGTTTCATCTAAAATAATCTTTATTTCGTCATTAGTACTAGCCTTATCGACTAAATTCCCATCAATAAAAAGAGCTTTTATAATAGATTTAGAACTTGATTGAGTATAGCCATTAAAAATAGTATCACCTACTTCTCTTGATATTAAGTCAATATTATCCCTAATAGTTAAATCAATAGAAGCTATTGAAGACTTTGCTCTTTCACGCTGATGTTGCATTTCGACGTGAAATGAATCAACATCTACGTTTAATGAATTTTCTTGAGCGATTTCAACAGTCAATTCAAGAGGAAATCCATAAGTATCATAGAGTTCAAATGCTTTTTGACCAGAAATTTGCTTAGGTTCGTCCGAAATAATTTCTGCTAATAGTTTCTCTCCTCTATCAAGAGTCTCTAAAAAACGATTCTCTTCTCTAGCAAGTTCCTTTCGAATAAAATCACGTCTACTAATTAAGTTAGGATAAGAGGATTTCATCAATTGAATAGTTGTTTCTGCAAGATCTTTTAAAAAAAGAGTCTTAATTCCTAATTGCCTACCATGCCTAATAACTCGCCTGATTAACCGGCGTAAAATATAACCTCTTCCCAAGTTACTTGAAGTAACTCCATCTGCAATTAAATGAACAATGGCCCTCAAATGAT
>QCOP01000050.1 GCA_003212885.1 Prochlorococcus sp. AG-432-D11 | reverse complement strand
TTCCAACACTTCTGCATAGATAATCCAATGATCATTGACTTCCAGCCTAGAAACTACTTTGCAATCTAAATATGCTAGTGAATCTATTAGTACGGGTCCTCCTTTTGCTAAATTATCAAGCAAATTAATTCCTTTGAACCTATCAGCTCCAGGTGGGAATCTTTTGAGGAAATGTCTCATTAAGCCTTGATAATTATCTTGTTTAAGTACATTAATTACAAAGCAATCTTCAACTTGTAAAAGCGCTTCTATTGCTCTATCTTTTGCTACACCTATAGTGACTCCAGGAGGTTCAAAGCTAGCTTGACTTATCCAACTAGCAACCATTGCACTCCTTCTCGTTTGACCATTACTTCCTTGGCTTGCTGTTACAATATAAAGTCCTCCACTGATTCTTCCCAGAGCTTTATCTAACTCTCCATCTAAACTTTTCATTGTTGCTATTGCTTGTTTTTTATTTATTAATTGACCTAAATCAGTACCAGCTTCTTCAAATTTTTGAAAGATATTGCTATCTGGTGTTTGTTTGACTCTTAGAGGAGAGAATGCTTCTTTATTACAAAGTCTAAGTAATTGACTTGAAATTGTATCTATGGGTTGGTCATTGCCACCATAAGCATCATAAAAAGCAATCCATTGTTTCTTATTAAGAGCTGCAATTAATGTATTCACTGAATTTTGTAATTCTATTTCTGGTTCATTTGGCCAAGTTGGAATTATTACAGCTTTAGCCTCATTGATAAGAGCGCTTAATTCTTGAGAATCGGTGGCTTTTAAATCGATTAATTGAACTTGGACATTTGTTTTACCAACTCCATGAGCAATTGATTGACTGAGTTGATCACAGTACCCATAAAGACTGATATAACATATTGCGATATAATCTGACCCCTTGCTGATTTGTCCACTCCATTCGAAATATTTATTTTTCCACTCTTTTAAATGATGTTTTAATAATGGTCCGTGGCCTACTGCGATTGTATTTATTTTAGGTAATTTATCGATTCTTTTGATCGCTTGAAGAACACTTCTTGCATTTGGAGCCATCAAGCAATCATAATAAAATCTAAAATCTGGTAAAATTAATTTTTCGTCTATATCAAAATGTTCGTCTGAACAATAATGTAGTCCAAATGCGTCACATGTGTACAGTGTATATGTTCCATGGTCAAAAGAAAAGATTGTATCAGGCCAGTGGAGATTAGGAGCAGTGATAAATTCAATAGAATGTTCCACACCACTATTGGTATTTTTTCCTAAATCAAGAATATCCCCTGTTTTTACAGATCTTGATTTGAAAGATTTGTGTACCTGGTTTTCAAGAAATTGAATGCCTATCTTAGATGCTATTATTTCAATTTCGGGATTAATATCTAGCAAGTCACTAATTAGACCAGAGTGGTCTGGTTCTGTATGACTAACAATTAAATAATCAATACTTTGAATATTAACAATACTTTTTATTCTTTCAAGCCAAATTTCTTTAAACTTTTTATGGCTAGTGTCTATTAGTGCTATTTTGTTTCCTTCAATCAAGAAACTATTATATGTTGTTCCATTTCTGAGTCCGAATTCTATATCAAAACGGCTCCTATTCCAGTCTAACGATCTTATACTTGTAGAGTCTGCACCGATTTTTTGTGTTTGCAAAGATAATTTAGGGTCAGGCTGAGGGTGTCCCAACGTCTTTTCCGTGATTTTTTCCATGAAGTTCATCTATGTGTTTCCTGGATGATTGATTTTAAGGAATGGATGGTTTTTGTGGCGATCAGCACTTCAAGAGAGTGCAAAGTAGTTCAAATTTCATAATTGTTTTTGGTGGCTCATATATATGATTCTATAGGGTTCTTTTTTTATTGAGCTTCCCAAAGCTATGTTTGGAACTTTCAGCTATTGAAATCCTTACATGTTGTGGACAGGCTTCAGCATTTAGATTGAATTTATGCAGAGTAATCAATTCTCTTCCAGGAAAGAAGCCAAGCCTCTATCAGGAGAGCAAATAAGATCTGCTTTTTTGGCTTTTTATGAACAACGCGGACACAAGGTTTTGCCTAGCGCTTCTTTGGTTCCTGATGATCCGACCGTTTTATTAACTATTGCTGGAATGTTGCCTTTTAAGCCAATTTTTCTTGGTCATGAAGATCCTCCTGCTTTACGGGTAACAACAAGTCAAAAATGTATTAGAACCAATGATATTGACAATGTTGGTAACACAGCCAGGCATCATACGTTCTTTGAAATGCTTGGTAATTTTTCCTTTGGTGATTATTTCAAAAAGGAAGCGATTCAGTGGGCTTGGGAATTAAGTACACAGGTTTATAATTTGGATCCAAAAAACTTAGTTGTCAGTGTTTTTCGAGATGATGATGAATCAGAACAAATATGGAGAGAAATCATAGGGGTACCATATGAAAGAATCATTCGGATGGATGAGAAAGATAACTTTTGGTCA
>QCOP01000049.1 GCA_003212885.1 Prochlorococcus sp. AG-432-D11 | reverse complement strand
CCTCGTTTTACTTTCACACGGCAGTTTCGTTGAATTTTGCCATTAGTTACATAGCATCCTGCTACGGCACTCTTGCCAATGGTAAAGATTGCTCTAACTTCGGCTGCCCCAAGGCGTTCTTCAACCATATCTGGCTCAAGAAGACCTTCCATGGCAAGTTGAATTTCTTCAAGCAATTTATATATGACTTCGTATTCTCTAACATCAACACTATTAGCATCTGCAGCTTTTTTTGCTCCTGATGCCATTGATGTATTGAATCCAACGATGACTGCTCCAGAGGCCGCGGCAAGGTCGACATCAGTCTCAGTGATTTCTCCAGGGGCAGAAAGTAACACTCTGACTTGAACTTCATCTTTGGGAAGTTGTTCAAGAGATCCCAAAATTGCTTCAACACTTCCCTGTACATCTGCTTTTAAAATAATGTTTAGTTCTTTTAAATCCCCTTCATTTGCTTGTCCAGAAATTGCTGATAAAGAAACTCTTCTAGAGGCCATTTGTTGAGCGAGTCTAGAGGCCCTAGCGTCAGAGACTCTTTCTCCAACTACCCCTCGTGCAGATTTCTCATCAGAATAAACTTCAAACTCATCTCCAGCAGTAGGTACTTCATTAAAACCTAAAGCTTCTACAGGGCACGATGGACCTGCTTGCTTGACTCGCTTACCTTCTTCGTCCACCATTGCTCTGATCTTCCCAAGTACTGCCCCAGCGGCTAATACATCTCCCGATTTAAGGGTCCCATTCTGAACAAGTAATGTTGCAACAGGTCCTTTGGCCTTATCTAGGTGGGCTTCAATCACAGTTCCTTTTGCAGCTCTTTCAGGATTTGCTTGAAGATCTTCAACTTCTGTCACCAGAAGGATCAGTTCTAATAATTTGTCGATATTTTCTCCTTTAATTGCACTTACTGGAACCATTACGGTGTCTCCTCCCCATTCTTCAGCGACAAGTTCATGCTCAGATAATTCTTGTTTGACACGATCAGGAGACGCCCCTTCTTTATCTATTTTGTTAATAGCAACAACAATAGGAACCTTGGCAGCGCGGGCATGACTAATGGCTTCAAGTGTTTGAGGTCGAACACCATCATCTGCTGCGACAACTAGAACTGCTACGTCGGTAACTTTTGTACCTCTAGCACGCATAGCTGTAAAAGCTTCGTGACCTGGTGTATCTAGAAAAGTAAGCTTTTGCTTTTTATTGTCATGGTTCATCTCAACTTGATATGCGCCGATATGTTGAGTTATCCCACCAGCTTCCCCTGATGCAACTCTTGCTTTGCGAATTGCATCTAAAAGACTTGTTTTCCCATGGTCTACATGTCCCATCACAGTAACTACTGGGGGACGACGTATTAAATGTTCAATATCAGTGTCTTCTATCATTTCTACTGTTTTCTTAGCAGCTTCTTGGATATCATCCTGTATTACTGGAACTCCAAATTCCTCCGCTACTAGCTCCACTGTTTCTAAATCTAATGATTGAGTGACGGTTGCCGTAGTCCCTTTAAAGAAAAGTGATTTGATAATTTCTGAACTTTCAACGCTTAACTTATCGGCTAGCTCTTGCACAGTAATGTTATCTTCTGGAACAACAATCATTTCTGGTCTAACTTGCTTGGCCTCTCGTGCGGCACGAAGCTCCATAGCTCTTCTTCGTTGACGTTGTCGAGTGGATTCTTTTTTCTTTTTCTTGAATGCACCACTAGATCTGGACTTGCCTCTTTCAGTTGTTTTAGGTTTAGACGGACGGGCAAGGCTAGCTGAAAGTAGAAGAGCCTGCTTCTCTCCTGCAAACCCACTGGTTTCAGCCGTTAATGCATCGTCATTTTCTCCAATGATATGAACTTTCTGACGTTGTTTTTGTGGTGTTTTATTTTTGATTGCGTCGAGCTTTGCAGCATCGTCCCATTCAGAGCGTTTTCTACCACTACCAGGTCTGGCAGCTGGCCTATTATGGTTTGGTCTTTTTGGTGCATTGGCCGCTGCTTGCCTATTGACCGATGGCTTGTTAGGTGTTGTTTTATCTCTGCTTACAGGTGGTTTAGGACTGTTAGGACTATCAGCTTTTTTAACAGGTGGCGCATTATGTCTTCCATTAGGTTTTTGTAATTGCATCAATTCACCAGGCGATACTGGCCTTCGCATACCTGGAGGCATACCAGTGCCTTGTTGTTGTCTGTTTGACCACTCACTCCCACCACGTTGAGGACGGTTAGGTCTGCCTTGTTGGGAACGACTAGGAGGTTGTTGAGATTTTCCTTGTGGTGTTTGAGGTTTATTGTTATAGGGTTTGCCTTGTCCTGGCCTGCCTTTGGGCATGCCTGGACGAGGCATTGAAGGGCCTCGATTTTGCTGATTAGATCTGTAGCTTGGATCTCTTGGATTTCTTTTGTTCGAGCTAGGTGTGTTGACAGAATTATTACTTTTTCTAATAGGAGCTCCTACAAGCTCTACACGAT
>QCOP01000048.1 GCA_003212885.1 Prochlorococcus sp. AG-432-D11 | reverse complement strand
CACTAATAAAGGATGGTAGTGGATTATCGCGAGAGAATAAAACTACAAGTCGTACTTTGGCATTTCTTCTTACTGATTTTAAAAAACATAGAAATTTTAAATATTACTTGTCATCAATGTCTATTATTGGTAAACGAGGTACACTCAAAAAATTCAACCATCCTAATATTTATAATAATATTTTTTATGGAAAAACTGGAACTCTTTCTTTGGTCAGATCTCTTTCTGGCTATATAAAGACTCCAGTTGGATATAGGCAAATAAGCATAATATCTAATGGTGAAAGAAATGTAGATTATCAGCTTAGTCAAATCATATATTTATTGAGAACCAAAAATGTATGTTCCTAAGTAAAAAATGATTTTAAATCTCTGGCTACAGAGTGAGGAACCATATGATTTACATTTCCTCCAAACCTAGCGACTTCCTTAACTAGAGAGCTACTCAAAAAACTGTAGTGTGTTTCCGTAGCTAAGAAAATTGTTTCGAAATCACTATCTAAGGACCTATTTGTGTGCGCCACTTGTAATTCATATTCAAAATCACTCATAGCTCTTAGACCTCTTATAATTACATCAACATTATTTTTTCTTGCACAATCTACTGTTAAACCACTAAAAGAAGTAATTTCAACATTATCTATACCTAATGTTGCTTGGTGAATCTGATCCATTCTTTTTTCAACTGAAAATGTTGACTCTTTAGCTGGATTTTCAAGAATTGCAATTATAACTAAACCAAATAAATCACAGCTTCTTTTAATTAGATCTAGATGACCTAAGGTTAGGGGATCAAAACTTCCTGGATAAAGTACTTTCATCACATAATTTTATTATCAATCATCGGCTTTTTATTTTTATGATTAAAGTTAATGTAATAATTCAATTCTTATGACACTTGACGCCGAAGCTAAAAAGCTACTTCTCCGAAAAATTCCACACGGTATTTTCATTTGCACCGTTCGAGACGGAGATGAAATAAATGGTTTCACTGCTAGTTGGGTAACGCAAGGTTCTTTTGTACCCCCCCTTGTAGTTATGGCTGTACGCTCAGATGGAGCGAGTAATTCAGTAATTAAATCAACCAAAAAGTTTTCTCTAAATATATTGAGAGTAGACCAAAAAGACCTGGCAGCGGTTTTCTTCAAACCTCAAAGAGGACTAGGAGGACGATTTGAGTCAACAACATATAAATTTGGCCCTCTTGGACTCCCTCTGCTTGATGATGCTATTGGCGGAGTTGAGTGTGAACTTGTTGGTCAAATTAATCATGGAGATCATTCAGTATTCGTTGGAGAAGTTAAGACGGCTAATGTTAATCAGGATGGCCAGGCTCTAAACCTAGCTGATACTGGCTGGTCTTACGGAGGCTAGTATAAACTTGTCAAATGACATCATAAATAGATCAGAAGCATCAAATATAGACTTACTAACTGAGTGCTTACGCAGAGCACCTAATAGCCCTGGTTGCTATCTAATGAAAGACAAAGAAGATAGAATATTATATATAGGTAAATCTAAATGTTTAAGGTCTAGAGTTCGTTCATATTTCAGATCATCTAATGATTTAAGTCCAAGAATAAATTTGATGGTAATTCAGGTTTCTGATATAGAATACATAATTACCGATAATGAAAGTGAAGCACTAACACTTGAATCTAATTTAATTAAAAAATATCAACCTTATTTTAATATATTATTAAAGGATGATAAAAAATATCCATATGTTTGTATTACATGGGGTGATAAGTACCCAAGAATATTTATTACCAGGCGTAGGCGTAACAGAAATAAACTCGATCGATATTACGGCCCATATGTTGATGTATCAAAGCTACGTAATACTTTGTCTGTAGTAAAAAGAGTATTTCCTTTAAGGCAAAGACCAAGAGCTCTATATAAAGATCGAACTTGTTTGAATTATTCTATTGGTAGATGTCCAGGTGTATGTCAAGAAAGAATTAGTCCAGATACTTATAAAGCTATTGTTCAAAAAGTATCAATGGTTTTTCAGGGAAGGACGGAAGAATTAAATTCTATACTTATAGAGCAAATGTTAAAGCTATCTGATATTCATGAATATGAGAAAGCAGCTATTATTAGAGATCAAATAAATGATCTTAAAACATTATGTGAAACTCAAAAAATTACTATACCTGATTCATCTGTAAGTAGAGATGTTATTGGTATATGCACAGCCAAAGATATTAGTTGTATTCAGATATTTCAAATTAGATCAGGGAAAGTTATTGGACGATTAGGTTATTCCACAGCTATTACTAATATTACAAATGAGATAATCATACAAAAAATTATTGAAGAACATTATAGTGAACTTGAGCCAGTAGAAATTCCTCAAGAAATATTTATTCAATATGAAATACCTGAAAGAATATTGCTGATGAATTGGTTAACATCAATTAAAGGGAGAAAAGTGAATATATTAAATCCAAAAAGAAATTACAAGGCTGATCTTGTTAACCTTGTGGTAAAAAATTCTTCCTTAGAATTAGAGCGAATTATTAGTCAGAAGGATAAAAATGAGTTTTTATTAGAAGACTTGTCTCAACTCTTAGAATTAAGTTATTTACCAAAAAGAATAGAAGGTTATGATATTAGTCATATCCAAGGCTCTGATGCAGTAGGATCTCAAGTTGTTTTTATTAACGG
>QCOP01000047.1 GCA_003212885.1 Prochlorococcus sp. AG-432-D11 | reverse complement strand
GAACAAGGCGTTATTAGAGAAACAGAATGATCTGCTGGATAGTCAGGCCACCCTATTGGCTCGACTTGCAACGCTAGAGAAGTCTATTGCTAAGAAATAAGTTAGACCACCAACGAAGAGATATACATCATCTCAAGTAGATGTATCCATTCAACTCAGTTGTTGTCCAGATAAACTATCTACACTGCTTGAGGAACTTGGAATTAGATAATTATTAGAACCTGAACCTATTATTAATTGCTCGATCTGACTTGGAGTTAGAGATGGATCATAACTTAAGAGTAACGCTGCAACACCTGCAACATGAGGAGCGGCCATAGATGTACCAGGGTAAGAAGCATAACCCCCGAGATGTACAGGTATTGATGAATAAACATCTACACCAGGAGCCGTCACGTAATCTAAAAGTTGATACCCAGCTCGATGTGAGAAATAAGCATCTTCCGATAAACGGTCAACAGCACCGACAGCGATTCCATAATCGGAGGCATACGCTGCTGGATATTCCGTAGTTTTTGATGTTGGATTCGCCGGAGAAGTTGGGTAATAATCTGATCCTGAATCATTGCCCGATGCACTTACTACAACACAACCTTGATTAACAGCATATTGGATAGCTTGATAAGTATATAAATTAAAGCCGCCGGACCAGCTCAATGAAAGATTGATAACATCAGCACCGTTATCTGCCGCATATACAATTCCATTAACAAGATCTTCTAGTGAACCTTCGCCCTCATCAGGTAAAACTCTAATTGGCATAATATTTGCATCATAAGCCACACCTGTGATTCCAACTCCATCATTGGCACCTGCAATAGTTCCTGCAACATGAGTTCCATGACCGTTGAGGGCTTCATCGTCTGCCAGAAAATCGTCATCTACAAAGTCATAACCAGGAACAATACGGCCTGCAAATTCTGGATGATCTAAATCAACACCACTATCAAGGACGGCTATAGTTACGTTCTGTCCAGTTGCACCTGCAAAAGGACCAGATCCATTCCATACCGTTCTGGCGTCAATTAAATCTAAACCCCATAAATCACCACCCAGATCTGGCTGAGACGGCATGTCTATATTGAGCAATTGCTCAAAAGCACGCTCAGCACTAACTAAACCATAACCATTAACTGGTGAATATGAAGGTGGTATCTGATCTGCAGAAATCGTATAGCTACCTGTTCCTTGATCTGCCCAAGCTCCTGCATCCAAGTAATAGATTCCACTCATGGTTGCTGTATAAGACCAAATTCGTGAATTCCAATGTGCTCCGCTATCGTCATCCTCCGCTATTAGCTCTCCTGATCCATCCCGCAATCGTAAATAGGGATCTTCTAAACTTCCTCCTCCTGTGAGTGCTCCTTCTAGATCAAACTGATAGGTATAACCTTCTACGAGACTGATAGCAAACCAATCTCGATCCCAAGCTGTTTCTAGATTTCCAGTTAAAGAGCCTCCTAAAGGAATAGATCCTGTTGTACTGCTATCCCCTGCATAATCATCCAAACTATTCGGATTTAAAGAAAAGCCAGCTATATCGCCAAAAGAAGAAACGCTCGAATTCTCTCCATCAAAACCAGTATGAGGAGTCAGGAAAGGATCAGAAATATCAGATAATTCAGCAAATCCATTCGCAGCAATAAGACATTGATTGCTAATGGGAGCTATAGGATCTAATTCATATGTAGATTCGGTTCCTCCAGTAAGAGCATTGGCTGCCAATGCAGATATATCAATCTCTTGAACTGATAAGAAATCACCAATCATTGATGAACTCCCTTACTGCAGCTAATAATACAATTATACCAGTTTTGTTCTTCTATAAGCTGAAATCAAAGTCATGAAAACAGGATGAATTAACTCAACAATCGTTTTTTAAGTTAAAAATATCCTGCAAAATAAATTCTCAATGGCTTCTAACTTTTATATCGTTCATCACGAATTCAGAGCTGGTACTTCCTCTAAGTGGTGGGAAACTGCTTATGCAGCAATGGCTCCTGGTGGAGGATGGGATGAAGCTGTAGCAGCCAACAAAGAAAAAGGGTTTTATAACCATTCAGCTAATGCTGTTACTGCAAATGGTCCTATCTACTGTATTTGGGAAACAAAAGAAGGGATTTCTATTGAAGAATTCCAGGAATTCATTGATGGTCCTTCAGGGCCTGGCTTTGGACTGAGTGCATTAATGAATATCTGCAAGCCAATAGACACATCCTTAATGAACGGACAAACTCCATATCCAAGAGTTTTCTCCTAAACCTGTCAAAAAAAGGTTGACAGCCGATTGTTATCGGAACCAGTGGGGCTGACTTAGATCAGCCCTTTTATATGAAATTTGTTTTAACTAGATCAGCTAGAAAGGTATAGAGATCTATATTAGTTATAAAGAAAGAGTCCTAAATGCATCCAGACTTACGAATAAGTGATCCTGACGACTTCGAGAAAAGAGACCTTGATTAAAGGCTAATAAGAAAAGAATTTCTTTTACCAGTCGCCACAACCTAGGGACTATTAATGCAAAAAATGCTCATTACAATAGGACTCCTGATTACATCAATAGGTGTTCTATATCCTTACTTAAAACGAATAGGATTAGGACGATTGCCTGGGGACATCATTATTCGAAGTGAAAACTCATCTTTTTATTTTCCAGTAGTTAGCTGTATTGCCATCAGCCTGCTTCTTACAATCATTTTTAATTTATTTCGATCCTCCTAATGAGTTTCGCTGATAACTGGGCAAGGATATTTGTTGTGATTACGTTTCTTACGTTTGGAGAAGCTCAGATCATTGGAGGTATCGTTCCCAATCTGATTACTTTTAGTTTGTTTGTTGGGGCAATTGGATATTTTGCTGCAACAGGGAAAATGGCTGAGAT
>QCOP01000046.1 GCA_003212885.1 Prochlorococcus sp. AG-432-D11 | reverse complement strand
GCAGTAATTGATCTTGTTGGAGGCAATAAAACATCAGCTTGATCACCTCGAAAAGGAATAAGTGATACTTCATCTCTATTTTCATAGGCTTCAGTCAACAAACGAATTACAGCTCCCTTAGCACTTTGCATTCTATTAAGAGCCATGGATCCACTTGCATCAACAAGAAAAATAACTAACGCACCTGCTTTCCTTTGAAGCAATTTTGCACGCAAATCTGATTCTTCTACAACAACCTTTTTCTGAGGGTATTTTGTTTTCCTAGCCTTTTGATATGGGGCAGCTGCTCTAAGAGTCGCATCAACTGCAATTCTTGAAACAGGGCCTCTTGGAAGAATTGGCTTTACATACCGTCCACGATTATCACTCAAAACAGCAGACCTGCTTCCACTATTCCCACTTTTGGATTTTGAAGAAGAAAAAAGTAATAAGTCAGGGTCAACAGCACAAGCCTCGGGATCCAGCATGAATTCCTCTGGTATAGGCGGAGATGATTGATCTTCGGGAGTATTATCATCCTCTTCTTGAGAATCATCCTCATCAGAATCATCTTCTGAGGACTGATCTTCAGGGGGGGGTTGTTGCTCCTCTGGAGGAGGGGGCTCCATTTGCTCCTCTGCAGGTGGCTGCTGCAATGCTCTTGGAGCAATCACAAGCCTTACTGCAATCTGTAAATCATCCGCAGCGACAATGTCTCTTCCAGAAAGTGCAGCATGTGCCTTTGCAACGCGAACTGCATACAACTCCGATCTATGACCCTCAACGCCACCTCTGATTGCTTCATTAACAAGGTAGTTAATCTGTTCTTGACTAATTTGGACATCCGGCAGCCATTGCCTAGCTAAAAGCAATTGCATTGCCATGGCTTCAGTTTGTTCTGCCCATTTATCAGAAAACTTCGCACTAGACTGACCAAACTGAATGGCAGAATTAGCTATTTCAACTCTTTGCTCATTACTAATTACTTGATCAGCTGATAAAACAATGGCAAATCGATCCAATAAGTGATCTCTTATCGCTCCTTCTTCTGGATTATAAGTAGCAATTAATAATGGCCTACAAGGATGGGAAAGACTTAGACCCTCTCTTTCTACTCTATTTTCTCCAGATCCAACAGCAGCAAGTATTAAATTTACTATCCCATCATCAAGAAGATTTAACTCATCAATATAAAGAATTCCTCTATGGGCCTCTGCCAATAATCCTGGCTGAAAAACTGCATTCCCACTATTCAGAGACGCAGCTACATCAACAGCTCCTACCAAACGATCTTCTGTAATACCTAATGGAACCTGAACAAAAGGAGCTTGTATAACCTTCTGAGGTATTTCGACCTGAGAATCCTGATCTATTTTGCCAATTTTATAGTCCATTAACATTCTTGAAGCTTCATCCCATTCCTCAGGTGCCTCTGGATCAAGATTTCTTCCTATAGGCGGCGGGCCATCCCATCCTTCCTCATAATCAGTATCAAGCACTTCTATAGCAGGGAGAAGCGAATGCAAACCTCTTGCTAAAACTGATTTACCCGTACCCCTACCTCCAGCAATAATTACACCTCCAAGACATGGATCAGTTGCTGCAAGCAAAAGGGCTAATTTTAGAGTCCCATGACCGGTAACTGCAGCCAAGGGAAAAGTTGTATTGATCAACCTCCTTGCATCAGAAGACTGCAATGTTTCCAAATTAGTTTTAGAACTTTCTAAAACCATCTAACCTTCCAAATTCAATTTAAATGACACTAGTTTGACTGAAAAAAGGCCTATTAAAGAATTTTACTTTGCAGAGCATTCGATTGCAGTTGCATTAGGAGCAAATATTCATGGACCAGCAGGTTCTCCAACAAAAACATTGATAACCCTTAGGCCTATTTTAGAAAAAACAATTACCAAATGGATAACTTCTTGCCTAGAAGAAAATAATGAAACCAGAAAATTAGAACCGAAACTTTTTGAATGGCAGTGGTCTCCCCTATTTGAAACCAAACCTATTGGAGGTCCACCAAGCCAACCATCTTTTATCAATGCCGTACTTTTTGTTACAGGGAATCAACTTGAATCTGTTAGACCTAACGAAAAAGCAGCAATGTTATTACTTGATAAGTTTCTCAACCTTGAAAAGCAATTTGGCAGAAGACAAAACAAACACGATGAGAAATGGGGGCCCCGATGTCTAGATATAGATTTTCTCTCGTGGGGTTCTCTTCAAGTTTTAAACGAAAATCTAGTATTACCTCATCCAAGAATAATACAAAGAGATTTTGTCATAATTCCCTTAGCTGAAGCTATTAAAAAAAGCAAAATATCTTCTAGTCCAAAAAGAATCCCACCTCAATCAGGATGGCCAGAATAAGTAACCAAAAAAAAATTACCTCTTCATATTCTAATGTAATTGGTAATATTTATATATCTCGTCAATTCTATGTCCAATTTACTACCTTCAGAGCCTTCAAAACTTATAAAGAATATTCATAAAGTTAAAGCAAAAAAAATTAGCTTTGAAATCAATAAAGTACTTCTTCCTATTGGAGTGGAAGGCACTTTTGGAATGATAAAACATCCAGGGGCCTCGCTTGCAGTGCCAATAACATCTGACGGGAATATCATTATTCTTAGGCAATATAGATTTGCGGTAGCAAGAAGAATACTTGAATTTCCAGCAGGAACACTTGAAGAAGGAGAAGAGCCTCTTATATCTATGCAAAGAGAATTAGGAGAAGAAACTGGATATTCAGCTTCTACATGGGATAGCCTAGGATTATTACTTCCTTGCCCTGGCTATTCTGATGAGATAATACATTTATATTTAGCACGTGATTTATCCATACTAGATAGACAGCCAAAAGGTGATCTAGATGAAGATATCGAAGTACTAGAATTAAGCAAGCTTGAATTTGAGAAATTAATATCTAGTGGGGAAGAAGCCTTAGATGCAAAAACTATCACTGCATGGCATAGAGCCTACCAATTCCTTAATATGAATAATTAATTTCAGG
>QCOP01000045.1 GCA_003212885.1 Prochlorococcus sp. AG-432-D11 | reverse complement strand
TAACAGCATGACCTACTAAATGTGCAAATGAATGCCTTACTATTTCAATACCTTCTTCATCTTTAGAAGTTATTATCCGAAGGTCACAATCATAGTTAATTGGTATAGATAAATCTATTAACTTTCCATTTACTTTTCCAGCTATTGCTGCTTTTAATAGACTACTGCTAATAGAACTGGCTACTTCGGCAACAGTGGTTGGATCTTTAAATTCTTTTTTTGTACCGTCAGGTAAGTTAATGATAGGCATTGTTTTTAGAGTTTATTTATCAATCCAATTGCATCTTTTATTTTTTGCAATGTTAACGATGATATTTCATTAGCCTTCTCATTCCCAGATTTTATGATGTTTCCCAGACCTTCTTTGTCATCCATTAGCTCTTTGTATTGACTTTGAATGGGCTTAAGTGAATCGATTACTAATTCTGCTAAAAGGGGTTTGAACATTCCCCATCCCATCTCTTTACACTCTTCATATGATGCTTCCTTGCTTTTATTACTTAGGATTGAATATATGTTAAGTAAATTATCTGCCTCAGGCCGGTCTGGATTATTGAATTCAAGACCTATGAATTGATCTGTTTTAGCCTTTTTTATTTTTTTTAAAATTAAATCAGGTGGATCTAAAAGCGTAATTCTACTATTAGCGTTTGGATCGCTTTTACTCATTTTATTCCTACCATCATTTAGGCTCATTACTTTTGCGCCTTGTTTCATGATCAAGGCATCAGGGATTTTTAAAAGGTTTTCTTTGTCTTTACCAAATCTTGAATTAATTCTTTGTTGAGCAATGTTCCTTGCAAGTTCTAGATGTTGTTTTTGATCTTCACCGACGGGAACTAAATCAGGTTGATATAAAAGAATATCTGCAGCCATTAGTACTGGATAATCAAACAATCCAATCGAAACGTTATCTCCTTGCTTTAGCGCTTTTTCTTTAAATTGAATCATCCTTTCCATCCAATTAATTGGAGTAAGGCAATTAAGTATCCAGCATAGTTCGCAATGAGCTGATATATGACTCTGTATAAAAATCGACGATTTTTTAGGGTCAATTCCGCAGGCTATGTACATAGCTGCAGTCGACAAAGTATTTTCTGATAATGTTTTTACATCTTGTGGGACTGTAATTGCATGTAAGTCAACTACGCAGAAAAAAGTATCGTGTTGATGTTGAAGATCAACCCAATTTTTTATAGCGCCAAGCCAATTGCCCAAATGAAGAGCTCCGGTTGGCTGGACTCCTGAGAGAACGCGTTTTTGTTTCACTCGTTTTTATCTAGTTCTGCGTTTTCATTCGTATTTTCACCTTCTTCACTCTTTTGTGCGACTTCATTGTCGACAGAAGTGTTTGTCACTTCATGAGCTTCTTCATTTATTTGTTGAGGTTTTGATGGCCTAGCAAATGGATTTGGTTTGGATTTAAATTTTTTTTGATAGGAAATATTTGCGTTGTTCCTAGAGTTTTTAAAATCCGTAGGTTGTTGATTTTTATATTCCTCAATTATTCCATTAAGTTTTCCTTCGTCAATCATTTGAGCCAGTGTTCTTACTGCAAATCCTAAAACTGCAACAGTCGAACGAAGGTTGAATGTTTCTTGAATAGTCCGCACTGCTCTCATCTCGTTGTCGCTTAATCGGATACGAAACCCGCCCCCACCTTCTCTATTAAACGATGGACGGCCACCTGCTCTGGAGTTTCTTTCTCTAGAGCCGTTGGAATTAGTCCTTCTTTGTTGAGGATCGCCGTAGGAATCACTCATAAATCTTTTTTTGATACCAAAGGCAAGTGTGGCGCATTAATGGCTTTCTTGAAATGTTTTCTCTAAATTCCTTGACCAGATTTACATTTTTTGATTTTTAGCAAAAAATGGTTTCGATGAAGTTACATAAAAAATATGATTACATTATTCTCTGTAAATACATTACGACAGTTGGCTTTTTTCCTCTTATAAATTTGCTTTAATAAATTAGCTAAGCTATTAAGAAGTGGATTCCAAAGAAATCTTGAAAAATTCTGTATCTCTTCAAACCAAGGTACCTGGGTTCCCTCTAGGTAAAGTCGGTTTAGTTGCTGGATCATTGTTTCTTACCCAATGGGCCATTAATGATTTGGTTCATTTGCCAGCCAGTGGTTTTGGTGTACTTGCGGCCGGAGCAGGCTTGTGGTGGTTTACTAAGCCAGCTAGTACAGTTTTTAAAAAACCATCTTCAGTTAAGGGCTGGACTAAAAAATGTAGAGAAGTTCTTGAGGAATTTGAGGCTTTTGAACAGGATGACAAATTTCTTGTTAACTCAGTTTTGAGGAATAAGAACCTTGATAAGATTTTATCTTCTTCAGATCGTCAGGTCCTTGGACTGATTAGTACTGTTGGGATGAACTTGCCTGAAAAGGAGTCAATTCAATCTTTAGTTAAATCAGTTGCTGAAGTAGAGACCTCTTCTACGCTCCCAATAAATAATAGAAATTTGCTTTATCCTGAGAAGTTTCATAAATATGATTCCATTTTTTATCATTTGCCTTTACCACTTAGGGCTATTGATTTGTTGTGGCTCCAAGAAATTCCTGAAAATCAACCTGCTTGGATTGTAACTTCATGGCATGAACAATACACATGGAATGAGCAATATAATGCTCTTAAATCTCAATTACCAAAGAGATGGGAAAACAAGATTTTGAGATTAAGTTCTAACGATATTGATTTAAAGAAATCGATTTCTCCAGTTAAAAGTTTTCTCTCTAGGACAACCAAAAATCTAGATAATACTCGTATGCGAGAACTTTCACGGCTTCATTCTGAGTGGCAAAATGATTTAGAGCATCTTCGAAGAGAGAAATTCACGAGTGTTCAGACTCGGTCACAGTGGATAGTTGCTGGTGCTGTATTTGCTTCTCCAGTTCCAACAACTGATCTTCTTGCAGTTGCAGTTGTAAATGGTCTTATGGTAAACGAGATGTCTGAAATTTGGTCTTGTAAGTTTAAGCCAGAACTCCTCAAGACCGTAGCTAGGCAGTTGGCTTTAGCAGCATTGGGTCAGGGAGTTGTTGAATGGTCTGGTCAGGCTTTGTTGAGTGTTGCCAAGTTGCACGGAGGTACTTGGATTGCTGCAGGCACTCTTCAGGCCTTAAGTGCAGCTTATTTAACTCGAGTAGTTGGTTCATCTATGGCAGATTGGATGGCGCTAAATAATGGTGTGTCTCAGCCAGATTTGGATCAGC
>QCOP01000044.1 GCA_003212885.1 Prochlorococcus sp. AG-432-D11 | reverse complement strand
TGTTGCTAGTTTTATATGTTAACCAAAATATCTAAAAGGGTAGCCTCTCTTTTAACCATATTGATGTTTTGTTTCATGGTTATTTTTTGCGGGCCAACCTCTTCAGTGCTAGCTTTGTCTGCTGAGTCGAACGGCGACAATCCACTGAAAATAGTGATCGAACCTTCAGATGATACCGAATTGGTCGCGAGCCAGGAAATTAATCAGCAAAATCAAGAACTAACCATGGAGCAGATCTTTGGAGATGAGCAGGTCTTCCCTTTTGTTGCTGGCTTTGGGCCAAATAATTAATATTAAGTTCGACGTTAGTTTTGATAGTCCTTGTTTTATATAACTACTTTTTTTAAAACTGGCCTGGGACGATTTCTTTTAATTCTCCTTTTTCTACCTCCTTTAGCAGACCTTTTACTACAGTCCACATAGGCAGACCAGAGGAAACAGATAGAAGTAAAGAGGCAATTAATGAGTTTCTAGGTGAAAAAGTGTATGTTTCGAGGATTCCTGTAAACATTATTGTTAACCCTGCAAGTGCAGAAACATAACTAGAAATAGATAAAAAGCCTTCTAGTGGTAGAGGTGAGATCTTCTCTTCATTCCATTTCTTAATTTTAATTTGAATCACATATACAAAGACAATTAGAAAAAAAACAAGTAAAGAGCCTCCTATCCAAGCAATGCTTTGAGTAGTAATCATTTTGATAAACGTGCTAAATATTTGATAAGGATACTCAAGAAGCGTCTCCTTGTGGGAGATTTCTAGAATTGTTATTATTTTATTTACTAACTATGATCTTTATTCTATGAACTTTAAAAAGAATATATGGAAATGATTTTAGGTCTTCAAATAGATTGCTCTATCGAGTGCCTTTGTTATTAGAAATAGTTGATTTAGTTTAATAGAATTCGGTTATTACTTTTAAGCAAATAGATCTAAGTTGAAGTCATCATCATCTTCTTCGGTAGATTTAAGTTCATGTGGGAAATCTAAATCTAAATTTTTAAGCCCATATAAATTTAAAATACTTTTCATCATTTCAGTTTGCGAGGAATTCCAAGTTTTGGAAATGGCAGTCCAGGTCTTTTGGCTGAATTCAATGCCATAGTTTTCATTACTATCTCTCTTTTCGTCTATAGCAGCAATTTTTTTAAGACCTTTTTCATTCAGCAGTGTTTTGATTTTCAAAAATGTAATCTCTATTAGCCTGTAGTAAAACTTTTCCATTTCTTTTTCATAGGCCCATTGAGCTTCTTCTCGTTTTGTTTTTGCAAACTCTGGTGTTATGTCCTTAGGCATTGAACACATATGTCTTTTCTTAATAATACAATGGTTTCTCATTATGAAATGCTCAAGGGATTTACTATTGCGTATAACTCAACAAGGAATTGCATTGTTGAAAATGTAATTAGCTCTGGTCATGGAGATATTATTGTCGGCAATAACTATAAAAATCAAATTAGGGCAATGAATGTAGATGATAATGTGATTTCTTTGGTAGTAATGATTGGTTCTTCTCCACTTAATCATATCGGATATCAGGCTCGATTTGAGACTGGAATGCTTGATAAGCACAGGTAGTGGATTCTGGAACTGAAATGGTTATTGCCCTTTAAGTGGCCAATTCTTTGAATACAAGTAATTTTGTTTTGTAGTTAAAAAGAATCGATATCAATAGATATGAAAGCTTTAAATTGTTATTAGCTTTTTAGGCTTCAAGCATGTAATCAGATCAAGATCCAGTTGAGATATTGGTTAATGGTTATCCGACGAGAGGAAGGCCCTCTTTTTTATTGATAATGTTACAGATAATTTCTTAACGATTTGACCTAGCGGAGATCTAATTTTTTACAAAAAGTTTAGTAGCAATTCCTGATAATAATGACCTTGTTTTTTTAAATTTTCGAGTTAGTCAAGACCCATCGATTACAGGTCTATTCAGATTGGTAATGCGTTGCTTTTATTCTAATAGAAGTATTTATTTATAAAGGAGAGATATATGATGGTTATTCTACTTATTCAATTATTTTTAAGAAGATATGTGTTAATTGTATGATTTACTGAATGCAGTGCTTAGCAGGTGCTACAGATCTCTCAACCTGGGATAAAGATTAAGAGACTAGCTTAAACATTATTAATTACTTGGTAAGTTGTCTTTTGGTTCAAATTGAGTCAATACTTTTTCTAATGAGTAAATTTTTTAAGAAAAAAAGATTAGATTGATTTAGTAGAACTTTTTATCATTAATTACCACAATTAGCCATTGCTTTTTTTCTAAGGAGGCTATTATAATTGTTGTTGTCAGTATCTATTCGCGCTCTGTGTAGACATTGACTTCTTATTAAGTTATTAGTTAAGTAAGCATTATCTAAAATGAAAGGATGGATATATTTGATAAGGAATGGTGATCTCTATAAGATTGGAGTGACTCAGAATCTAGATAGACGCTTGAAAGAACTTAAGCCTGATGAGACTATTTGTACAGTTTTAACTGAAAATTATTTATTCCTAGAAAAGCAGTTACATAAAAGATATAAAAATGTACGAATCCCTCAATCTGAGTATTTTCGCTTAAGTAAGCCTCAACTTTTTGAGTGCAAAAAACTTTTGAAACCCCAAAGAAAAAAGTTTTCTCTGCATCTTAAAGGCTTCATGGTTTTTCTAATGGGCCTACTAATTGGTTGTTTTAGCTCTTATATATTTATCTTAATGCATAGAGAAATTAATTTATTTAGATGTATAGAAGCTTGTTCAGAAAAATTTCCTTGCTAAATCCCTACAATCAATGAAAAAAATTAGTAATTTATAAGAAGAATTAATTAATAAAAAGGATATATATTTACATGAAAAATCTAAAAATAGACTTGATAAAGAAAATTGATCAATGCAAAAATGTACATTGTTTATAATAAGGCATTTAATAACGTCTAGATAGACAAGTCCTTATACAAGTAGAAAAGGCATGAGTAATAGAAAAACTTATTAATATGATATTGGAAGTAGATTAAAGAAATATAGTCAACATTCCTACTTAATCTTTGACAGTATACCCTTCCTTAGAATAAAAGCTTGTATATCCGTCAGTAGCTCTTGCCCTAAAAACGATGATGTGAACTGGAATAGCAACTAGTGCATGAAAGAAGGTTAGAAGCAGAAAATCGCTTGGAATGCCTGCTTGACCATACATTGCTAGAAGATTCAATGAGAGCATTTAAAGTCTTTAAAGTAATGAGTTCCTATATTTTCCTCTGAATTTGAAAGAAAAACATCAATTTAATTAAAACTTAACTACACTTTAATAATTTCGTGAGGAACACCCTCTCATTCGTCCAACTAAGAATGTTTAATAAAAGGAGATAGTGTAATCCGTGTATTTAGATCTGAATTATTTTTCATGCAAAAGCTTTGAGCTCTTTAAGATG
>QCOP01000043.1 GCA_003212885.1 Prochlorococcus sp. AG-432-D11 | reverse complement strand
CCATCACTGCTATCAGTTCCTGCTACTTTCCATTTAGAATCTTTAGGCTTGGCTTCGTGAAGCTTTTTAACTGCTTTTAGAGGAGGTATAGGCCTTTGATGGCTTTGAATTGCATCATTGCAAAGATTTTCACTTAGCTTGAAGTTTTGAACGTTAGAATCATTATTCAAAAGAGCTAAGCCCAATTTGCTCAGACCGTGCGGACCACTTGCAATTAATAGTTCTCCAGGTTGTGCATAAGATCTATGCAAATGCAAATTAGTTTGAGTTCCTAAAGCAGTTATTGAAATAATTTTCTGGAGTCCACTTGAACAATCTCCTCCGACTAATTTACCTCCATAAGTCTTTAAAGCCATCAACATTCCTTTATATACTCCTTCAACCCAACTCCAACTTGTTTGTGGAGGTGTAATTAATCCTACAGTTATGGCTAAAGGTTGATTCATTCCGCTACAAGTTAAATCTGAATAATTTGAAGCAATTGCTTTCCATCCAATATCCTCTGGAGAAAAATTCTTATCACTGAAATGTACTCCTTCCACAAGAACATCAGTATTTATAAGAAGATTATTTTTTATATCTTTGATTAATGCTGTGTCATCATCAATTTGACCAAATTCTAAAATTTGTTTTAGTCGATTGATAATTTCTTTTTCACCTAAATCTGCAAGCGTGACATTCACAGTTATTTATTATGCGTGAGGTTGTAATTTGTCTTGACCACTAATAACTTTTACAGAAATTATTTGATCATTTACATCAAGTTCGTTAAGGATATCTTCTCCTTCAATTACGTAGCCAAATGCACTATATCTTCCGTCAATTAAATTTCTCCCAGCGGGATTTAATTCAGCCTCATAAAGAAAGAAGAAAAATTGAGAAGATCCATCATCTACTGAATTATCAGAATGCGCCCATCCCAATGTACCTAATGTTGCAAATGGCAATATAGGAGTCTCTGTGTAAAGCCCTTTTTCTTCAAATGTTTCATTATAAATCGGTTCTTTTTGATTAGGAATTCTTATTTCTAGAGGTACTTTCCTTTCTTCTTTAGTTTCTGGATTTATATAACCTATGTCTGGGCCAGAAGGGTCTCCAGTTTGTAATACAAAAAATTCTTCTGCTCTAACAATTGGAAGCTTTTCATAAAAGCCTTTTAGAGCTAAATCTATAAAAGCTCCAGAGGTTAGTGGAGCATTATATCCATCAATTATTGCTGATAAATTTCCTTTAGATGTTTCTATTATGACATTCGCTCTGCCAAGTAATCTAGGTAAATCGTCAAATTCATTAGGGATATCATAAGGAAATTGATTGGGAATTAATAGCATTTCAATAGATTCAATTTGTTCTAATGATTCACGCCTTAAATCCAGAAAAGTATTTTTACTTTGTGAATTAGAGGCTTCGATTAAATTGTCTATTGTTTCGTTTAATGAAGAGATAATTAATCTTGCTTCATTTTTTTGACTGTCTGGAATTCTTGCAAGGATCTTTTGCTTGCGGTTATTTAGTAAAAATTTGCTTCTAGAGGCTGCTTTGGACACTGCGCTCCATCTGTTGCCTCTTAAGTTTTCCGATGTTTCTTCAAGTTTGTGTTGTAATTCACGTAAATCCTTTTGCTCAATAGGCAAGGCATTTCTTAAAATTTCGTATGGATCTTTAATTCTGTTTCCTGTTGGTAGGGCTGCCCAGACAGGATTTGGCTTGAATACATCTATGCAAAACATAAATGCGATGAGGAAAATTAGAAGAATTTTTTTTGCCATGTGATGTTTAAGTCGTGCATGACCTTGGCACAGTCTTATGATCTCCTGGTATGTATAGCGGAAATGATTTCAAGTAACGACTTCCGCAGTGGTACCACGATTGAACTTGATGGTGCCGTTTGGCGTGTTGTTGAATTCTTGCACGTAAAGCCTGGAAAAGGTTCTGCTTTTGTTAGAACCAAGCTTAAGGCTGTGCAAACTGGCAGCGTTGTTGAAAAAACTTTTCGTGCAGGAGAGATGGTTCAACAAGCTCTTCTCGAAAAGACTACACTTCAACATACTTACATGGACTCAGGAGATTATGTTTTTATGGACATGTCTTCCTATGAAGAAACTAGATTATCTCCTGATCAAATTGGGGAAGCTAGAAAATATTTGAAAGATGGAATGGAGGTTAGTGTTGTTTACTGGAATGGGAAGCCATTAGAGGTTGAAATGCCTAATTCAGTTGTCTTGGAGGTTGCGGAGACCGATCCAGGAGTTAAGGGTGATACAGCTACTGGTGGAACCAAGCCAGCAATTTTAGAAACTGGAGCTCAAGTTATGGTGCCTCTATTTATTTCAGTAGGTGAGAAGATCAAAGTAGATACGCGTAATGATAGTTATCTAGGTCGGGAGAATTAAATGTCATGCATTTAGATCACGAAGAACTTCATCGAATTTTGGCCTCTTTAGCCGAAAGTGATATTCAAGAATTTTCTTTGGAGGGCAAAGATTTTCATCTTGAGGTGAAAAGAAATCTTGGGCCGATAAAGTCGCCTGAAGCTATTTTTGTATCTTCAAATACAAATCAACAAGAAATTACGCCTCAGCCAATTTCTTCTCCACCAGTTCCTAGCAATCCTCCTCCTGCAGTAGCCTCTACGCCTCCTGAGTTTATAGAAGTTACAGCTCCTATGGTTGGGACCTTTTACAGAGCTCCAGCCCCTGGGGAGCCTGTTTTTGTTGAAGTTGGTTCTCGCGTGGCTGTTGGACAAACTGTCTGCATTCTTGAAGCGATGAAGCTAATGAATGAATTGGAGTCTGATATAGCAGGAGAAGTGATTGAGATTCTTGTTGAGAATGGAACCCCAGTAGAGTTTGGACAAGTTTTAATGAAAGTTAAGCCAAATTAATTATTTTTTTGAAAGTTGCCAGGCTGTTTCTATTGCTGAGGCCATACTTTCATGCCTTGCAATAGCTTTCTTTGAAATATCAAATCCTGTTCCATGGTCTGGTGAAGTTCTTATAAATGGTAAGCCTAAAGTTGTATTAACGGCATTATCAAATGATATTAATTTGATAGGAATTAGGCCTTGATCATGGTACAGAGCAAGTATACCGTCAGGTGTATTTGATGTTGGAATAGTATTCCAAGCCCTAGATGAAGAAATCCAGCATGTGTCCGGAGAAATTGGCCCTAAAACATTAACTTTTGGATTTTCTTTTTTCCATTGATTAATTGTTGGAATGAGCCAATTTATTTCTTCCTTACCTAGGAAACCATTCTCACCAGAATGGGGATTCAAACCAGCTATTGAGATAGTGGGATTTTTTTTAAAATTTTTGCAGAATTCTAAGAGCGTATTCAATTTAGAAAAAATCAATGTTGGTGTCAGTACTGTCGGGACATCTTTTAAAGGTATGTGAGTTGTTGCAAGTAATGTATTAAGCCGCCATCCATTATTGGGTGATAAGGCAGTAAATAACATTGAGACGTTTTTTGTGTTACTGCATTCTGCTAACAGGTCTGTTTGGTCTGGATAGTTATATCCTGCCATTTGCCATGCATACTTTGAAATGGGAGCTGTGACTAGTGCTCTTGCT
>QCOP01000042.1 GCA_003212885.1 Prochlorococcus sp. AG-432-D11 | reverse complement strand
ACGGTTTCTAAAATTTCGGGTATAGAAAGACCAAATTTTGAACTTTCACCTATTGAATCCTTCCATCTTCCATTACTTTTACTAGTTAGTTTTGCGCGTACACCGATAATGGGTAAGGAGTTTAGTTTTTTACTTGCTTCAATGATTTTTTCTACTTCATGCATTTGTTCTATTACTATTACTGTTTGTCTTCCTAATTTTTTCGAAAGTATTGCTGTTTCAATATAATTTTTGTCTTTGTATCCGTTGCATATCAATAGGGCTTTGCAATTGTCTAATAAGGATAGGGCGATTAAGAGTTCACTTTTACTACCTACTTCAAGCCCAAAGTTCCATTCGCGGCCCGCGGACAATATCTCCTCAACAACATGTTTTTGCTGATTGCATTTAATAGGGAAAACCCCTTTGTATTCCCCTTCATATTGATAGGTTTTTATTGCATCATTAAATGCTTTATGCAGTTCTCTGATTCTATCTTCGAGTATATCTTCAAATCGAAGTAATATAGGTGGTTTTAGATTTCTTGTTTCAAGTTCTTTAACTAGTTTAGAAAGGTCTAAACTTTTGCTTTGTTTATCATTTGGTTTGATATCAACATTACCTAATTTGTTTATAGAGAAATATTTACCACCCCATTTATGGAGATCATATAGTGAAGCACTAGCTTCAGTATTCCATTTTTCTTGGTTTTCTGTGTTGGTGATTTCAGTCAAAATTTATATATAAGACAAGCAAAGTTTTTGAGAAGCTTTTCTCATCCTATTCTACGTGCATTTTTCATAAATAGATTTTTGCTTGCCAAGATGACCATTTTTCTAGGACGATAATTAAATAATTATTTTTTTACTATGACTGTTGAGAGAACCTTTGTGGCAATTAAGCCTGATGGAGTACAAAGAGGCTTAGTTGGGGAGATAATTTCTAGATTTGAAAGGAAAGGATTTAAATTAGTTGCTCTGAAGCAGTTAATTCCTTCAAGGGCAATGGCTGAAAAGCATTATGGAGTGCATCGAGACCGTCCTTTTTTCAATGGTTTAGTCGATTTTATTACTAGTGGACCTGTTGTATTAATGGTTTGGGAAGGAGATGGAGTTATTGCAGGTTCTAGAAAGTTGATTGGGGCTACTAAGCCTCTGGATGCGGATCCTGGAACTATTAGAGGTGATTTGGCCGTAAATATTGGGAGGAATGTCATTCATGGCTCTGATGGGTTAGATACTGCCAGTTTTGAAATAGGTTTATGGTTCTCTTCAGCTGAACTAAATGATTGGCTCCCTTCGGATCAAGCCTGGAGAGTAGAAAGTTGAATTCAAGCGAACACATTTATCATTTGGCCTTAGAAGCGATCCCAATTAAACTTTAAAAGTAAATCTTTTTCTTTATTTGACAGCTTTTCTTGGGAGACTAATTTTGTTATTAATTGAGCTGTAATTGCAGCTAAAAGAACACCATTACGATAATGTCCACTAGCTAAAAATAGACCTTTTATTGGTGATTTGCCTAAAATAGGATTTTCATCTGGCGTCGCAGGGCGAAAACCCCACCATCTTTCCATGTGTGGCCATGATTTTGTTGATGGCAGTAGCGCATTCATTCCTTCTTGCAATTGACGTTGACCACTAGGAGTGAGTCCTGTTTTAAAAACTGCTTCTTTCTCACTCGTTGCACCTACAATGATTAATCCGTCTTCTCTTGGAACCATGTAAATGCCAGGACCAAAAAGAATTCTTTTCAGATAATCTTTAGGACCTTGTATTGAAAACATCTGGCCTTTTACCGGATAAATAGGAAGATAAGGTAACAGTTGCTTACTCCATGCACCGCAACAGAGCACTCCATGTTCAGCTTTAATAGTTGTAACCGCACCTTCTGCATTTTTAATTAAAACACCTTCAAATCTATCTTTAGTAGAGATTATCTTAAGTACTTTTACTCCTTCTTGAAAGTGAACACCTGATTCAACACACGCTTTTTCAAGTGCTCTCATTAATTGGCGTCGATTATCTATTTGTCCATCTTCAGGAAAAAGCAATCCAGATTTCCACTTAGATCCTATGTCAGGAATCTCATTTTTTAATTCTATATTTGATAGTTTTTTCCCAAATTTCGAAGTGGGATATTTGCACATATTTTCTTTATTTAGAAAAGGAACTATGATTCCACTTTTTATTAATCCGCAACTTATTCCACTATTGGCTTCAATTGTTTTTATCCAATTTGGTATTTCTAATAAACTTAATTTAGCTAGGTTTAAGAGATCACTTTTTAGACCCTCTGCATGAGGAGCTAGCATCCCAGCTGCAACAAATCCAGCTGCTTCTCCACGTTTTTTACTTAATACTTCAACGTTGTGACCTTTTCGAGATAGCTCATATGCTATTGATAATCCAATTAAGCCACCTCCTAGTATAAGTAGTTGGTGTTTACTGGTATTACCCATATGACTCTTTTATTAAAAAGTGATTTTTAGTGTTTTTGGAAAACACTCTATTCAAGATGATCTACTTTTCCATAAGATGATTCAAAATGTATAAATCTATGAGTGAAACACAATCTGCTTGGGAAGCTGTTATTGGTTTAGAGACTCATGTTCAGCTTGGTACAAATAGTAAAATTTTTACTTCAGCTTCTACAGTCTTTGGGGATGAGCCTAATACGCATATTGATCCTGTTGTTTGTGGTTTGCCAGGAACCCTGCCAGTTTTAAATGCGAAAGTACTTGAGTATGCTGTAAAAGCCTCTATGGCTTTGAATCTAAAAATTGCTAATAGGTGTAAGTTTGATAGAAAACAATATTTTTATCCAGACCTTCCAAAAAATTATCAAATTTCTCAATTTGATGAACCTATTGGTCAAGATGGTTGGATTGAAGTAGAAGTTGCTGAGAAAGGTAAAGAGACGTATTTAAAAAAGATTGGAATTGAAAGACTTCATATGGAGGAGGATGCTGGAAAGCTCGTGCATGCTGGAAGTGATCGATTAGCAGGGTCAAAGTATTCGCTTGTTGATTACAATCGTGCAGGAGTTGCGTTAGCTGAAATAGTAAGTAAACCTGATTTAAGAACTGGTCGAGAAGCGGCGGAATATGCCTCAGAAATCAGAAGGATTGTTCGATATTTGGGGGTTTCCGATGGCAATATGCAAGAAGGTTCCTTGCGTTGTGATGTCAATATTTCTGTAAGGAGAGGGCCAGATGCTCCATTTGGGACAAAAGTTGAGATTAAAAATATGAATTCATTTTCAGCTATTCAGAAAGCTTGTGAATATGAAATAGAAAGACAAATTAAGGCTTATGAATCTAAAGAAAAAGTTTTGCAAGAAACTCGTTTATGGGATGAGTCCAAGCAACTGACAAAAAGTATGAGATCAAAAGAGGGAAGTAGTGATTATCGATATTTCCCAGACCCTGATTTAGGTCCAATAGAAGTTAGTTCTGAACTCCAAGATCAATGGAGATCTGAATTACCTGAATTGCCTTCTGTTAAAAGGCATCGATATGCCAAGGATTTAGGTCTATCTATTTATGATTCAAGAGTATTAACCGATGAAAAATCTATGGCGAAATATTTTGAAGAAGTGCTTTTGCAAGGTGTCGATCCAAAAATAACTGCTAATTGGATCACTGGTGATATAGCTGCTTATTTAAAGTCGACAAAGAAAAGTTTTAATGACCTTCCCCTTAGGCCTAAGCAATTAGCGGAAATGATTGAACTTATTACTAGTCAAAAGATTAGTGGAAAAATTGCAAAAGAAATTTTGCCCGAACTCTTACTTAATGGAGGCTCACCAAAAAGCATGGTTGAAAAGCAAGGTTTGTCGATAATTAGTGATCCTAGCCTTATTACAGATATGGTTGATGAGCTGTTAAAACTTCATCCCAAAGAGGTTGAGGCATTTAGAGGAGGCAAAAAAAAGCTTCAAGGTTTTTTTGTGGGACAATTAATGAAAAAGACTGGAGGGAAGGTGGATCCTAAATTAGCTAATCAGATCATAATCTCTCAATTAAATAGTTGAATTATCTTTTTCTTTTAATAGAAGATTGTTGATTTGTCTTTTCCACATTCCTTTCTCTTTTGTATTGTCAATAGTAATATCTGAGAATTTCCTTTTTTCATCGATTGATAATTGAGAA
>QCOP01000041.1 GCA_003212885.1 Prochlorococcus sp. AG-432-D11 | reverse complement strand
ACTTTTTATGCTTTTGATCAGGTAAGTAGTAAGCATGGCTAGCAATATGTAAGACCTTGGGTGGTTCTTGTTGTTCTTGCACGGCTAATGCTGTTGCTTTGTTCTTGGTTAATAGTTGAGCCTTGGTTAATTCTGCAATAACTTTTCCTTCTTTGGCTGTTCCAGGGAGTGGACTCCAAGTAAGTGATGAGAGATCACCGGAACGTTGTTGAGAGGTATTACTAGGAATTAGGTCTGATGGCTGTTTACCTGAGAAAGTTTTGATTAAATTAAAAGCTGGATTAGCAACAACTAAAGTTTGTTTCTTGGTTAGTGTAGAGCGTTTGGCGAGATCTAATAGTTCACGACCGGTTGTGAGTAGACGTATGTTGATAGTTTCTCCAAGTAATTGATCGTCTTTATGAGAACTCAGTGCTGCGAAAGGAACTCTATTTAGCTCGGCATCAGGTGAAATGAATAATGTTTCAGCATCACCAATAGCATCTTCTAATGGCTTGATAATCAAATCACCAACTTCATTCCATAAATCCTGTGCATTGGCCTGACGTTGCTCAGTAGCGAATAAAGCTTGTTGGATCTTCTGTTCGATAGACTCTGCAGTACCTAAATTAACTGATAATAACTCACCACTGGGCTTCAATATTAAGCCCAAGTAACTAGCTTGTTCCAATTTTACTCCATCTAGCTTGGTGACATTTAAAGGTTGATACCTCTGGAACTCAATCAAGACTCCATTATGAGGGATTACTTTGGCAATTTGATCAACTTCAACAATGCGTGGTTTTAGTGCAGGAAGTAGTCGATAAAGTTTTCTCTCTAACTTATCTCTTCTTAAAATAAGTTCTTTGCGTTCCTCAATATCCAATGTAATCAATGACAAGCTGCGGATTATCCCTCTTAGCTCTTGTACAATCTTTATTTGAGTACCAGCTAAAGCAGCCTGTCTCTTTTCAATTTCTTCCAACAATCCATGACGGTTTAATCTCAAGAAAAGGGCGAGTCGTTTTAAAGATTTAGATTTTCTATCAAAAACAAATTCAAATAGGCTGAAAGGTATACCATAAAAATCACTCATTCCTCTTTGAAAAAATTGGCGATTCTCTATAGGCATGTATGGCAATTCTCGTTGGATTAAAGAAAGTAAACTTTCTAAAGATCGACGATATGATAAATAGCTATCCTTATATTTTGATTGAGACCGGTTCATATAACCAAGCCAAAACAAAGTAGCTACGACCTCTGGATGATTTTCCCCAAAAACCTCTTCTTGTATGACTAATGCGCGTTGATAGGCTTCTTCTGCTTGTTGATAAAGACCTTGACCTTCATAAAAGCCTGCTAACGAAGCCAGACTGAACGCAACATCTGGGTGCATTTTTCCATAAACTTTTTCTTGTATCGCTAATGCACGTAAATAAGACTCTTCAGCTTTTTGATAAAAACCTTTTTTTCTATACACAAGTCCGAGCCTGCGCAAAGTCCTGCCCACGTCATCATGAATTTTTCCGTAAACCTCTTCTTGTATGGCTAATGCACGTAAATAAGACTCTTCAGCTTTTTGGTATAGACCTTGACCTTCATAAAAGCCTGCTAACGAAGCCAGACTGAACGCAACATCTGGATGATCTATACCTAAAGTTTTTTCTTGTATGGCTAATGCACGTAAATAAGACTCTTCTGCTTGTTGATAAAGACCTTGACTTTCATAAAAGCTTGCTAACGAAACAAGAGTTATCGCAACATTTGGATGATCTTCCCCGAAAGTTTTTTCTTGTATGCCCAATGCACGTAGATAAGCTTCTTCTGCTTGTTGATAAAGACCTTGTTTTTTATACACAAGTCCAAGCCAGCGCAAAGTCCCGCCTACGTCATCATGAATTTCCCCATAAACCTCTTCTTGTATGGCTAATGCACGCAAAAAATAAATTTCTGCTTTTTGGTATAGACCTTGACCTTCATAAAAGCCTGCTAAAAAAACCAGACTGAACGCAACATCTGGATGAATTTCCCCATAAACCTCTTCTCGTATGGCTAGTGCACGTAAATAAGACTCTTCTGCTTTTTGGTATAGACCTTGACCTTGATAGAAGGCACCTAACAAACTAAGAGTTCTCGCAACATCTGGATGAATTTCCCCATAAACCTCTTCTCGTATGGCTAGTGCACGTAAATAAGACTCTTCTGCTTTTTGGTATAGACCTTGTTTTTTATAAAGCCTTCCAAGACTCAACAAAATATATTGAACAGCTGGATGTGTTTCATTTAGGTATTTCTTTTGAAGTTCAAGACTCTCATTCAGGAGCTCAACTGCTTTTTGATAGTTAGTAGCTTCTTCTGCTTTCTCCGCTTCTTTCGTTAACCGTTCAATATCATTAAGAGCTAATTCTTCTTGTTTCTCAATAATCAAAACTTCAGGAATAACTTCCGCTAATAACGCACCATCCATTGCCACTGGCTTTAGTAAAGCTAGAGCTAGGACAAAAGGACGCATCAGGTATTGTAATCTTTCCAGTTATTTCTTTAATTTAATCATTTTTGCCTTGGATATTGGATTCAAAAATAGCTTAGTAACTTTTGGAATATCAAATGCTCCATATACATCCCTAACAATTGTTGCCACAATAGCAGTCATTATCTAGTAAAAGAGGAATGGTCCAACCTGCGACCTAGTGCTTCCAGAGCAAATGAGAATAAATAGAATCCAGTAACTTTAATATTTAATATCAAACTTTATATTTTTTTACTAACTCTTAAATCGTCAAAACTTTTGAATCCTTATAACCATAGAAAAGAACTGAACAAGATGAAATCATGAAAATATAACCAACAATTATATCGAAAATAGCGAAAGTGAAGAATGATGCAGAGCTATTATAGATTATCAAATATATTGGAGAAACAGGTATGCTAATTAATACCAAGGAAATCAATACAGACCACCCATTTTTATTCGAGAGTTGTTTACTTCGCTTCATGGTATCAAGTACTCCAAGCTCCTCCTCAACAGCAACATTAAATATGTAGATATATCTCTTCATTAGGAAGAATCCAGGAATGATACAGAAAAGAAATCCTAGGAATACGAAGAAATAACTGACTATCGAAACTAGTAATAATTTAAAGCCTTTTGAGGTGATTTGATTTACTTTAGGAGCTTTAAAACTATTTTTCTCTTCAACATCACGTAGCGCAGTAAGAATGTATATAAGGTATAGAATACCAATGAATGCACCTAATAACGTGAACACCCAATAATCAGTACCAAGATTAAAGTTAACAGGATCTTCTTGTAGTCCCTGTATGTCTTGTCTAATTTGTCCTGTAAAAAAGAGGCTAAAGATACTTAAAACAGCATAAGAGGGCAAAAGAGACTTAAAGAGATTTGAATCAAACACCTTGCCTATGGATTTCTTCGCTAGCGAAAATACATTCATAGAATTAAATTCTAGGTAATTAAAGCTAAGTGCAAACTGCCTAATTGGCAGCGTTAATGCAACTGTAAGTAATATCTAAATGTTCAGACTCTAAGTTTTTCTTGTACGACTCATCCATCGATGATGTTAGTTTCTAGCTTTCGATAAAGCGTCTGCTCTCGAAAGATAGTTCCAATCCAAGCAAAACTTCCACCGCCATCAATCAGTAGTCTACTTTTTTGAATTTGACTACTGATACCAGAGGAAGATGGTGGATTACTAAATAGTAAATGTTTTAGCACACTTAGAAAGCCCCACTTGATGCGAGGCCTTTCTGTTGGGACATCGGGGGTTGGATCGTGACAATTACCACGCTCTTTTTTCCCTCATAGGTCTTTTATAACTCTCACCATGAGAATCATGGTTCAGGTACCCAGGCTGTAGCTGTTTACTTTATACTCGTTTCAAATACCTGAGAATAGATACGCGCAGAATCGAGAACAGTTTTTTCAAATGTCCGTACTAGTTGAACAAGAGTTTTAGAAGAAATTGCCTGGCCTGTAAATACTGGATATTCATACTCAAAAATTATGCTTCGATTTTTATCATCTTCTTCATCCCTATAACGGAATACTTTTGCATAGCTAAGACATTCATTTAATACTTGAAGAAATTTTGCTTCATCCTCTTCTTTTAAACCATCAGGTAGTTGTGTGAAATTGGTGAAGCGTATTAATGCATTCTCATTTTCTGGAAACACCAATAGGTGCAAAAAATCTCCTTTTACAGCGCAGAAAGTAGAGTCTTTAGGTACATCTGCATCCATAAATGCAGCATTATAAATACTGGCAA
>QCOP01000040.1 GCA_003212885.1 Prochlorococcus sp. AG-432-D11 | reverse complement strand
TAAATTATTTTAATACGCTCAAGAAAATTGATTCTCTTCTTCCTTGGAATTTTATAATAATCAAACCAAGCCTGAATAAATAAATAGAAATTAAAAAACTTAAAAACAAGCTGAGAAATTATATACTGAACAGACACTTGAAAAACTACAATATTTACTATAGGATATCACATAATGTAGATTCACAAAGATATAAAATTTACCTACCTTAAGACTCAAGCCTTTAGTTCTCTATTACAAGTTAATAATAATACTTAAAAAGCATTAGTTTTTAGAAACACCTATGCGGTCAGCTGAGTACTGTGATTTTTTTAGCATTTGCTCCAACCAAGAAAAGTTTTCTAAATACCAAGTAATTGTCGTTTCTAAAGCAACCTCAAACGAATACTTAGCTTGCCAACCCAGTTCCATCTGTATTTTAGTTGAATTAATCGCATATCTCCTATCATGTCCTGGCCTGTCCTCCACAAATTCAATTAAATTGGCATACGCTTCCGTTCTCGGTTTCAATTGATCCAAAGCATCACATATTGAAGAAACAACCAACCTATTACTCCTCTCACCATTTCCTCCTATGCAATAACTTTCACCGATTCGACCCTTAGTTAATACTAATAGAAGTGCATCAACATGATCTTCAACAAATAACCAATCGCGAATATTTAAACCATCGCCATAAATTGGAATAGTTTCACCCTTAATTGCTTTAAAAATTACTAAAGGAATCAATTTCTCAGGGAACTGCCAAGGGCCAAAATTATTAGAACAATTAGTCAAAACAATAGGGAGGCCAAAAGTATGAAACCATGATCGAACTAAATGATCACTAGATGCTTTAGAGGCAGAATAAGGACTTCTAGGATCATATGGAGTTAGTTCATCAAAAAATCCTTTTTCTCCCAAGGATCCAAAGACCTCATCTGTACTTATATGATGAAATCTAAAATTATTTTTCCGTGAAAGAGACAAATGATTCCAATGATTGCGCGCAGCCTCTAGCAAATGAAATGTGCCAAGAATATTACTTGCAACAAAATTTTCTGGCGAATCAATTGACCTATCTACATGACTTTCAGCTGCTAAATGCATAATAAGATCAGGGTCAGCAATAGCCATAGCGTCTGTTGTTGCTTTTAAATTTGTTAGATCAACATTTAAAAAAGTATAATTAGAATTATTAGTAGTTACTAAAGTTTGATTAACACTAGTTAAGTCACTGGCATAACCCAATTTATCTAAATTAAATATAGTATGTTCACTAACTAATAATCTTCTAATAACAGCACCTCCTATAAAACCAGCTCCTCCAGTAACCAAAATCCTCATAGCAATTCTTCTCTTAATCAATATTTTATCAAATTAAAGGGTTTTTAAGGTAAGTAAAGGTAAATCAAAATTAACTATGAAATAATTTAGTCATAATATTAATAAGCTCCTCACGCCAATGTAAAGGCCTGAAGTCTAGATAATCAATAGTAGAAGTACAATCTAAAACTGAATATTTTGGCCTCTGAGCAGGTGTAGAGTATTCAGAAGTCATAATTGGAATAACAGTTGCAGCCTTTTTTAATAATCCAATTTCAACTCCTATTTGGCCAATTGCTACAGCAAAATCATACCAAGTCGCAATACCAGATTGAGACCAATGAAAAATCCTAGATTGATTTAAATAAGAATCATTTTTTCTCACGATAGACCAACATATCTTTGACAAAGAATGAGTACTCGTAGGACAACCAATTTGATCTACAACTACTTTTAAAGGCTCATCATTTAATGCCTTTTCTTTATGCAATCTCAACATAGTTAAAAGAAAATTCTTTTTGAAGGGGCTATACACCCAACTTGTCCTTAAAACAATAGTATTAGAATATCTCAAACAATTCTTTTCCCCTAAAGCCTTAGAAGAGCCATAAACATTAATAGGATCAACTTCGTCATAAGGTAAATAGGGTGTATTTTTTTTACCATTAAAGACAAAATCTGTACTCACATGAAGAAATCTTCCTCCGTATAAAGACAAGCTTCTAGCAAAAATTTCTGTTGCTTTTGAATTAACTAAGAAAGCATTATTACGATCATCTTCAGCATTATCAACTGCAGTATAGGCCGCAGTATTAATTAACCAATCTGGTCTATTTTTTTCAATAAAATTTTGACAAGCTTGCAAATTACATAAATCTAAATCATGTCTAGAAATAGAAAATACATCCAAATCTGATGGTTTTTCCTGATTTAAAGTCAAGCCAAGCTGACCATTTTTACCAGTAATCAAAATCTTCATTAGAACAAATTTGAAGTATCAATATTTTTTAAAAAAGGAGCATTAGAGTCTTTATCTGTAAGTTGATAATGGCTTGTTTTAAGATTTGCAGTAGGCCAATTTATCTTTATATCTTCATCAGCCCAATTCACAGATCCTTCTGATTCTTTTGACCAATGATTAGTAACCTTATATTGTACTTCAGCGATTTCAGATAAAGTCAAAAATCCATGTGCAAAGCCTACTGGAATCCAAAGTTGCTTATGATTAGTCCCTGATAAAATTTCACCTACCCAAGCTCCAAACGTGGGCGAATTATATCTAATGTCAACTGCAACATCGAAAATCTCTCCAACGATACATCTAACTAATTTGGCCTGAGCAAACGGTGTTTTTTGAAAATGCAACCCTCGCAAAACTCCGACTGTAGACTTTGAATGATTATCCTGAACAAATTCCTCAAAATATTGGCCATAAGATTTTAAAGAATCTATCCAATTTACTTTATTCCAACTTTCAAAAAAAAAGCCTCTTTCATCTTCCATAATATTAGGACTTATAGATAAAGGGCCATCTACAAGAACTCCTTGACTTGATTTTAATTGTTGAACATCAAATTTCAAAATACCTGCTCCTTTTTATCCTCTAAAAGATTTATCAGATAATTACCATACCCACTTTTAATAGACAAATGGGCATGTTCTAACAATTTTTTATCATCTATCCATCCCTTCCTCCAAGCTACTTCCTCAATACATCCTATTTTAAATCCTTGTCTATTCTGTACTGTACGAATGTAAGACGAGGCATCATTCAATGAATCAAAAGTACCAGTATCTAACCAGGCCATACCTCGTCCCATTAATTTAACTGTTAAAGATTCTTCTGCCAAATATGCTTTATTGAGGTCTGTAATCTCGAGTTCTCCTCTATCTGATGGCTTTAATGATTTCGCCTTATCTACTACTGATGAATCATAGAAATATAAACCAGTAATTGCGTACCTACTTTTAGGATTTTTAGGTTTTTCTTCAATACTTAATACCTTACCTTCATTAGAAAATTCAACAACACCGTACCGTTCCGGATCACTTACAGGGTAAGCAAAAATTGTTGGCTTAATAGTCTGATTGGCTTCGAGAAGTTGAGTAACAAAATCATTACCATGAAACAGATTGTCTCCCAAAATCAATGCTGCTGGAGACTCTTGAATAAACTTTTCACCTAATAAAAATGCTTGGGCTAAGCCTTCTGGCTGTGGTTGTATTTGGTATTGTAATTCTATACCATAATTACTTCCATCACCTAAAAGAGTTTTAAATAATTCAAGATGATTTGAAGTAGTTATAATTAATATTTCTCGAATACCACCTAACATAAAAGTAGATAAAGGATAGTAAATCATTGGCTTATCGTATACCATTAAAAGCTGCTTACTTGTAACTCTTGTCATAGGGAAGAGTCTAGAACCAGTGCCGCCAGCCAAAATAATTCCTTTTCTACCCATAGGTTCGTTTTTTATTAATTATAGAAAAACTAAGTAGATCTATTATATCCTTTCAAGATGCCAAGATTCTTTGTATTTCATCTGCAGTGATTTTCCAATCAAACATTGAAGCCTGCTGCGGACCAGCTACCAAGGACTTATTATGAATATCATTTGAATTTGATACCTCATTCATCACGCTTGTCATCATAGAAATAGATAAAGGATCAATCAAAATACCGGCATCTCCAACAACTTCTGGCAAACCACCTTTATTGGAAGCGATAACAGTAGTACCACATGCCATAGCTTCTAAAGCCGGCAACCCAAAGCCTTCCCACAAACTTGGAATGATCAAAGCCATACACTTCCTCAATAGATACCTCTTTTCTGTATCATTCAACCAACCTCTCCACTCGCATAAACTAGAGATATTTAAATTATTGGCCAAGGCCTGCAATGAAGGTGTATATCGACTATCAAAAGGTCCAACAAATACTAATTTAAAATCTTTATCCCTAATCGTAGAAAAAGCTTTTAAAAGTCTTGCTAAATTTTTATGAGGATTGTGACGACCAATAACCAAAAAAAACTTATCTCTTGCTTCGAAAGACGGGTAAAAAAGACTTTTATCAAAACCAAGCTTAATAGGAACTAATTTCTTAGATGGAATCTTAAAAATATCTACC
>QCOP01000039.1 GCA_003212885.1 Prochlorococcus sp. AG-432-D11 | reverse complement strand
GGATGGAAAATCCAAATGATTATAATTATTATGCTGTAGAATTTATATATATATTAAATTATCTTATGGCTAATAAAATTAACCTTGATGAAAAGATATTTATTGCTGGTGCTAATGGGATGGCTGGCAGTGCTATCTATAGGGCCCTGAGACAAAAAGGATATGGCCAAAAGCAGAATCAAGGCAGTTTGCTGATTCCCGGAAGAGAAGAGCTTGACCTGCTTGACCTAAAGGCAGTGCATGACTGGTTTGAGAAAAATCAACCAACTGTTGTAATTGTTGCCGCAGCAAAAGTTGGAGGAATTTTTGCTAACTCAACTCAACCTGCTGATTTTTTACTGGAAAATCTAAAAATACAAACGAACATAATAGAAACAGCTTTTGATAATGGCGTTAAAAGATTGCTTTTTCTAGGAAGTAGTTGCATCTATCCTAAGTTCTCTAAACAACCAATAAAAGAAGAATATTTACTCACAGGTGAACTTGAACCAACTAATGAATGGTATGCAATCGCAAAAATTGCAGGAATAAAACTCTGCGAAGCACTAAGGCATCAGCATGGCTTTGATGCAATTTGTTTAATGCCTACAAACTTATATGGACCTGGTGATAATTACCACCCAACAAATAGTCACGTCCTTCCTGCTCTTATTCGAAGGTTTTGCGAAGCAACTGAAAAATCTCTGCCTTCAGTAACTTGTTGGGGGTCTGGCTCACCATTAAGAGAATTTATGCATGTAGATGACCTAGGGGAAGCTTGCGTTTTTGCCCTTGAAAGATTTGATCCATCCATAAAAGCTATCAGTACAATTAATAATGATCTTCTTTCAAAAGAATTAATTTATCTGAATGTTGGAACCGGTAAAGATCTAACAATAAAAAAATTGTCAGAAAAAATTGCATCAGCTTCTGGTTATAAAGGAGAAATAAATTGGGATAAAAGTAAGCCTGATGGTACACATCAAAAACAGCTAGACGTAAGTAGGATAAATTCAATTGGCTGGAATGCACGAATAACGTTAGATGAAGGAATTTATGACACAATCAATTATTTTCGAAATAATCTTCAAAAAAATTCTATTCGTCTGTAGCACTAATCATAATAAATTAAGGGTTAAAAAATTATAAAATGATTTCCCTTCTAATAGGAGGAATCTCCATAAGAAGGTCTATCTTTACCTAAACCAAGGTGGCGCTCAGTCAAAATGTCCGATATAAAGGAAACAAGCTAAGAGAATGATTTATGTCTATCTTTGCGCGAATGAGTAGATCTGAGATAATTCATGGACGAGTTGCTATGTTTTTAGTTTTCTCGTTCATTACTTCAAGAATTTTTATTGGTTGATTCCTAACTTTTGAGATATTAATTAAAAAAGTAAAAAGACAAATATCTTTTTACTTTTTATAGATCTAATTTTGGCGATTAGAAAGATATTTTTGTTAAAGGTAAAAACCAATGGAGCCAAGCGGATTCGAACCGCTGACCCCCTGCATGCCATGCAGGTGCTCTACCAACTGAGCTATGGCCCCAATTCGTTGACATGACAGTGATTGCAATCAATCTCAAGCAACTTAACCATTATACTTCACTACTTAAATATACCCAAATATACCCAATGTGCGGCAGATTCTGCGGTAAATCTGCGGTAAGCTCTTTGCAACAGGTAACAGGGTTTTTGGACAAATGGGTAATAAATCTGCGGCAAAATCTTAAAGAGGATGATCATATTGGTTTTTCTGTTACTCAGAAATCAGGAAAAGTTGAGCTAACTCACCGCATCAATTAAAAAAGATAAAAGTCAATTTATTGAAGCAAAAACACCCCCTAAAAAGGAGGTGTATACAAGAAAAGAAAATCGTCTTATTTAAGTAATTAGAACTTAAAAGTAGTTTTCACTAAAGCTCCATTAACGTCATCTTTATCATCTTGTTCAATAACAAAAATAGCTGGAGTAACTGTGACGCTATCGTTCACCGTGAAATCATAAAAAGCTTCCCAAGCCAAAGGATCGTCATAACCACTGTCATCTCTATGAGTTTCGGCTGTTCCCATACCAAATCCAAACTTATTTCCCTCAACAAACGCATCATTCCATAGGGATCCAACAGACCATGTATTACCATCCTCCACCTTATTCATTGCAGTATCAGGATTATCCTCGTTTTCAGGATTCTTCCAACCAATACCAGCACTCAAGCTGTAGTTGTCTCCGAATTGATAGCTACCACTAATTCCATAAGAAGAGTAATCATTCACATCAGAAGAATTATCAGTATTCCCGTTATCCGCTTGGGTATAGGCCGCTGCAAAAGTAAATTTCTCATCAACTCATGCCAACTGAGTCGTTATGTGATCTTTACCTTCATCAGTTAAAAAACCAATAGAAGGATTTGATGCATCTTCTTAAACGAAGAGTGCAGAAGCAACTAATTTGTCATGGGACCAAGTAATGCCAGCACCAGCTCCCATTTTTTTGGAATAAGTATCATTCGCTCCTGCCTGGTCTAGTACAAATAAAACTCCATCGCCTGGATAAGCACTTGGCCACACACCAAGTAAATCATCTTGACGAAGCTTGAGGCCAAAAGTTACTTGAATATCGTCTCTAATAGGGAATTGGTAATAAGCCTTGTGAAGCTCTAACGAATCACTACTACTAAAAGCAGTATCTAATCTTGCCTCACCCATCATTCCGAAAGGCTCCATCATCCCAAAATTACCTACGCGAAAAGCAGTCTTAAGCATGTCTTGGCCAGTAAAACTGGTCATAAACATCAGCTTTGTATCGTAATGAAAAACTGTCCCATCCTTTTCCTCAGAAGTAGACATTCCACCCATTCCACCCATTTCAGAATCACTTACGCCATCTACTCCACCCAAAACAAAAGTCGTTTTTCCCATAAACATAGTTGAAGGGTATGAATCCTCCATAGTGATGTGAGCACCATGGTGATCATGATGTCCTTTATGATCATCGCCTCCAGCATTGGCTAGTCAATGGAGCAAGAAGATCAACAGCAACAGGGAGTAGAAGAACTTTACGGAGAAGCTTCATATTTTTTAAATATTTTTGGAAGTTCATATATTAAAAATAAATCTACCTTTGACCTTCTTTATTGATTGTGTATGCCTCTTTAATATGTGACTATTGATACAATCTAGAATTTAACTCATATCTAGGTAAGTGGAAGAGAAGCTAATTGGTGACGAGTGTTTGAATGATTACAAGAATTTATTGGACAGAGAATCTTCTTTCATTCTTTCAATTATTTAGAAGCAAGCCCAAGGAACTCAGTGACAACAATAAGAATCTAATTTAACCTAAAAACTAGTAAAACATGAAAAAACATGAAAAACCTTAAACCTACTTTCACTGTTTTGATTATGTCACTGTCATTATCGTTAATGGGCTGCTCAAGCAACTCAGAATCAAACAATACTCCTGCACTCTTTGATACCAGAAAAGAAGCTGAAAACGCTGCCAAGGATTTCAATTGCATGGGTGCTCATAAAATGGGTGACAAATGGATGCCTTGCACGAGTCATGATGTTCATGAAAAAGGAGAAAAACATGATGGACATCACCACCATCACTAAAAAATTTAAGCAATGACAACTTCAAATACTTCTAAGCAGGAAGCATCAGAAGGTCCTTCTCATTGTGGAAGTAAACCTAAAAAAATTGCGATTGGAATAGCACCACTTGGTTATATTTCGATTGGTATTGTCCCCATGGGGATTGTGACCATTGGAGTAGTCCCAATGGGTGTTGTCTCTCTTGGTGTAGTGGCTATGGGGGTGATCAATGCTTCAATTGTAGGTATGGGAATATTCTCTGCTGGCATAACAACCATGGGCTTAAAAGTATGGAGTCCAACAGGTCCATCAGTTGAGCAAACAATCAATAGAGAAAGTTCTTTGCCTTCAAACAATATTTATGCTTACCCATCTAAAGAGAAAGCAGTACAAGAAGCTAAGAAGCTTGGTTGTATAGGTGTTCATAAAATGGGTGATTTATGGATGCCATGTGCTACTCATGGTGTTACACAATAAGTTTCTAAGTTATCTAAATTTAAATTCGAAACTTTGTGATTTAGGTCTCAAAAACAAACCTACTTAAATACAACTTCAATGAATGATCGAATGGAAAAATTTGGTTGTCCCCAAAAGTTGGCTGAGATTTGAAAGTTGACTGGATTTAACGGAAATGGAATAGCTGTCAGTGCTGTTGACCGTTTATCGGAAGATGCTTGTTTCTCGCATCGAGCTGGGTATCAGCCTTTAGATTACGTGACAGCTCCTGGTGTAAATGTTTATTCATCAATACCTGTACATCTCGGGGGTTATGCTTCTTACCCTGGTACATCTATGGCCGCTCCTCATGTTGCAGGTGTTGCAGCGTTACTCTTAAGTTATGATCCATCTCTAACTCCAAGTCAGATCGAGCAATTAATAATAGGTTCAGGTTCTAATAATTATCTAATTCCAAGTTCCTCAAGCAGTGTAGATAGTTTATCTGGACAACAACTGAGTTGAATGGATACATCTACTTGAGATGATGTATATCTCTTCGTTGGTGGTCTAACTTATTTCTTAGCAATAGACTTCTCTAGCGTTGCAAGTCGAGCCAATAGGGTGGCCTGACTATCCAGCAGATCATTCTGTTTCTCTAATAACGCCTTGTTC
>QCOP01000038.1 GCA_003212885.1 Prochlorococcus sp. AG-432-D11 | reverse complement strand
GTTCACATTAAACTCAACTATATTATTTAATATTTTGTTCATTACAGTATCTGGACAAAAAGGTGGTGTAGCAAAGACTTGTACAAGTATCCACCTAGCCAGCGTCTGGAGTGGACAAGGGAAAAATGTTTGCGTTGTAGATGCAGATAAAAATCACTCTGCCTTGGCTTATGCATCTAGAGGAACATTACCTTTTCAAGTAATACCTGTTGAAGCAGCGGCTAAAGCAACACGATCTGCGGACATAGTTATAACTGATGGACAGGCTAGTAGCGATGAAGAAGAACTTAAACATCTTGCTTTTGGCTCAGATCTTGTAATCCTGCCAACTGCTCCACAAGCAAGGTCCCTAGAACTAACAGTCGAACTAGCCAGATTACTAAAAGATCTGAATATCTTGCATGCAGTTGTTTTAGTGAAAGTTGATTATCGACAGCAAAGAGCTGCCAAACAAGCTCGTGATGCTTTAAAAACATTTCAGTTAAATGTTCTAGATTCAGACATTCCTCTACTTTCAGCATTTGACAAAGCAGAAGCTCAAGGATCATCAGTCTTGCATGCAGTAGATGACAGAGGTCGAGCCGATCCAAGACGAATGTCAGGTTGGTCGGCTTACTATTCCATTGCATCTCAAATTCCATGCCTGATTTCGAAGCACTTATCCGCAATCAACAAAACAAACAATCAAATAGCGCTGAGCGCTTAAAACTTGTTCAGCCTCAACAAGAATCTAATGAACATATAAATAACAAACTCTCAAAAGGACATGGAGGATCTTCTTTCTTTGGTGCATTTCTAGGATCATTAATCGGAACAATGACAATATTAATTGTATCAGAAAAAGGCTTACTCAATATAGACAAAATAGTAGAAATAATCCAACCATTGTTATACTAAATGATCAACTATGAACAAGATTATCATGTCAATTAATTCTTTAAAAAATGTCTTCTTATCAAGGATTTATCTATTAATTACACCTATTTTAGTTTTCAATTGTTTAACAATTCAAAACAGCAAAGCAACTGAATATAGTTCAGGAACATACTTCACTGGTGGATTTGGAAAAGCGTCAATCAATGAAGCAACTTGGAAAGCTGTTATCAGTAATACAACTTATGAGGGTACTCTTGACTTTGAGACAGGGTCTGGATGGGAAGCGGGGTTGGGCCACGATTTTGGCTCTGTCAGAACGGAAGTTACCTTTTATACATCCAATAATGATATAGACGGAATTTCAGCTTTAAAAGGTAACACCAATGCACAAAATATTCCTGTTAATGCTAGCGCCACAGGGAATTTAAATACTAAAAATATTTTTGTTAGTAGTTATATAGATCTTAATTCTCCAGGCAAGGAAAACAAAATTTCCCCTTATTTTGGAGGAGGGATTGGCATAACTCAATTAGATATTGATAACATCCAAGTAGACAATCAATCTCTAGAATCAGCAAATGTATGGCTATTTGGATATCAAGCAAAAATAGGAATTACATATTCAGTCACTAATGATATTGATTTTTTTGGTGAAGGAGCATTAATGAAGTTCAACGATTTAGGATTAGCTGGTGAACAATATGGACTAGAAAGCAATCCAAATATTAACTATAATGTAGGATTTCGTCTGAAGTTATGATCTCAGCCATTGATAAAGATTTTTCTTCTTATTACTAATATCTTCAATTGAAGTATAGAAATTTCTCTGCCAACCAGAGGCAGGTAAACCAGCAAAAAGCATTAAATTGAGCGGATATTCCTCTGAGTCAGAGCATCGTCTCAAATCATCCCTAAATAGAAAAATTGTTTTCTTTAACGCAATCGCAGCACCAAGCTCTATCATTACCCCCTCATCTGGAGGTGTTCCATTAACAATAGCAAAAATCCCATCGGATTTTTTGACATCTCTCAAGTCTGCCAGAGCGACTTTATGAGCCCAGTGTTTGTGAGTAAAATCAACTTGGCCATTACGCTGAAATGGTTCCCAAACTTCTGCACCCATAGATGACAGAACACTAACAAAATCGGGAAGTAGCTTTCTTCTCCATTGTCGAGCAAACCCATATGGTGAAGCTAAATAAATAGTTTTTTTAGTCATCATGTGTATGAAAACGGGAAATCTCAAAAAGATTCTTGTCTTTCTCTACACATTGAGGATTCTCCCATGGAAAAAGAAGCCAATCTTTTGATTCCAAAATTTGTACAGCATTCCACCATGAAGGTTGGACCTTACTAAACCAAACAAAAGCTGTAATATCTTTAATTTCTAATACTTGATTTAATGTTTTTCCAGTTTCATAAACATCATCAACTATTAATGACCCAGGCTTAGGACGTTGCAAAAAAGGTATTTTTAATGCATGACTTAAAGCAACTGCTAAACACAACCCTCCTCTAGGAAATCCATAAACACCAGAAAAATTTTTGTCCAAGCATGCATCTGCAATAGTTTCTATACAAATATCAAATTGATACCAACTAACTTTTTGAATAGTCATAAGTTAAGAGGAGAATAAAAAATTATCAAATTAAAGAGGAAAAGTAAATCAATTATCTATGTGAATAATAGGACAAAAAGAAATTCATAAACATTTTCAAAATGGAGCATATCTTAAATACTATATTTTAGCAAAAAATAACTTAACCATATTTTTAAATTACAGAAATATCAACTCCAGATTTAACAGCTCCCCACAAATCAAAAACTCCGAAAATTAAAGCAATTACAACTAAATCCCAAGCCCTCTCTCTAATTGCCCAAGGTGCAAAAAAAACCTCACCTATGCCATGCAAAGCAGCGCCCATTCCTAAATGATCTAAAACCAAAAGGCTATGAGATATAAGAAATAAGAGGCTAGCTATATATCTAAAAATGATTAGCCACATAATTTATAACCATAATTTAAATCAAAATATTTTATTTATCTAATTTACAAGCTAAATATACAGAAGGCTTTTTGCAAGAATGGGTCCAAGAACTTGCTTCAAGAGGAAGCTCTCTAAAAGCATCTAAGACCGCTTTAATAATCACTTTTCTTTTTTGAAGCTGTCTATTCATCATTTGGAAAACCATTAAATGATAAATAAAAAATATCTCTAACACTATATTTATTCTGTATCAACTAAAACTCATTTATGCGTCTAATAATATTTTTCATAAAAAAGAAAATATATGTATCATCAGATACAAAAAAACTTTTGAATTAGTTTGCTATCCTATTCTTGCATCGATAGATACAAACAATCTACAAAAAATAATTAATATTAAGATTGAAAAATCTGCTTACATGTCATTTAGAAAGTTAAAACAAGCTGAGTTAGTTAATGGAAGACTCGCAATGCTTGGATTATTATCAATAATGATAAAGAGACTGATGATGTAAATCTTTTGTATGTCTATATAAACAATTTTATAAAATAGTTCTCAGGTCGTGTAGTCGGCATTAATATGAATATATTCTTGTGATAAATCACATCCCCAACCAGTTCCAAATCCCTTTCCCGCTCCAATAACTATTTTTAGAGATATACAATCATCTTCCATATATCTTCCTTTCATTTTTAATTTCATATAGTCAGAAACACTTTTTCTATCAAATGGTATAGGTTGTCCATCCTTAACTAGCTGAAATTGTCCTAGCCAAAGAGACACAAATCTTGAATCAAACTCTATTCCTGATCGACCTAATGCCGCAACAATGCGCCCCCAATTTGGATCACATCCATGAATTGCTGTTTTGACCAAAGAAGAACTGCAAACTGTTCTAGCTAACTTACGAGCATCATGATCATTATTCGCTCCTTGAACTTCAGTCTGAATTAAACAATTTGCCCCCTCACCATCTCTTGCTATAGCTTTGGCCAAAAACTGGGTAACCTTTTGTATTCCCTCCTCTAGGAAATCAAAATGTTTACTTGAAAGGGTATCTCCAGAGTTAAAAGCTAAAAAAGCATCATTTGTACTTGTATCTCCATCAACTGTTATTGCATTAAAAGACGATTGGACAGAACGACTCAACATTTCATTCCAAATGTTCTTAGGAATGCCAACATCACATGTAATAAAACCTAGCATTGTAGCCATATTTGGGTGAATCATTCCAGAACCTTTTGCCATGCCTCCTATAGAAACTATTTTCCCACCTAAATTAGCCTGAACAGCAATTTGTTTATCTCTAAGATCTGTTGTCAAAATCGCTTGAGCTGCTTGATCACCACCTTCCGAAGATAAACTCTTAACCACTTCAGCTAAAGATGGAACTAATATATCCATTGGAATTCGCTCACCAATGACACCGGTAGAACACATTAAAACTTCCGATTCATTAATAGAAAGGAGCTTTGCTAGTTCTCTAATTGCAGTTCGAGTATCTTTTAACCCTTGTTCCCCTGTACAAGCATTTGCTTGCCCAGAATTTATTAAAACAGCTCTAATCCTACCTTTATTTTTAGCGATACTACGTTGACCAAGATCAATGCAAGAAGCTCTAAACAAAGACTGAGTAAAAGCACCAAAACAAACCGAATTTTCTGGCACAAGCAATAGTGCCAAATCTGGCTTTAAAGTGGATTTAAGTCCTGCTGAAATACCTCCAGCCCAAAAACCATGTGGGGCTGTTATACCACCAGAAACAAGAGACCATTGACTGGGGAATAAGGAACTCAAGGAAACCTTGAAAGCTAAACCAGCCTATCGCGAACATGACCAAAAGCATTATTCATCTATCGCCATTAGCAAGATGGGAAGGCAATCAGCGTCGAATAGCTATTACTGGAGGTATTGGCAGTGGTAAAAGTTCTGTATCAAACTATATTTCATCAATTTATCAA
>QCOP01000037.1 GCA_003212885.1 Prochlorococcus sp. AG-432-D11 | reverse complement strand
AAATGATTAGAAGGGATATCAATAACCAGGACGAAAAAAAAGTAAACGCAAGAAGAAAGCCGGAAAAAATAGGTTCAAAATAATCTCTTTTACCAGCATCACTTAACATAAATTTGCAATCATTAACTTGAGACTTATTTAGTCGAAAATAAATTGACTGAGGCAAGCGAACATCCGAATATCTTTTATAAAGTTCTTGACAAAAAAAATCCGCGTTCTCAACCTTAGAATATGCAATTACTTTTCCAGGATTTAAATCTTTTTGGCATATCTCAATTGTTTTAACAACACCAATATTATATAAATCACCATTTTTAACTAGGTAAATATAATTTTCCATACAACATTAAAATTCTAGCAAGTTAGAAGTTTTTACATTGTAGACCCATCCATAGAAATACCAATGCTTGATTAGCAATGATTCATAAAATTTTTAAAAATCAATTAATTAAGCTGCAAAGGAATCATTTTGCTCTGAACTTGAGAGAGTTAACCTTTCTTCTATGCTAGGTCCGTAGATATTATTACCCCAGATCTCGATTTTAGAAGGGTCGGGAGCGCTAATAAAAACCAGTTCAAAGGGAAAGATTACTTTTTCAAGAAAGAAGTTATTTGGTCCAACACAACGAAGGACGACCATTTTACTCTTATTACGATAAGAAAAGGGAATCATAGTCAACAATAAAAGCTATCATTCAGAATTTAATTATTTTTATAGGCTCAAAACTTATTAAATACTGTATTAAAAGCAACAAAATAAATATTCGTAATCAACCTAAATTTTAGTTATATTTTTGCAAACAGAAACAACTTGCCTTGATTGATTTAGTTCAACAATAACATCACTGTTCAACTCTAAAAGACTCTTATGCGGAATAGAAGATTGAATCATCCTAACAAAATCATCTAAGGCTAAGCCCTTTAAAGAAGCTCCACGGCTATTAAACATTTTTTTTTCTTGTTCTCTCTTCCAAACCTCTGTAAAAGAAATATCAACAGGTTTTAAATGCCATAATCTATCTATCATTTTCCAAATTTTAAGATACTCTCTTAACTTTAACTGCACAAACTTTCTATAATTTATTTCTTGTCTGCTTAAGGAAGGAGATAATGAATCTTCAAAAGAGATACTACCTGTACAAATAGGCTTACAACCAAGAAACCAACCCTCTAAAATCAATACTTTGGGATTCGCTTTCACCCATGAAGATCTATCTCCCAAGCCATTTCTTAAAGCTTTATCAAATATAGGGGCTTCAAGTATACCTGAGGTCAACCAATTCTTAAGTGTATTTTCTAAAAGGTCCATAGAATGGCTTCCTGGTAAACCTCTAGGAACTTTCCATGGATTTCCAGACATTGCCAAATCTAATTCATTGCCAGGCAAATAAAAATCATCCAAAGAAATAACATTTACATCGATACCCAAATCACAACAAGTAAGTTCAATCCACTTACCTAAAGTTGATTTTCCACACCCAGGAAGAGCTGAGATACCTATCAATGTAGGTTTTTTAGAAACTTTTAGTGAATTCATTATCTCTGTTACAAGAGGCAAGCATAATCCCCAAATCCAATCAATTTTGGGCTCACATGGCCAAAAAGAATCATTTATTTTTGCTCCACCCCTTTGCAACCAGAATTCAATCCAATTGTCTATTTCCCATCCAAAATCTTTTAAAAGATGCTGATAGGAATCTAGTGAAAATAATATTTCTTTAGGTTTTGGAGTTGAGTAAGGAGAAATTAATTTAGTGTTAGTCATTCAATTAAAATTAATTTCTAAATCTCTTTAATCTTTTGAGAAACTATTTCTTTGACTATCTGACCCCATCCAACGGCATGAGGAGCTGGAGCTAATAAATACTTCCCTTCAGCAACTCCTTGTTTTAGGTGAGGGTTTGGACCACAACCGCTTGGTATAACTACTGCTATATCAACTATATCCAGCATAGGCAAATCATTAGGAGAGTCTCCTAAACCAATAATTAGAACATCATTTTGAGCTAAATGTTTCTTTAAGGCTAATACTGCCTGCCCTTTATGCGTCTCTTTGCTAATCAGATGACTCATTCTATTTCCTCTATATATAGAGACATTTAAATCACTTGCTATTTTGCTTAATTTAGACATGTCTGCACCAGATGGATTTAGGAATGGAACACTCCATTCCCTTTTTAAGGCTAAAGACATTGCGCTTTCATCGAGACCAGTTAAATCACGAACTTCTGCTAAAGATAAATCTGTCAATGCTCTTAGTGGATAATTCAACCTTTTTGAAATTACATCCAATAATGGTCTTAATGAAGCAAAAGTTTTTCCCAATGGTAAAACCCACTCTTCATCAGAGTTTCCCTTATTGCCATAAACTGCACCACCATTTTCAACGATAAAGGGAGATTTTAATTTAATAGTCTTCCTCAGCAATCTAACCTCAGAGGCTGTTTTACTCGTACAAGGTATAACTGGCACTCCAATCGCACTCAGCCAATTTAATGTTTCAAGAGCTGGTTTAAAATCATAATTGTGGTCCATTAAAGTTCCATCAATATCTGTTACTACCCAGCATGTAGATTGATTCTTCGGCATAATTACAATAATTCCTTTAACCAATAAACAGAATAAGGCTTTAAGTCGACTCGACTATCATTTAATATTGAATTATTCAAACAATCTTTCCAACTAACCGGAGCACCAGTATCTATACTTAAAATCTCTTCAAGAGGAAGACTTAAACATTTGTTTGTCATATTATGAATAGCGAAGATTTTATCTCTACCCGAGCCTCTTGAAAAAACAATAATATCACTTCTTTTCTGAGAGTATAAATTCATCGGCTGATTAGGGTGAAAAGCAACAAGCTCACTTCTCTTCATCATTGCTGTTTTAAGAATACTAATATTTCTACTAGGATAAGATTTAGGGTCCTTTAGTTGTAACAGTAATCTATCTAAATCATACTTTTCCCTATTGAGATCTCTTCTTTCCCCAGAAAGAAGAAAGCTAGAAATATCATTACTGGATGCCAATAATGAAGGTAAATAAAATGCTGGAATTCCCTTCAATCCTATTACAAAGAGCTGGCTTAAAACAAAACGTTCAAACTGAAAAACTTTAATATCTCTTCCTTCATCTTCCATAGCGCTCCACCAACTAATATTAAGCTCATATGGATCATCATCTCCATTTTCTAGTCTTCTATGACTAATTAAACCTCCTCTCTTTTCGCAGGCAACTAATAACTCATGAAACCTAGATGAATCCATCAAACCTTCTAAAGCTCTTAAACCGATTCCATCATGGGAAGCTGAAAAATTTAAAAAACCTGTATTGATAGGAAGATCAGGCCAATTATCTAACCACTTGTTTAATAAATCAGCTTTTCCAGAAATCAAACTTTCTAATAATAATGGAGGCAAAGGAAAATTATAAGCAAGATGCGCCTCATCTCCTGATTGAAGATAAGAAATATTTTCTTTTTCCGGAACGTTTGTCTCAGTAATTAATACTCCAAAATCAATCAAACTCTCAACTTCGCATCTTAAAGCTCTAACTATGTCGTGCACTTGGTTTCTATGCATACATGTTGTTCCTTTCTCTTTCCAAATAAAACCAACAGCATCTAAACGAATCCAGCTAACTCCATTTTTAAGATATCTTAAGATTAAGTTTAAAAATTCAATAAAAATGGATGGTTTATTCCAATCTAAGTCAATTTGATCTGATCCAAATGTTGTCCAAACTTCTTTCTTACCATTGGAAGTAGCTAAAGTAGTAAATAAAGAGGTGTTTCTGGGCCTGATAACTTTAGACCAATCATCATCCCTGTTAGGAGAAAGAATATAAGAACTTCCAGGTTCCTCAGATTTAATGAACTCTTGAACCCATTTATGCGAAGAAGAAACATGATTCAAGACCAAATCTGCCATTAAAAAATGATTCTTAGACAAGTCTTTTATGTCATTCCAATTACCAAATTTAGAATAAATATCCTCGTAACTAGCAACCGCAAATCCACCATCACTGGTAAATGCTAAAAAAGGCAAAAGATGAATAACTGAAACAAAATCAATAAAATACTTATCGACCAACTCTTTAAGCGACCTTAAGGTTGGCTCATTTTCTCGGTACACTCCGTCTGCGTAAGTAATAAGAACAGCAGTGGAAGAATCCCAAAGGTTCTTATGAAGATTTTTTTGGGAGCACTCAATATCAGATTTTGAACTAAGAATCTGCATCAAATGAGACCACAAAGAATCAATTTCTTCTGCAGAGTGGTCCTTGTAAATTTTTCTAAGCAAACAACTGAGTTTCTCTAGTTGCGGTTCTTGCCCTGTCAATGTGGACTTATTAAAACTATGCACAGGATCAACGCAATTGCTTCTTTAATTCTGTTGCTCTTATCACCGAATGGACTTTCAACAGGGTTTGATCACAACAATCCACGAATATGGCATTAGTGGAAATTCTCTTGAAGGCTTGCATGCAGGACTAAAGAAAAGGCCTACCTCAATATTAATCCCATGTCTTTTCGAAGAATTCAAAAGACCTGCTTTCAAATTAATCAGAGAAGTTCTCCGACAGCTAAAAGGTCTTGACCAACTCGTTGTTGCTTTATCAGCAAAATCATTTGAAGAAGTTTTAGAGGCAAGGTCCTTTTTTGTCGAAATGCCATTTAATGTTCACGTTCAATGGACAAATAGCCCCAAAGTAATAGAACTATTAAAAAACCAAGAAAAGAATGGTTTAGATCTTCTTGGGACACCTGGCAAAGGATGGGCCGTCTGGCAAGGAGTAGGAGTAGCAACACGAACCTCAGAAGTAATTGCTCTATTTGATGCAGATATTCGAACTTTCAAGCCTTCATATCCTTCCAGGATGCTCCTTCCTTTGCTGGACACTTCATACGGTATTTCGTATGTTAAAGCTTTTTACAGCCGACTATCTATAGAAAGCAATGCACTCCAAGGAAGAGCTACAAGACTCTTTGTTGGACCACTTTTAACATCTCTGGAGCAGCTATTTGGGAAAGGACCATTTCTTGAATACCTTGATTCATTCAGATATCCCCTCGCAGGAGAATTTTCCTTTACAAGAGATCTTGCTATGAATATGAGAATTCCTTGTGACTGGGGATTAGAGATTGGCTTGCTATCAGAGGTATACAAGAATGTAAGGACATCCAAAATCGCACAAGTTGATCTTGGAATCTTTGACCACAAGCATAAAAACATAGGAGAAACGCCTAAAGAAGGTCTCCAAAAAATGTGTACAGAAATTCTTATTAGTGTATTGAGAGGCTTAATGGAACATCAAGCACAGACTCTCAACGATTCTCAATTAGCTAATCTTGAAGTTCTCTATAGAAGAGTGGGACAAGACAGAGTAAAACAATTTGGTCTAGATTCTGCAATCAACCAACTTCCCTACGACAGGCATGAGGAAGAATTATCAGTACAGAAGTTTGCAAAAATCCTAAGACCTTCAGTTAAAAACTTTTTAGAGTCACCTACTACTCTTCAATTGCCATCATGGGCAAGAGTCCTGGCCTGTGAAAGCAGCCTTCAAAATGATTTAATGGAAGCCGGTTTGGAGGAAATGCCAACATAAAAAAAGAAGCAAGGAATCACAAAATCCATAGAGAGTCGAGACACAAAAAAGCAACGGAAGTTAACAGTCAAAAGACTAATTCCTCACCTTCATCTAACCATTTGTAAATAAACGAACCCTGGACTGGGTACTTTCATGTATTAATAGCACTGTTTACTGATTACCATGTTCCCTTCTACTTTTGCTGGCCTCCTATCTACTCCAGCCCCATCAGCTGCATATATAGGAATTGCTTTTATAGCACTCTTTGCAGTTATCGGACTCACCGTAGGTACTGAGTACGAAAATATGAATTTCAAAGCCAAAAAAGATGACTAAGCTTCAAGCCTAGAATCAAAGCAAAGCATCCTTATCACTAAGGGTGCTTTTTTTTGAAATAAAACAAAAGCCATTAAAAGCTCATCTATCAGATTTATTTGAAGTGAAGTAATGCAGGCACGTAAATTGTCAATAAACCAAGT
>QCOP01000036.1 GCA_003212885.1 Prochlorococcus sp. AG-432-D11 | reverse complement strand
GGCATAACTTTCTAAGTGAACTTCGATTGAATGATCCATCGCAGAGGCAATGTTTGAGATCGGGAAACCAGCAGAATGAGACTGTAATCACTTCTTTATTTCCTAGTGGAGTAATTCTTATGGGCATTATTTTTTGATCTTTTGATTTTGCTTGTACTTCCTGGGAGTGTGCTGACTAAATTTCTTTATTAGCAAAAAACACTCCATCTCTTTTTTAGTAGCTTGCTTGCTCAAAACTTTGCTCCACTAACCGTCCCAAATTCCAAATCCAAGGCATATTGCTGTAAATCTCGGGAAGTCATAAAAATGCACGACGCCAAAACAACAACAATCTCAGTAGCCGCTGGATAATTAGGCAGAAGATTGGCCACCGTAAGAACTTCTTTTGAAATCTTGCGGCTGCCTTGAGAATGGCTTTTAATTTTTCTGTTCATCAAGTAAGGCTTTTTCTGCAGCAAGCTTTCTTTGAACGACTGCATCGAGCTCATCCTGTATCTGCTGCAATTTTTCTCTAAGCCCTGCACACTGGCTTCGGTCTGTTTCCTATAGCCGTGTTCATTAATTAGATGCGGCAGCTGCTCCTCCTGGAATCATTTTTCAGCCAGCTCTTTGTCTTGGAAATCTATGGCTCTAGAAAGGTCGAAAACGTCTGGTCTTGCTCGGTTTTTTGCTCTCATTTCTTCAGTTAATTGCCTAATTCTTGCTTCAGATTCTTCCTTTGCTTTTTGATATTTTTGAACTTGCTGACTATATCAAGAGTTAATTCCTAAATAAGAAGCTAATTGTTCATCGTGAACTTCTATTAATGAAGCAAGCGAAAGACCAATGGACTGTTTGTCAAAAGGTTGGCCATATTTACGCTTCGGCAAATGTCGTCTTGCTCCATCAATTTGACAAATTCTTCCCTCTAATTGTGTATCCGCTGATTCAGTTTGGAGTGACATTTTATACGCCTAAGCTATTTTATTTTCAAGGTCATTGCTGCGGGATTGTGGGCTTGCGAGAGGGCCATAATCGTTGTGAGAGTCTGGGTTATCGTGTTCGATAAAAGTTCGCTCAACAGCCGCTTCGGCTTGTAGCTGAGCTATTACCGCATGAGCTAAAAGCGCCTTTGCACCCTTTGCTTTACCATTAGGCTGCACAATTAGGTATATTAATTAATAAGAATACTACCTTAAATTGCTTGTAATAACTATTAGAGTCGCCATATGTTCTCCTAAGAAAGTTAAAGAAATGGGCTTGCTCAGTCCCTTTCTCATTTGTTATCGACTAAAGAGATATAAAGGGCTATAATCCTTTTATATCAATAACTTTGAACCAAATTATAATTATCCATACTGTATGTTATTTGATTGATATCCAAGAATCTATTTATTTATATTGTTTCTAGGTATAAAACACTACATCACATATTGATTAAGTGAAGGAATATTATGAAGTCCACGTGTGAGGAACAACTAAATGAAGCTTTTCAAGCAATTGCTTGTAGCTCCAGCCGCTATTGGATTATTAACACCAATAGCCGCAAACGCAGCTGAAGTCAGCATTAATGACATTGCTGCTTATGCAAGCTCAAATGAGGTAATTCAACAAGCCTCTTCCAAATTATCTGATGTTGTCCCAGGAGACTGGGCTTATACAGCACTTCAGAACCTAAGTGCAAGCTACGGTTGCCTAGACAATAGCTACACTCAAAGCTTAAATAACGGTCAAGTTTTGACTCGTTATGAAGCTGCTGCACTTGTCAATGCTTGCCTAGATGGTGGTCTTCTTGCGGAAGGAGAAAGCTTGAACTCTGATGCTATTCGGTTGGCTGACGAATTTGGTTCTGAGATGGCAATCCTCAAGGGAAGAGTTGAAGGTCTTGATAGCAAGATCAATGACTTAAGTGCTGGCGGTTTTAGTGAGACCACTAAATTTTACGGACGTGTTGAATTCGTAACTGGTGCTCTTTCCAATAATGGAACTTCAGACCACCTTCATTCAAGTTATGCAGGCGACTTTGCTCTAGGAACAAGTTTCACTGGTAAAGACGAGCTTGTAACAGGTTTTGAAGTAGGTAACAGCCCAGGTGTTTTAGACATTGATCCTGAAATAGGTATTGGCTCGACTCTCACAGTCACTGATGTTTTCTACACCTTCCCTGCTACTGATTCTATCCAAGTTTATCTTGGTCCGTTAATGGCTGGAGATGAAGGACTTCCAGGTACTTCATCAGTTTATGGAGAGGTTTCACGCCTAGGAGCATTGCCTTATTCCCTTGATGGTGCATCAGGCGTAGGTACAACTATTGCTTATGTAGGCGAAGGTGGCTTCAATGCTGGTATCAACTACACAGGAACCGAAGGTAGTGATGCTTCAAGCGGTATTTTCTCAGATACCGATGGTGCCAATATCATCACTGCACAAATTGGCTATGATGGAGAATCCTTCGGAGGGACATTCAATTATCTTGAGCCTGATGCAGATTTCTCAGCATATGGATTCGGAGTTTATTTCGACCCAGATGCAGGCTATTCAATAAGCGCTTCTTACGATGTTAAGAACAATGATGACACTGACAACAATAAGAGTTGGATGATCGGTTCAGAAATAGATCTAGGCCCAGGTACTCTTGGCGTAGGTATTGGAACCGTTGACGACACTATTGATGATGAGGTAACAGGTTATGAAGCCTATTATGTTTACGACATTGCTGACGGTATGAGCGTAACACCTACAGTATTTATACTTCCTGAAATGGGAGATGATGATGACAGTATGGTTGGCGCCGCCGTTACTCTTGGCTTCTCCTTCTAAAATCAGTAACATAACATCTTTATAGATAATTAACTGCTGTACTAGCTCCTCCCAAGTGGAGGAGCTTTTTTATTGGGCTGTTTTTAAACTTCCACTATTTAAGTAATAAATGAAACCCATTCATGCTTGCCGCCAAACAGCTTTTAATTTTCCTTGAACCTGAACCTGTGAAGAATCTATCTCAATTGGGTCATAGGCTGGATTAGCAGCTTCAAGTCGCACAAGAGAACCTTTACGAAAAAAATGCTTAAGAGTTGTGCCAGAACCTGGGACTAAAGCACTAACAATGGCTCCGTTTCTCAAGCTGGAGGAATCATTAACTGGCTCCATCAAAACTGTATCTCCATCAGCAATAAATGAATCAATCATTGAATCGCCGTTAACAGTTAGTGCAAATAGACCTCTTGTTTCGAGTACCGATGACAAATCAAGCTCCTCTTGGACATCATCAAAAGTCTCAACAAGTCCTCCTGCAGCAACAGAACCAAGCACAGGTATTCCAGAAAAATTGTCTTTGATTAATTGCAATGTTCTTGCTTGTCCCTCTTGCCAAGCAATCCAACCCTTTTCCTGAAGATGACGCAATCTACTTTGAATTGGCGCAGGAGACCGCAATCCCATTGCTTTCATCATCTGCCTTATTGAAGGACTATGATGATTAACTGAAATATAATCGACCAGCCAGTCATACAGCTCTTTCTGAGCAGGGGTTAACTCTTTATCAGATTCGCCAATCATAATCAATACATACGCACTTCAATACATATGTACCTACTGCAAGGCAATCTCGCAAGGGCTAAAGACCACCAAGTGTTGCAGCTAAAAGAGATTGTTGAACATGTAAACGATTCTCTGCTTGGTCAAAAATGCGACTGGCATTACCTTCAAGTACTTCAGTAGTTATTTCCTCTTCTCGGTGAGCAGGCAAACAATGCAGCACAATAGCTTTCTTATCAGCTTCATTTAAAAGTTTTTGATCTAAGCAAAACCCACTAAAAGCCTGTGATCTTAACTTCTGCTCATTTTCTTGACCCATAGATGCCCAAACATCGGTATAAAGAGCATTTGCTCCTCTAACAGCCTCAAAAGGGTCATTAAACACCTGTATCTTTGCACCATAAGAAGATGCAAGATTATTGGCTTTAAATAAAATATTTTGATTAGGTTCAAAGCCTTTTGGGGTAGCTATATAAACATTTACGCCAAGCAAAGCTCCACAAATCATCAAAGAGTGAGCAACATTATTTCCATCACCAACATATGCAAGAGTTAATCCCGTTAGATCTTTACCAAAAGCCTCTTGCAAAGTAAGAAAGTCTGCAAGAGCCTGACATGGGTGTTCAAGATCAGTGAGTGCATTAATTACTGGTATAGAGGCCCAGTGAGCATATTCATCTATTTCATCTTGACCATATGTTCTTATAGCCAATACATCACAAAAACGACTTAAAACTCTTGCAGTATCTTTAATTTCCTCTCCTCTTCCTAATTGTGAAATTTTAGGATTTAAATCTACTGTCTGGCCTCCTAACCTAGCTATAGCTACCTGAAAACTAACCCTAGTCCTAGTAGAAGCTTTATTAAAAATTAATCCCAAGATTCTGTTCCCTAAATCTATGCGTCTCTCTCCTCTTTTTAATTGACTAGCAAGTTCAAGAAGAGCAAGTGTTTCTTTAGAGGAAAGAGAGTCACAAGACAAATAATCTATTCCTTTAATAGAAGCAAGGGCAGAAGAAACACAATGTATATCAGAAGTCATTAAATTTGCCTTTAAAAACTAGTTGTCGGAGATAAAGGTAGCTTTAGACAAGTCATTTACAAGAATCTTCTAAGGCCTAGAGCTTTGAGAAAGCATCTCTTTAAGGTCTTCACCTTCTATAACTTCTTTCTCAAGAATTTTTTGGGATATGCTCTCTAGCAAGGGCAAATTGTGCCTAAGAATTTTTAAAGCATTCTCATGCGCTTCATCGACAAGTCCTCTAACCTCTTTATCTATAGCGAGAGCGGTTGCATCACTAACTGATCTTCTAGGATTATTAGCACCACCAAGGAATTGTCCTCCTCCTTGCTTGTCATAAGCTAATGGACCAAGGATATCGCTCATTCCATAAGTACCTACCATTTGCTCGGCGAGATCAGTTGCACGTTGAAGATCATTTGAGGCTCCTGTGGTAATTTTTCCAAAAACTATTTCTTCAGCAGATCTTCCACCTAGCAAGGTTGCAATCTGACCTTGTAGCTCATCCTTAGAATTTAAAAATCTTTCTTCTGTAGGAAGCTGCAAAGTATAACCAAGCGCACTCATTCCCCTAGGGACAATGGAAATTTTGGCAACCTTACTACCTCCCGGCATTAAATGACCCACTATCGCATGTCCTACTTCATGATAAGCAACCACTTTTTTCTCATCGTCTTGTAGAACCCGACTTTTCTTCTCTAAACCAGCTACAACCCTTTCTATAGCTTCATTTAGATCTTGTTGCTCCACCTTTGTTCTTTTGGCTCTAGCTGCTAAAAGAGCGGCCTCATTTACCATATTTGCTAAATCTGCACCAGCAAAACCACTTGTAGCTTGAGCTATTCGGTCAAGATCGATTTGATCAGATAATTTGATTTTTTTAACATAAATTTCAAGGATTGTCTTTCTTCCAGATAAATCTGGCCTATCAACTAAGACTTGTCTATCAAAACGACCTGGTCTAAGAAGAGCCGCATCCAATACTTCAGGCTGGTTTGTAGCAGCTAAAACAATTACAGGTTTGTCTGTTGAGGAGAAACCATCCATTTCTGTCAAAAGTTGATTAAGAGTTTGTTCTCTTTCGTCATTACCACCAACTACTCCCATCGATCCTGATCTGCTCTTCCCTATTGCATCAAGTTCATCGATAAAAATAATGCAAGGTGCTTTCTTTTTAGCCTGTTCAAAAAGGTCACGGACTCTGGCTGCTCCCGCACCTACAAATAATTCAACAAATTCTGATCCAGAAATTATAAAGAAAGGAACTTCTGCTTCACCCGCAACTGCCTTTGAAAGCAATGTTTTGCCTGTTCCAGGAGGTCCAACCAACAAAACTCCTTTTGGAATTCGCGCTCCTATATCGGTATATCTTTGTGGTCTCTTTAGGAAATCAACTATTTCAGTTAATTCATCTTTTGCCTCATCAACTCCTGCTACATCATCAAAAGTAACTCTTGACTCTTCATCGGGAACATAAACTTTAGCTTTACTCTTAGTAAAACTTAGGGCTCCCTGAGCTCCACCTCCACCCATACTTCTTCTTGCAAAAAACTGC
>QCOP01000035.1 GCA_003212885.1 Prochlorococcus sp. AG-432-D11 | reverse complement strand
AATACGATTGCGCTCAGCAACCTGAATACGTTTTTTTGCGGAATTGTTATTTGCCACTGAAGAAAAATAAATGAAGTTTCTAGGTTGATAACCCACATTAACCCACTGCAAACCACTAAACAAAATTTTGTGCTTACATACAAGAGCAATAGATAGCCAAGAGTCTAGTCTTATAGAGGAGTTAAAGAAATGAGCTTGAACGAGTCGAATGAAATCTTGACTTTTCTAAAAGATTCTCAGGATTCATTTTCTGCTTTGCAGTCAATTGCGATGCGAACCTCTGGTGATCATCAGCAACAAGCTATAGATACAGTTGGAGAAATTCTCATTGATATCAAAAACAATGGGGATAAAGCGCTAAGAACATATACACAAAAATTCGACGGATATGACCCTGACCCTATAGAAATACCCGAAAGTGAAATCATTGCAGCATGGGAAAAAACTTCTAGCACACTAAAAGAAGCACTCAAAATTTCTCATAAAAGGATAGAAGAATTTCATAAGCTGCAAATTCCTTCTGACATAGAACTCAAAGGGGATTTTGGGGAATTACTTGGAAGGAGATGGAAAGCAGTTGATTCAGCAGGAATTTACATCCCTGGAGGCAAAGCAGCATATCCAAGCACAGTACTTATGAATGCAATACCAGCCAAAGTTGCGGGCGTTAAAAATATAGTCATGGCTTCACCAGGAAATAAGGAAGGGAAAATAAATAATATTGTTCTAGCTGCAGCCTATTTAGCCGGGATCACAAAGATCTTTCGCATTGGTGGCGCGCAAGCAATTGGCTCTATGGCTTTTGGCACTGAATTAATCCCAAAAGTCAATGTGATAACAGGACCTGGTAATTTGTATGTAACTCTTGCTAAAAAACTTGTCTTTGGTGAAGTCGCGATAGATTCACTTGCTGGTCCTAGTGAAGTCTTAATTATTGCCGACAACACTGCCGAGATTAAACATGTTGCTGCTGATTTACTAGCTCAGGCTGAACATGATCCTTTAGCAGCATCTATCCTCTTAACAACAGATTTAAATCTTGCTCAAAATATTCAGAAAGAAGTCAAAAGACAATTAAATTGTCACCCAAGAAAAGAAATTTGCACAAAGTCTCTCAAAGAATGGGGATTAATTGTTCATTGTCAGACTATCGAAAAATGTGTTGAACTAAGTAATTTTTTTGCCCCTGAACACTTAGAGTTATTAATAGACAGCCCTGAACATTTTTTAGATAAAATAGTAAATGCTGGTGCAATATTTATTGGTCCTTGGACTCCAGAAGCTACAGGAGATTACCTAGCAGGACCCAACCATACTTTGCCGACTTCAGGAGCAGCAAAATTCAGCGGGGCCCTTTCTGTTGAAACATTCATGAAGAACACCTCTTTAATACGTTTCAATCAAAAAGCACTTAATCAAACTAGTAAATCAATTATTGAGTTAGCAAATAGCGAAGGATTATATAGCCATGCCAAATCTATAGAAATAAGAATATCTTAAGTCTTGTTCAAGCGATTAACAATAGCCACATTATCTTTAATTTCACCAACAAGAATTTCATCTGCAAGATTTATAAAAAGGCCATTTTCTAAAACCCCAGGTATATTATTAATTGTTTTTTCTAATAAATAGGGATCATCAATACCACCATCAAATTTCAAATCTAAAACAAGATTGCCTTGATCAGTAACTATGGGACCTGCTTTATGTTTTGCCATTCTTAGAGTCACCTCTGCACCTAAGCTCTTAAGATTATTAGTCACTAATTGCCAAGCTGAAGGAAGAACTTCTACAGGTAATCTAAAATCTAAATTTAGCCGTTTTACCAATTTACTTGAATCAACAACAACAACAAAACGATCAGCGAGACTGGCTACAAGCTTTTCCTGAACATGACAAGCACCACCACCCTTAATTAATTGAAAACCAGGGTCAACTTCGTCAGCCCCATCGATTGCCAAATCAATTTTTGATACTGCAGACAAAGTTTTTAAAGGGATTCCTAATTCAGAAGCAAGTACTTCTCCTTGGAATGAAGTTGTTACTCCAACGACATTTTTAATCTCACCTGATTTCAACTTAGTACCCAAGGCTTCAATCATCAAGGCTGCAGTGGAGCCTGAACCTAAACCAAGAATCATTCCATCTTGGATTTGTGCAACAGCAGCTTTTGCTACTGCGTATTTCATTTGCTGTTGAAGATCTGACATTCCAAACAAGTTTTTAAAGCAGATTATCAAAGTAGCTAGTCTGATACAGGCAAAGATTCAGGCTTTATAGAAATATTTATCTCTTGATTGTTTCTAATAACTGAAACATCTAAAGGTTTCCCAATTTTCGAATTTTCAACAGTCTGAAGCAAAGAGTCTGGATCTTCAATATTTTTCCCCTCAGCAGAAATAACTAAATCTCCTCTTCGTAAACCTGCTTTATCAGCAGGACTATCTGACAAAACGGAGTTAATCAATGCTCCTGTTCTCTCAGGAAGTTGAAAAAGAGCATTCGGGTCTTGGTTATGTTCTCTTGCAATTCTGGGAGTCAAAGAAATCAACTGTACCCCTAAATAAGGATGTAATACTTCACCATTAGCAAGTAGTTGCTCGGAAATACCTTTTGCAAGATTAATTGGGATTGCAAACCCTAGTCCTGCCCCTGGTCCAGAACGAACCAAGGTATTTATCCCAATAACCTCACCTATCGAGTTAACTAAAGGCCCCCCAGAGTTTCCAGGATTAATAGCTGCATCAGTTTGAATTAAATCTAAACGCTTATCTGAGAAGCCCAAACTATTTATATTTCTATGAAGGCTACTTACAATGCCAAGAGTAACTGTCCTTTCTAGGCCATATGGAGAGCCCAACGCAATAGCCCAATCACCTACTTCAAGGGCCTCAGAATCTCCTAGTTTCGCAGGTTGTTCACCCTTTAATCCGTCAACTTTAATTAAAGCCAAATCAGTAACTGAATCAGTTCCTATAACAACTCCGTTCATCTCTACACCAGAAAAATCCGTAACAAAAACCTGATCAACATCCTCAACAACATGGGCATTAGTGAGGACTAATCCATCTTGATCAATCACGATTCCCGAACCCTGTCCCCTCTCTCTCTCAGGTCCATAATTAGGTTCTCCCAATAAGTCTCTTAAAAGTGGATCAATCAAGGTGGGATCAAATGCTTGATGATCTATTGTCCTCTCAGTATCAATTCGAACAACTGCTGGAGCTACACCCTTAACAGCCATAGAGACAAATCCATGAGAAGATTGAGCATCACTTGCATCCAGAGCGAAAACATTCTCTACAGCTTGAAAGTTTCCAAAGAAAAATAGAAAAATAATTAAATATCCTAGAAGTAATCTCATAAAAAGTTTTTACTACAAAAAGGACTTGTAAAGCCGTTTTAAGAGAATACAAAATAAAAATCTAAAAATCTAAAAATTCAAACTTTCTTTCTAGAAAATCAAACTTGATCGAGTAGGATTATTGATACCTGGCGGTAACCTCTCAGATCAGAGGCAGGCTAAAACTTGACGCTGTCGGGTCTAAAACCCGATGGGGAAGTCACAATTGACTAACAAATTCCTCTTAGACTTAAAAAATCTTGCCGCCCAAGAGGCTGGTTATAGGGAATTAGAAATTGTAGAGCTAAATGTTCTAGCACATACCAAGCCTATGACAATTCAAGTTCAAATTCGCCAAAAGGATGGGAATGACGTCTCCCTTGAAGATTGTGCAGCTTTTAGCGCTCCCATGGGCATTGCTTTAGAAGAATCAAACCTAGTCAAGGATCCTTATTTATTAGAAATTAGTAGCCCTGGATTAGGAGAGATTTTGAAATCAGATAAGGAATTCGAAACTTTCAAAGGATTCCCTATTGAAGTTATCTTCAAAAATAAGGATAATTTAGAATCTATTAAAACTGGACTTCTACAGGAAAGAACAAAAGAACATCTAATTATCAACATGAAAGGACGACTCAGTAAAATTGCCAGGAGTCAGTTGGTCAAAGTCCGTCTTATCAGTCCAACTTCCTAAGCCAAAAGCTTTCCCAACTATTTTAATTAAATTGCACCATCATCGATGGCATTAGTTTTTCTACCAGGACTCAACAACCTAATTGACGATATCAGTGAGGAGAAGAAACTCCCCTCCCAAGTCGTAGAGACTGCTTTGCGAGAAGCATTACTTAAAGGCTATGAAAGATATAGAAGGACTCTTTACATAGGAGTAACAGAAAATCCCTTTGATGAAGAATACTTTAGTAATTTTGATGTTGGCTTAGACCTTGAAGAAGAAGGTTATCGAATCCTTGCCAGCAAAATTATAGTAGAAGAAGTTGATAGCGAAGATCACCAAATAGCCCTTTCAGAAGTAATGCAAGTGGCTGAGGATGCGCAAATTGGAGACACTGTAGTTTTAGATGTTACTCCTGAAAAAGATGATTTTGGAAGGATGGCCGCGTCAGCGACAAAACAAGTACTAGCTCAAAAACTTCGCGATCAGCAAAGAAGAATGATTCAAGAAGAATTTGCTGATCTTGAAGACCCAGTCCTAACTGCACGAGTCATTAGATTCGAGCGCCAATCTATAATCATGGCTGTTAGTTCTGGTCTGGGCAGACCAGAAGTTGAGGCAGAATTGCCTAAGCGAGATCAATTGCCTAATGACAATTACCGAGCCAATGCAACCTTTAAAGTATTTCTAAAAGAAGTTAGTGAAATCCCAAGACGTGGACCTCAGTTATTTGTCAGTAGAGCCAATGCTGGATTAGTGGTTTATTTATTTGAAAATGAAGTACCAGAAATACAAGAAGGTTCAGTAAAAATCGTTGCAGTAGCAAGAGAAGCCAGTCCGCCTACAAGATCTGTTGGGCCACGCACTAAAGTTGCAGTGGATAGCAATGAAAGGGAAGTTGATCCTGTTGGAGCTTGTATTGGAGCTCGAGGTTCAAGAATTCAACAAGTCGTTAATGAACTTAGGGGAGAAAAAATAGATGTCATCCGTTGGTCTTCAGACCCAATTCAGTACATTTCCAATTCATTAAGCCCCGCAAGAGTTGAAAATGTGAGGCTAGTCGATCCTCAGGGCCAACATGCCCATGTTCTTGTACCCCCTGATCAACTGAGTCTTGCCATAGGAAGAGAAGGCCAAAATGTCAGATTAGCTGCAAGGCTGACTGGCTGGAAAATTGATATCAAAAACTTGCAAGAATATGACCAAGCTGCTGAGGATGCTGTAGTAGAGGAATTAATTAAACAAAGAGAAGCTGAAGAAGCCTTACAGCGAGAAGCTGAAGAAAAGCTTGAAGCAGAACAAACAGCAAGAGCTGAAGAAGACGCTCGTCTAAGAGAGATCTACCCTACGAGTGAAGAATATGAAGAAAACACTATAGAGCCGAGCGAAAATGAACAATTAAGTCAAGATTCTATCTCTGATCAAGATGAAACTCCTCCAGAAGAGGACGAAGTCCGGTGAAGCAACGTTCCATCCTCCGTCGATGTGTTGCTTGCCGAAAACTAAGAGACCGTAAGCATTTCTGGAAGATCACTAAAGATTTTAAAGAGGGTGTAATCCTTGACATAGGCACTGGTCGATCAGCCTATCTTTGCCAGAATAGTGAATGCCTTGATGAAGCTTGGCGTCGCAAGCGTCTACAAAAAGCATTGCGATGCACTGTAGAGTTGGGGATTATAGATGAGCTCAAGCATCGGCTTAATCAAAATATTGCTTCAATTTCTGAGGCAATACAAAAAAATTAGCCCTAAGTTAATCTTAATTGGCTAATTTAAACCAATTCAAATTGCCTGGAATCACTGGAGAAACAAATTAATGACCAGCAGCGGCAAAATCAGAATATATGAGCTTTCCAAGGATTTAAACCTTGAAAACAAGGTTGTCCTTGATGCTGCTAATAAGCTTTCAATTTCAGCAAAAAGTCATAGCAGCTCAATAAATGATAATGATGCAGAGAAAATTAAAGCCTTTTTAAATTCAACCTCTTCTGGTCAGAAATCAGTTTCAAAAAATAGCTCCCCTGGCTCGAAAAAAGAAATACTTTCATTAAAGAAAGCTCCTAAACAGCCTGTCAAGCAACCGGAGATAATACAAAAAAATAACAAAATCCCCAAAAGCAACCCTGTGGTAAGCCCCAAAGGAGCTTCATCAATCCAACAAGCACCTCCCAATAGGAATAACAACACAAAACCGACTGCTAATAGAACTAATTTTTCTTCAGTATCAACAAAATCTAGAGAGGTGCCCCCAAAGGCTTCTGCTCAAAAACCAAAAGAGCCTTCCTTAATCTTAAAGAAGCCTGTATCTCCTCCAGTAAAAGAAAATAAAACTATTCCAGAAAATAAAGCTCATCAGCCTTCACGTCCAGTGAAAGCGCCATCACCACAAGCTCCTACTAAACCACAAATATATAGAAAGCCTCAACCTCCCCAAGCCTCAACCCCTGTCAGTTCCAATCAAAATATTAAAAATGAACAAAAAGTAGGTCCATCACAAGCGAAATCAGACAACAAAATTAA
>QCOP01000034.1 GCA_003212885.1 Prochlorococcus sp. AG-432-D11 | reverse complement strand
ACTTTTTATGTTTTTGATCAGGTAAGAAATATGCATGACTGGCTATATGTAAGACCTTTGATGTTCCTTGTTCTTGCACGGTTAAAGCTGTTGCCTCTTCTTGCATTAATAACTGAGCATCGATTAATTTGGTAATAGTTTTTCCCTCCTTTGATGTGCCTGGCAAAGGAGACCATATAAAAGAATCTAGGTCTCCAGAGCGTTGCTGAGAAAAATTACTGACAATCAACTCAGAGGGCTGTTCTAGTGGAGAAACTTTGATTGAGTTAAAGGAGGGATTAGCAATGACTAAAGGTTGTTGTGCCTCAAACTTAGATTTTTTTGCGAGCTGTATTAATTCACGACCGGTTGTGAGTAGACGTATATTGATAGTTTCTCCAAGTAATTGATCGTCTTTATGAGAACTCAGTGCTGCGAAAGGAACTCTATTTAGCTCGGCATCAGGTGAAATGAATAATGTTTCAGCATCACCAATAGCATCTTCTAATGGCTTGATAATCAAATCACCAACTTCATTCCATAGTTGTTGTGCATCTTCTAATCCTTCTTCTGATGATACTAATGCTCGCTGAACCTTCCCTTCTATTAGGGTTGCGAGACCTAAGTCAACAACTTTTATTTCACCGTTGGAATTAAGAGTCATTGCGAGATAATGATCTTCCCCAAATTGAAGCTCTTTCTGCGAATCGAGTTCCATATAGCGTTGATACTCAACCAAGACTCCTTCTTGAGGCAGTGTCTTTGCTATCTCATCGATTTTGACAAAAGGTATCTTTATTTCTGGTAACAAACGATAAAGTTCTTTCTCTGCAATCTCTTTTCTTAAAGTTAGTCTTTTGTGTTCTTCTCTTGAAAGATTGATTGATGATAATTTTTGAGTCATCACTTTTATTTCATTTGCTAATTCTCTTGAAGGTCCCTCCAAAAAGGAAAACTTAGATTGTTTTCTCTCAATCTCTTCTGATAGTCCTTGACGATTCAATCTTAGAAATAGAGCCAATTTCGTCCCTTCTTTAGACTTAGGAGCGACGGCATATGTTATTTGAGGCAAATCATCATCTATGATTTTTGAGAAAAATTGACGATTAGATATTGCTATAAATGGTATTTCTCGTTTCATTAAATCAAGTGACATTTTTATTGATTTTCGGTGGCTTATTGCCGCTAACTTATGTTCTGATTGGACCGTATATAACTCTCCTAACCTATTTAAAGTAATCGCAACATCTGGATGATCTTTACCGACAGTTTTTTCTTGTATGCCCAATGCACGTAGATAGGCTTCTTCTGCTTGTTGATAAAGACCTTGTTCTTTATATAAACCTCCTAACCACAGTAAAGTAGTCGCAACCTCTGGATGATCTTTACCGACAGTTTTTTCTAGTATGCCCAATGCACGTAGATAAGCTTCTTCTGCTTGTTGATAAAGACCTTGTCTTTGATATAAACCTGCTAACCACACTAAAGTTCTCGCAACATCTGGATGATCTTTACCGACAGTTTTTTCTTCTATAGCTAATGCGCGTAGATAGGCTTCTTCTGCTTGTTGATCAAGACCTTGATCTTGATATAAACCTCCTAACTGCAGTAAAGTAGTCGCAACATCTGGATGATCTTTACCGACAGTTTTTTCTAGTATAGCTAATACGCGTAGATAGGCTTCTTCTGCTTGTTGATCAAGACCTTGTCTTTGATATAAACCTCCTAACTGCAGTAAAGTATTCGCAACATCTGGATGATCTTTACCGACAGTTCTTTCTAGTATAGCTAATGCGCGTTGGAAGTGTTCTTCTGCTTGTTGATCAAGACCTTGTTTTTTATATAATCTTGCTAACCACATTAAAGTACTCGCAACATCTGGATGATCGTGGCCAAATTCTTGTTTTTCTAACGTAAGAATCTTTTGTAAAAGCCTAATTGCTTTCTCATATTCCCAAGCTTCTTCTGCCTTTCTTACTGCTTCACTTAATTCCTCTATATTTTCCAAATGTATCGTTTTAGTACTTATCTTTCCCTCCGCGAGCATAACCTCGGGAAAGGTTTCAAATGATTTAGCCAATAAAAGCCCATCAATAGCAATTGGCATTAATAAAGATAATGCAAGGGCTAATCGTCTCATTTATTTAGTTGTTTAACTTTTAGACAACCTTCTTTCTTAAGTACAACTGATCTTGCCTGATCTAAAACTTTTGATGTAGGTGACTCATCTGAGAATAACAACGTTAATGCAAGGTTTCTATCCTTTCTTAGATTTTTATTGATGATTTTGATCCATCGTGACTTTTTATTGCCTAAGGAGTTAATAATGGTATCCACCTTCTGAAAACTATCTTTAGAGTTGGCCTGCAAAATTATCTTTGCTTCTTCACCAAAAGAAGTTCCTTTAGGCCTAATACTTAAAACTAGTTCCTCTCCTGTTTTTATGGGTGCAATAGGCCATTGGATTGGTCCTTGGATACTTTTTTCCATAGTTGCACTTTGACTCCAAACTATATTTCCCCCACGAGAAATTTTGACCTCATTTAAAGGCTCTAGTGAAAAAATTAACGGCTTATCAATTGATAAAAAAGATATTGGATTAGAATTTTCTTTATCGTCCACAAAACTTGGGGATAGCAAGCAGGCTGTTTTTGGAACACTCCCTCGATAACTCCGTGTATAAGTAGCTATTTCAATCGGATTGCCCGACAACATTGCAACACCACCTAACAATCTTGGTCTAAAGATTTGAGGGCCAAGAATGATGGCGGCAACTCCAAAAGCTGTAATAGAAAGTGATGATTTGATTTTATTCGTAATTGGTTCCAATGACCAATCAGCTTGATTTATGAATCCCTCACGAGTTATTGCAGATGGCTCAAGTAATCGAACAAAGCTCAATAAGCGATCAACTCCTCCTTTAAATTCATTTACCGAGATAGAAACTTCTTTTTGATTATTTAATTGATCAGAAACTAATTGTTTAAACTCCTCTCCTGTAAGAACTCCAGGGAAAGAAACAACATTGTTTTCTTCATCAATTTGTGCCGCCAAAAGAATTTGTGGTGCGGCTCCAGCTCGATACCAATGCGCTAGAGGAATCGAAATTTCATCTGTAGTGAATCCTGCTGTTACAACTTGGATAGAAAATTGATTTAAAATAAGAAGTCGCTTTGGATTATTTAGGTCTAATACAGGTCCGAGTGGCAGAGAAAGTTGTCGGTCATTAATGGTTTTCTGTAAAGCAGATATTGCTAATTCTCGTAATGACAAGCCTTTACCAGAGTCTATAAAGACTGCGCCTTCAGGAATCGGGAATGCCTCCATCTCTTCAGGTTTTAAAGTGTTTTCAATCATTGGTTCAAAACTTCATAAATCATTTGACGAAGAAGTGGTACTTTATCTTCTTGTTCTGACGAAAATAAATAATTCCTTAGTTGTTCAATCATTCGATCGACGCCTTGAGGATCTTTTCTCACTGATTGAAATTCAGGACGTCTAATCAATTCAACTGCAGCTTCTTGTGCAATCTTCTCTGAAAGAGTTTTCTCGGACAGTAATTTACTGACCCAAGCTTGTTTATGTTCACATCGACTTGCAATGTCCCTTTGGCTTAACCCTTGAGCATAGAGTTCCCATGCCAATTTACGACTTGAGTCTTTATCCCACTTAGCTCTATCTACATTGATTAAATTTTTTATAATTGGTATAGCTGATCGCTCAAGTGCTTGTTGAATTAATTTAATGAGTTCTGTACTTGAGCCTTCATCGCAATCTCTATATGGGTTCTCAATTTGTAATTCTTCTCCTTCTTCGAATTGACGGGTAAAGCTTGTACCTACAAGATATTGTCGTATTGCTTTGTCAAGAGCTAATAATCCATTCCTATCTTTTTGCGGCGGCTTAAGTGAGGATAAGAAACTGGAGTTGGGTACCCATCCTGAAATTTTGCCAGTGGATTTTTTAAAAAGTTCTTTCGCCTGTTTGTATTGTTTTAAATATGAGCTATGTAGTGATTCAATATCTTTAAGAACCAAGTTGCCTTCACCGCAACGTTCCCATGCCTTTCTAACTCGTGTTGGAGTGCTATCTGCAATTAAAGCCCAAGGACTGATTAATAAAATGCCACAACTTTTCAAATATGCCTTTAGCTCTGTATTTGCTTGTACTTTATTTTTTGCCCATGTAGAGAGACCTGATAAATCAGGATCAAAGCTGTAAATAATATCTGCACCAAAAGGTTTAATCTGAGCACTAGAAAGTTCTTTAAGGGTTTTCCAATTAAAAGACCTCCGTAGAGTCTCAATCATTCCATCCTCTCTACGTTTGGGAAGTCTTAAGAAAAGGTCTCCTGTGTCATCAAGAACGCTAATCAGCATATCTTTCAAGTCCAGGTCATATCTATCTTGAAATTGGTTGAACAGTACTCTGACCTTCTCTAAAACAGGGTGACTTACTCTGCATCTAAGAAGAAGCAAGGGTTCTGTTGACTCTGACTCAGTTTGACAAATTTGCCAAAGAGTACGATCACTATTAGACGAAATTTCTTGAAGTTGAATATATTCTTGCAACGATTCTGAAGACAACTTAATTTGTTTTTTACAAATACCATTACTGGCTAAATCCAGCATACATAATTCGTTATATGGATTCGACAACTTAAGAATAAGTACTTGGAATATTCATTAGCTTAATGCAAGATTGCTAAACCTTCTAAATTGAGGTTCAAACAGTAATTAATCTGTGACAAGTAGTTTTTTTTCTGTGCTTACAGATTAATGCAAAAATACCTCATTCTTTTGTCTGAGGATGTATATGGTGCTCATATCAATAAATCATTGAGACTATATCTGCATGTGATTCTAATGATTGTATTTCTCTTAAATCACTAAGGATTGGACGTTTATTTTTTCTATGATTGAGAGATCGATTACGTTGAGATAATGCGATAATTGGTACTTATAAGATTTCCCCATCTCTTATAATTGGACGACAACTTTGGAGAGATCTTAATCTCTCGATGCATATTCAGCCCTTACATCAATTATAGATAATCAAGACAACTAACTGCAGTTCAGTTTTTACTGGTATTTGACTTCTTGAAATTTTGCAATCATTTCATCAACAATGATCTTACTTATATTAGTGATAAAGAGTTGGAGTTGCACTAATTAATCTTTCTATCACCTGTCCTAAGTAAGACCATTCATCTTGTTACAATCATCAACTAATTAACCATGATATCTCAATACCCAATTTCCATTGCAATAAGTCATAAGTCAGTTGCTCTTTGCTCATCTCAAGAACAAACAGACAAATAGGAAGCTTATGAATCTGAGCGACATTCTTAGCTATAATTTAATGCCATCGATGGTCTTCCACCAAGAACAATTAAATCTACTCGCTGTAAGCCTTAAGTCATAACATCAAAGTCATAAAATCCAATTGGAAGTCCTGGAAAGATGGATACAAATACTCGACTTTCTATTTCATCAAAAATTTTAATGAGAGACACATAAACTAAAGCCATCTCCTCAAGAGATTTTTTAGTATTCATATTTAAAGCAGTATAGAGTTTCTATTTAAGGGGCTAAAGTTAGACATTATTTAAATAAAAAATTTGAGAATTTATATCCTTATCTTGAGTTATGCAGAACCTATTGAGATATAAAATTTAGGTGAATAAACCAAAGACAAGTCAAAACCAATAGAGGCAAATGTAATCGCAGTAATGGAAATGAATGGCGTACCTAATTCCAGGGTCAATGAGTACGAACAACAACTTCTTCTTGTTCAGGATTGTCAAGATGATTCCAAAGAAAAAACCCGACTTTCGTCGGGCTTGAACATGTGTGGAGGACTGTTTACGGATTAGTTCGTAAAAGCTAATGAAGTCATTTTGTTTAAGGAATAGTGGGGATAAGCCCCGTTACGTCATCTATTAATTCTGAGTGCTAAAAGCTGATTCCATTATCATCATTCAATAATTTCCAATACCAACAAGAGTTATAAGTTCTTTCTTTAATAAGTCCTTCAAGCAAAAGGGAATGCCGTTAAGACATGATCATATTCCTAATGCACCTTTTGCTGTTTTGGGATAAGGGGTTAGGTTTAAATCTTGATTTTTATATCCAGAACGCATGCTATTTAATTTTCCATACAGTGGATCAGAAATCTCACCATCAACTAATTTTTGTATTGAACTTGTCGTGCAATCAGAATTTGCTCTACCCATGCCAGCTAAGAGTGAATAAGAGCGTTGTGCACCAGTGCCATGAACTTTACCTCCAATGTTATAGGCCGCCCAGGACATTGCGAGCACGTCTTGACGCGTAATACCAAGCTCTTCACTACCCTCCGCAATAAAAACACCTGCCAAACAATCAGCCTGCAACTCATGATTTGGATCCTCTAGTTGAATTTCAAACTCACGTTGTAATGCATGACTAAATTCATGAGCAATTATATAGGCGATACTCGAACTGCCAAAAGCATCATAAAAAGCCTGCAATTGTGAATTATCAAGAAAAACAGTATGAGTATATGGGCAATAAAGTGAGCCTCCTATATGGTCACCCTGAACAAATTCACCACACCCTCCATAAACTTTTGTACCCGTTGGAACGGATAGAACTTGAGGTGGATATAACTTTTTAAGCGTTTCGTCTGATCTCCAGTTTTTCATTAAATACTGAGTTGTTTGATCGATGCTTTTATTAATATCTGATTTAACAGGTATTGGTAATAACAAGAGAGTCAGAATTGCAAAGAGGTATTTTTTCATTTGAATTACTGATTTATTCTTATAATAGATTACTAAACTCTATATTTCTAGCAGGTCATTTATTAATTAATCACTTGCCCTTAGATTCTTACTTTGATGAAGCCTGACGATCATCTTAAGAACTATTAATTCGTTAGCGTTAACCTCTCAAGCTTGTAGAAAATTAACTTATGCGTCCATATATTTCATTGTTCTAATTGGATTTCTTGGTCTCCATTACAAATTCCTGATATGACTAGAAATTTTAGACATGAAGATCGATTAGGAAAATACATCGATTAATAAACTTGGACCTATAAAGCAAACACAGAATCCATAAATTACGTCCAACCAAAAGAATGATCCCCAGGAAAGTAAATATATGATTGCAATAATTGGACTAACAATTATTTTTGCAATTAAGGGGGCCTTATTTCCTGAGACTGCTTTCCACATGCTCTTAGCATCACCTGTACTAGGTATTGCATGCATGGCAATTGAAATTGATGCCCAAACAAGCACCCCGCCGATAAAATTTATAGTCTCTATGTCTTGTGAATTAATTACTACTGGGAATGCTAATAATGCTCCTATTAATGAATTTAAGAAAAAAGGACCCGCCGCAATCATTACATCCTGATACCAATGATCACTTTTCCCATGAGTTACATATCCTGCTGGACTTCCAAATCTGAAATAAACAACTTCATAAACGGGCACCTTAAAGAATTTACAAAATATCGCATGAGCAAATTCATGGACCACAACTCCTGGGAAAGTCAGTGCAGAAATAAGTGGACCTGGAATTATCATTTAAATCTTGTTTTATTCACCTTTAATCTTAACTTGGCCTTGGAATTAGCAATTCGTAACCCGTCACTGGAAAAAATACATGGAAAAGCATGAAATGACCTTATTTTTCATGCCATCAAATGCCATGTCGTGCCAACTGGACAACCACCCTCTCCGTACTTTCATATATTCATGCCTGTTCATGGATACTCAAACTCCCTGCACTGGAAAGGATTAGAGGGAATATCTGTTCCTAGACGCTCAA
>QCOP01000033.1 GCA_003212885.1 Prochlorococcus sp. AG-432-D11 | reverse complement strand
ATGAAACTCAAGGCGAAGATCTTTTTCAAAACAACTGCGCAAGTTGCCATATTAATGGAGGAAATATCATTAGAAGAAACAAAACTCTAAAGCTCAAGGATTTAGAACGTAATCATTTAGATAGTCCCGAAGCTATAGCAAAAATTGCTATTGAAGGTATTGGAATTATGAGTGGATATAAAAAAAATCTTGATGATGGACAAGAAGAGATTCTTGCACATTGGATTTGGGAACAATCTCAAAAAGCTTGGGTCCAAGAATAAACATCTATTGAAGTCCATATTTGTTCTTTCCAATAAACGTCTTCCTCTAAAAGTTTCTGAACAGTCTGAAGAGTAGGAGCCTCAAAAATTCCAAATACATACTTAGTGCATTTAGTTGGACCTAACGTAATAAGTATCCCATCTTCCTTGAGTTTAGAAAGCCTTGAAAGATGGATTTCACGAAAAGGTTCACGCTTTTGAATAGCATTTTCACAGTATGTACCAAAAAGAACAAATCGCTCCATTAACTTAGATAGTGAATAATTTGATCAAATATACAACTAAATGATTGCACAATTGGCTAACTAATTGCTATGTTAATTTAGTAGATCCATTTATTACTTAAATTATGCTTACTGGTAGCGACCTGCTCTCCAAAGTCAAAGAACTTGGTGATGTCAGTAAATCAGATCTTGTTCGAGCATGTGGATATGTATCCACTAAGAACGATGGTGGTGAACGTCTAAACTTCACTGCTTTTTACGAGGCTCTTTTAGAAGCTAAAGGAGTAAACCTAGGAGCAACAGGTGTTGCAGGTATTGGGAAAGGTGGCAGAAAGCTTAGTTATGTTGCAACCGTCCAAGGTAATGGCAATCTTTTAATTGGTAAAGCATATACAGCATTACTAGATCTCAAAGCTGGTGATGAATTTGAAATCAAACTTGGACGCAAACAAATCAGATTAGTTCCTGCAGGAGCTGATGAGGGAGACGATGATTAAATCCTCTGAAGAGGAACTTAGGTCTATCTATTAAAACAAAAAATTATTTATTGAGTAATCGGTCTCAGAATGATTCTGAGGCCTTTTTTGTTTTAAAAAAAATGCTTTGCAGTATCTATCTTTAACTTGAGATTTTAACTAGCTGCTTTACGTAGTTGTTCGCAAAAAAGGCCTGCCTCTTTGACCTCACAACCTGGATCCGCATTTTCAATCTTCTCTACAAGTGCACTTCCAACAATTGCTCCATCAGCTCCCCAATCTTTTACTTTTTGGACTTGATTAGCACCTGAAATCCCAAAACCAACGGCTACGGGAGTTGAACTAAATCCTTTAATTTCTTTAATAAGTGATTTAACATTATTATCCAATGAAGAACGCACTCCAGTAACACCAGTAACGCTTACAAGATAAGTAAAACCATTACTCCTTTTGGAAATCCTTTTCATTCTCTCACTAGGGGTCGTTGGTGCAACTAAAAGGACTAAATCAAGACCTTTTGCAGAGGCAATATCTGACAATTTATCAGCTTCTTCTAAAGGAAGATCTGGAACAACAAGACCTGCTGCTCCCGCACTAGAAAGATCCTCACAAAAATTTTCCATTCCATAATTAAGCAAAGGATTGCTGTAAGTAAAGAGAACCACTGGAATCAATAATTTAGACCTCAATTCAAACAACATTTTCAATACTAACTTTATGGAAGTACCTGATGAGAGAGCACGAGAAGCTGCTAACTGAATCACAGGTCCGTCTGCAAGTGGGTCACTATAAGGAACACCTAATTCAATAATGTCAGCGCCCTTGCGTTGAAGTTCCACAAGGATTTCCTTAGTTGTTTTTAAATCAGGATCGCCAGCCATCAGGAAAGGCATTAAAGCAATCCTTCCTTCCTTTTTTACTTTTGCAAAAGTGTCACTAATCTTGGAAATCTTTAAAGGATTAGAATTGTTTGTCATTAATTCAAAAACTCTAAACAGTAAGAAAAATTATCTCATGGTTCATTTTTTATCAATCTTGGTATCTTTCATTATCTTTTCTTGCTCTTCTTCAGACATTGAATCAAATTTCTTTAAAAGTTCGTCGTTTGTAAGTTGCTCATATGCTTCTCTATATCGTTTACGTTGTTCCATAAAAGTCATTTTGCCATTTACTACTCTTAAAAGATATGAGGCTGTCCAGACAACCACGAGCAAGATTAAAATAGCTTCTGCTGCAATTCCCGCAAATTGACTATCAAATCCAAGAAACAGGAAAGTTCCATAGCCTATTGCACCCAGAAGGAAAACACATATTCCGATTTGAACAACATTTAACTTAGTCACATTTCAAACCTCACCCTGTCCACGCATCCGAAGATTCAGCAAAGGGGAAAATAAAATCAAGCCGGGGAAAAACAAAAAAACAAATCCATAAATCAAAAGCCGTTCAAACTTGCCCATAAAATTCCATCGAGTATTCATCCAAAAGCAGAGAAAAAGAGGAATTAAAACTAAATATAAAAAACCTATGGTTCCATACTCTGCCAAAACTAATAAATTGTTTGTCATAGAACTGAACTGTTTAGGAGAACAAAAACCGTTTTAAAAAAACAAATCCTTATGTATTTTCATAGGTTAATAGAAAATAAGCAAGCTGTTCAAATGTCGCTATTTTCATAAACTTATCAAGAGCTGAAAAGATTAAGGAGTTAACACCTCATGCTGCTGCTAAAATAAGGACTAACCTTTGGGCCATTGCGAGTGTGGTGGAATTGGTAGACACACAGGACTTAAAATCCTGAGAAGGTCAAACTTCGTGCGGGTTCAAGTCCCGCCACTCGCATTAATTGATCATGGATTCACTTCCAAGTCTTTACAAACTTAATCAGGTCTGTGTATTTACCAATGACCAGTTCAAATATTCTCCTGCATGAAAAGGTACAATAAATTCTTTTTCAGAAAAACTACCTACCAAAGGAATTCTGTCAGGCACCTTACACCTCCTTTTTTCAAGTGTAATAAAGTCGTTATTTAAGGGAAGGCCATAAAAGCGTGCTCCAAATTCGCTTGCAAATGCCTCTAATTTTTCTAGTGCGTTCTCTTCCTCAAAAACCTGGGCATAACTTTCGATTGCATTAAAAGCATTAAAGATTCCTGCACATCCGCATGCACTTTCTTTAGCATCTCGCAAGTGAGGCGCAGAATCAGTGCCTAAAAAAAAGCATGATTTACCACTTGTAGCCGCACGTCTTAAAGACACACGATGTTGCTCCCTTTTGGCAACTGGTAAACAATAAAAATCACTCCTAAAACCACCGTGAAACATTGCATTCCTATTTATATGCAAATGATGAGGCGTAATTGTTGCACCTAAGTTGTATTCACTTGATTCAACAAACTGAACTGCATTCTGAGTAGTAATGTGCTCTAAAACGACTTTTAATAAAGGGAAGTCTTTTAGGAGGGGCTGCAAATATTTTTCAATAAAAACAGCCTCTCTATCAAAAATATCAACATCAGAATCTGTAACTTCTCCATGAATTAACAATGGCAAGCCAATTTGCTCCATCATCTCAAAAACTGAGTAAAGGTTACGAATATCTCTCACACCAGAAGATGAATTTGTAGTTGCATTTGCTGGGTATAATTTTGCTGCAAAAAAGACTTGCTCTTCAAATCCTTTTTTTAATTCATCTGAAGAAATATCATCAGTTAAATAGGCTGTGACTAATGGTAGAAAATTTATATCCTTTGTTATCTCAGAAAGAATACTCTTTTTGTACGCCTTTGCTTGATCTATTGTTGTAATCGGTGGAGCTAAATTAGGCATTATCACTGCACGACGAAAAACCCTTGTAGAAGCTGGGAGAACTGACCTCATTACATCTCCGTCGCGAAGATGTAAATGCATATCATCAGGCTGACGCAATGTAATTGTTGGTTGTGACAAATTGATATTAGTCAACAGTAATTGAATTTTACTAATGAAAGAGGATTAGCCTAAAGATAACGTAAAAATATCTTCCGTCGAAAGACTTTTATACAAGCTTCTAATCCAAAAACTGAATTTATTGTATTCAAATCACTATGTTTTCGTTATTAATCAAATCAATATTAGAAATTATCACTGGTATCATCCTTCTATTTGGTGGGGGCGAATTATTTATACAAGGTGCAGCTGGGATTTCTTTAATCTTTGGGATACCTCAACTTGTAATTGGATTAACAGTAGTTTCATTAGGTACAAGTGCTCCAGAACTCTTTGTCAGTATTGGATCATTCTTGAAAGGCTCTGATGCTATTGCCGTATCCAATGTAATTGGAAGCAACATTTTTAATGTTTTGGTTGTGTTAGGTAGCAGCGCATTAATAATGCCTTTAAAAGTCGAAAGTCGTCTGGTCAGAAGAGATGTGCCTCTACTACTTGCTGTTTCAGCAGCAGTTTGGGGAATGGCATCAACAGGTCAAATAACATGGCAAGCAGGTCTGGCTTTACTGCTTGCTCTAATTATTAATACTATTTGGGAAATTAGAACTGCTATAGAAGAACCACTTTCTAGTAAGCAAGCAGAACCAGATATTAATATTGAACCTCATTCTAATAGTTGGAAAAAAGCTATCTTGAAGATTCTTTTAGGGATTTCCCTTTTAGGCGTAGGTTCTAACTTTCTTGTAAATGGAGCCAAAGCTCTTGCCTTTTCCTATGGTTGGAGCGAATCACTTGTAGGACTAACAATCGTATCTGCGGGAACTTCCTTGCCTGAGCTTGCAACATCATTAGTTGCATCACTTAGGGGAAAAACAGATCTAGCTATAGGGAATGTAATTGGCAGTAGTCTCCTAAATCAGCTTCTTGTTCTTGGAAGTTGTGCTGTTGTTTCTTCTAGTACAGGTCTGAATGTTGAGAATATATTAATACAAAGAGATTTCCCAATCATGATATTAACAACCTTAGCCTGCATGCCAATTTTTTGGACAAAAGGTATTATTAGCAGGAAAGAAGGCATGACATTATTAATACTTTATTTTATTTACTTAGCAGATCAGATAATACCTCTAATTACTCCATCAATACATGAAACGTTTAGATTGTTTTTGATCTGCTTTATCTTCCCAATTGGATTAGCTTTGATTACATTCAAAGTGATTAAGTATTGGCAATCAATAAAAAGCAACCCTACGTAGTAACTAGATATCAGATCATTGTAACAAATTCTTCAGCAATTGTTGGGTGCAAAGCCATAGTTCTATCAAAATCACTTTTTGTAGCTCCCATTGAAATAGCTATTGCTGCCATTTGGATAATTTCAGCAGCATTTTCTCCTGCCATATGGCATCCGACAACTTTATTTGAATCAATATCTACAATTAATTTCAAAAAACACTTTCTATTTCTCTTAGTCAAGGCTTGAGACATTGGTCTAAAACTTGTTTTATAAATACTTATATTTTTAGTTCCATATTCATCACAAGCTTCGCTTTCAGAAAGTCCGACTGAGGCAATTTCAGGCTGGCTAAACACAGCCTTAGGAATATATTGATAATCAACTGACCTAGTAATTCCGCCAAATAATCTATCAGCAAATACTCGGCCCTCCTCAATAGCAACTGGTGTTAGGTTAACTTTATCAGTAACATCACCGACAGCAAAAATAGATGAATTACTAGTCATATTATTTTTATCGACTATGATTTTCCCTAGGTTAGAGTTTACATTTACAACATCTAAATGCAAGCCATTTATAAATGGTTTACGACCAATTGCAAATAAAGTCGCATCACAATTAATAGAACTATCCTTCTTAGTTATTACATTAATATCTCCCTTACTGCCTAACAACTCTTTTACCTCATGCTCAAAAAATATTTTAACCCCACTAGACCTCATATAATCCCTAAGAAAGTTTGAGACTTCTTTATCAAAAGTCTTTAAAAGGTTATCCCCTCTTACTATTTGAATAACTTCTACACCTAAATTATTAAAAATACATGCAAACTCACAAGCAATATAACCAGCACCAATAATAACGATTTTTTTAGGGAATTTTTCCAATAAGAAAATATCATCACTTACATAACCAAGAGATGATCCTTTTATATTTGGACGAACAGGTTGGCTACCTACAGCAATTAAAATCTTCCTTCCACAAATCTTATAAGAACTCTTTAATGGATCTTTAGGCTTTACTTCTATAATATTTTCCCCAACAAATTTCCCCCAACCAGAAAAAAGATGAACTCCTGATTTCCCTAACATACTTATATGAAGCTGGTTAAGACGATCAACCTCTTTGCGAACATTTAATAATAATGTACTGGTATGAATACTTGAACCAAGAAGATCAACTCCAAAACTCTTAGAATCTTGAATATATTCTCTATAGTGCGACCCAATTACCAAAAGTTTTTTTGGGACACATCCTCTTATTACACAAGTTCCACCAACTCTATCTCCCTCAATAATTGCTACCTTTGCTCCATAACTAGCAGCTCTTTTGGCAGCAGCCAATCCTCCAGACCCTGCGCCAAGAACAACAAGATCAAAAACGTTTTCAGATTCAGACAATCTTCTACAAATCAATTTACTTCTCATCATCAACCATGAACGAATCAATAACCGCACTCTCTTGGAAAGAATTATCAGAAAATTTACTTCTTGAATCAAATCTTATAAATGGAACAAACAAACCACAAGCAAAAACAAGACTTTTTGGTCAAAGCCACGAGAAGGTAAAAGTAACCCTTTATAGGGATTATCATGCCTGGTGTCCGTATTGCCAAAAAGTATGGATTTGGCTCGAATTAAAAAAAATCCCCTATCTCATTAAAAAAGTTACAATGAGATGCTATGGAAAAAAAGAGAATTGGTATCTTGAAAAAGTACCCTCTGGAATGCTTCCTGCAATTGAAATTGATGGAAGAGTAATCACTGAAAGCGACCAAATACTAATACATTTAGAAGAAACCTATGGTCCACTTGGGAGGTCTTTGAAAGATCCATATGTAATGGATTTTAGGAAACTCGAAAGAGATCTATTTCGAGCTTGGTGCATGTGGTTATGCAACCCTGCATTCAATGAAAGCACAGAGAATAGAAGGAAAAATAACTTCTTTGAAGTAGCTAATGTTCTAAACGAGGAATTATCAAAAAATAATTCTTACTTTTTAGACTGTTGGACTACAGAAGGAAAACTATTATATCCAGGGAGTGCAGATGTCATTTTTATTCCCTATTTGGAAAGGATGAATGCTTCATTGGCTTATTATAAAGGTTTTCTAATTCGCGAAAATTTTACATCCATAGATGAATGGTTCAACTCTCTAGAAAAACTTGATGAATATGTAGGAACGCAAGGGGACTTCCATACTCATGCTCATGACCTGCCACCTCAAATGGGTGGTTGCTGGAAAATTAAAAGCGTAGCTCAAGAAACATTGTCTTCTCAAATAGATTCTGGTGAAGGATTAGGCAAATTAGAAACTTCTGTACAAGCAACAAAAAACTATCCACCAGAACTAGTTGCCCTAACAAGAGTTTATAAACATAAGAAAACCATCATTGAAATCAATCCAATGAAATCAGATTTATTTGATCAACCATTAAGAGCAGCACTAACAAATATGATTAAGGGGACAAATTGTATTCCTCTAGAAGGAAGTGCTCAAGGGTTAAGATACCTAAAAGATCGGATTTCAGTTCCAAGAGATATGCCCCTCTTAGCTGCAAGAACGTTCAGACAAGCCCTTGAGAGAACCGCTGGGCTTGACAGTAATTTAAAAGGAGAAGCTATTCCAACAAAAAACCGGTTTGATCAAAATCCAATGCCATTTATTGAAACCTAAAGAAAATACACAATTAAATAGCCATTCATTAAATATGAAATATAAACATATTCCTAATTATGCCTCCAAAAAAGAGCTGTTTAAAATAAAA
>QCOP01000032.1 GCA_003212885.1 Prochlorococcus sp. AG-432-D11 | reverse complement strand
ATATAAAATTGTGAAAACACCTCTTTCGGTATATAAATCAACTCCAGGATGTCAAAAGCTTAGACCTGATCAAGATACTCCAATCTCCAATTTCTTTCTTGCAGGTGATTACACTATGCAAAAATACCTAGCATCAATGGAAGGAGCTGTATTAAGTGGAAAAATGTGCGCAAATAAAATCAATCAATCTGAAATATAATGATCATTAACAAAAACAATTCAGGGGAGCATGCAAAATGCAAATTTTCGAGGCTCTTAGATATAATTGTTAATCATGATCGATAACAAGCACAGATAAAGTGAACCTTAATGATGACTATGAATCTTGCAGAAAAGAGACCGCCAAATGGGCTAAAACTTTCTACTTAGGTACTTTATTACTTCCACCAAAAAAGAGAAAGGCGATATGGGCCATATATGTATGGTGCAGAAGAACAGATGAGCTTATGGATAGCCCAGAAGCTCAAAAATTGCCCATTAATGAGCTAGCAAACCGGCTGAACGAATGGGAAGCAAAAACAAGAAACGTTTTTGCTGGGACTGTTCACACCGATCTTGATGCAGTCATTCTAGATACTCTCGAAAAGTTCCCTCAATCTATCCAACCCTATTTAGATATGATCGAAGGGCAGAGAATGGATTTAACTCAAACAAGATACGAAACCTTTAATGATCTTGAGCTCTATTGCTACAGGGTAGCTGGCACAGTTGGGCTAATGACGCAGCAAGTTATGGGGATTGATAACGCTTATACCAATGCTCCCTGGAGTATTAAACCCGATACTTCACAAGCAGCTGTTGCTCTAGGTATTGCAAACCAACTAACCAATATTTTACGAGATGTTGGTGAGGATCGTGGCAGAGGCAGAATTTATATACCTCAAGAAGACTTAGTGAAATTTGACTATTCCGAAGAAGATCTAATGAAAGGAACCTTAAATCAACAATGGGAACTATTAATGGCTTTCCAGCTCAAACGAGCCAGAGAATGGTTTGAAAAATCTGAAGAAGGAGTGAGATGGCTTTCAGAGGATGCTAGATGGCCAGTATGGACATCCTTAAGGCTGTATAGAGGCATCCTTGATGTGATAGAAAGAAATAATTATGACGTTTTTAATAACAGAGCTTACGTAAGCAAATGGATCAAAATGCTGGAACTACCTATATCTTATGTAATCTCTAGAACAAAGTAAATCTATTTAATTTTTAGGAGTTGTGTATTTGCAAGATTCAAACACTAGTCTTTTGATTAGCAAGAAGCTCTTTAAGTTTTGACAATTCTCCAGCCCATCTTGGATCTGGAGCTTCCTTACTAGGTGCATCACTATGAACAACCTTCTTAAAAGTCTTCCTATTTGAATTATTGGATTTTGCGTTAGCTGCACCATTACCTCTTCGTCCAGAACCAGCATTAGATTCCTTTCTCTCTGAACGTTCTACTCTCAAATTGTTGCCAAAGAAATCTTGGCCATTTAATTGTTCAATAACCTGATTAGCCAATTCTTCAGTCTCTACATTGGCAAAGCCAAAACCTCTGCATGCTTTAGTGTCACGATCTAAAACGGCCTTAAAGCGAATACCTTTTCCAATATTCGCAAGAAGGGAATCAAGATCCTTGCTTTTAAAAGACTGGGGTAAATTACCGATGTAAAGACGAACGCTCATAAAGAAAAAATGCTATTGGGGAAGAACCTCATCAAGGATTGAAAACAAACTCCTTCTGTGTAGTTAATCACAAAAAGGTTAATTATGTTGCAACCAGTTACGAGCTAATTTCAAAGCTTCTTGATGATTTGGCAATCTTGCAAAAGCATTTTCCTGGCGTAAATAATACAAAAGTTTGCCAATAATCGGTCCTTCGGAAATCTTGAAAACTCTTTGTAAAGTGTCTCCATCTATTGGAGAAAAAGGGTGAAAAAGTGGGTCACTTAAATTTCTCCAACGTTGCAACCAAATTTTTTGATCAGTCTGATTAAGCGTGATAATTAAGGCAGGGAGGACTTCTTCAAGCTCTTGATGAAGTTGTAGTCTTTCATTTTCATGAAGACTTCTAAATCCCAAACCATCGTTTTTCTTAAGCCAATATCTAAGACAAGAGCATATTTTTTGAGTTTTTTTGCTGAATTTCAACTCCATTAAACCTTTGTCACTAATCAAGTGGGTTAGACGCAACATAGGTATTGACAAAGCACGTTCCTCAGAATTGAAATCAGAAATATTTTTTAAAGATAAACCTTCAAAACTTTTATGGTTGAAAGAATCACGCCAAGGCAATAACAAGGAAGATTTCCTTAATCCTCTCATCTTATGATCCGCCCAAGTCCCTTGAATAAATCTTTCAATTTCGCCTTTAATTCTTTCAGAGGCAACTGTTTGGAGCAATTTTGCATTATTGAAAATAAAAATCTCAGTTTGTTTATCCAAGCAAAAATTCAACTCAGACATTAATCGAAAAGCACGCAAACATCTCAATGGGTCATCGATAAGATTTTGTTCACTTATTGCAGCCAGCTTTCTCTCCTTTAAATCATAAATTCCATTAGTTGGATCAACAACTATCAACTCGTCATTATCAAAAAGAATCGCTATGGCATTAATTGTAAAATCTCTTCTCAACAAATCTTCATTAAAAGTCAAGCCAACTTGTCTAGCAAAATCAATAGTCCAACCATCTATGACCAACCTTGAAATATCTCTTTCTTGATCAAGCAGAACTATTGTTCCTCCATATTTATTTTGAAGCCTTTTACAAACATCTTTTGCATTATTAGGTATTACAAAATCCAGATCTCGATTACATATTTCTATACCCAACAATGCATCTCTAACCGCCCCCCCAACTAAAGCAGCTCCTTTGGGTAAATCACTTACATCAAATGGCCATTGATTAAAATTTAAAGATTTTAAAAACCCTTTATCTATCAAAGTAGAATTATCCTGAGCATTATTTTTGTTTTTAGCATTATTTGACATGTGCATATGTGTGAACTGCTATTGGGTCGATCGATGTAAGACCTATCACTCTGTAGAAACACAACATAATGCCAGTCATCTGACTATGGATCCTGATTTTGATCCACATAAACCAAGAATACATGTAAGTATTCTTGATCAATCAAATGGAGAAGCATCTATTGAATGGGACGTTCAAGGTTGTCAAAGTTTTCGCAAAGATCTTGGTAGATGGATGCGGTTAAGACCAAATGAAACTATACCAAGCTAAAATGGCATCTAATCAAGCCTCCTTTTTACTGGCATTACATAGTTCCACAAAAACTTTTGGAGTCGCCACACTAAACTTATATAAAGAACAAAATCATATTCAAAACGGAAATTTCAACCTTGGTAAAGAACTTTCTAAGAAACTGTTTTCTTGCGTAGATGCAATTCTCCCAGCTCATGAATGGTCAAACATTGAGCGAATAGCTGTTGCAACAGGTCCAGGAGGATTTACTGGTACTAGAATAACAATTGGAATGGCAAGAATTTTATCGCAGCAACGACAATGCCATCTCGATGGCATCAGCAGTTTTGAATTGATGGCATGGAGAATCAAAGAAGAAATTAATACTGAATATGGTGACACATTTTGGATCAAAAAAAATCTCCCAAGAAGAGGAGTAGTTGGTGGAAAATATTTATTAAAGCAAGGTAAAACTAATACAAGTGAAATTATAGAAATCGAATCACCGCACCTTCTCAAAAATAGTTCTGACACAGATCAAGTATATGAATTTACTGAAAGCATTGCAGAAGATACTAATATTCTTTTACAACTGTGCTTCAAGCGATATCAAAAAAAACAACCTTCGAACTGGAAAGATGTTTTACCAATTTATCCAATCGCTCCAGTCTAAAAATAGTGACACAAACAATAAGATATTTAGATAATATCTTTATTCGCATTAATTCCTTCTATATATCCATTAAGTGTGTTTTAAATAGGAAGTGGTAATAAGACAAATGTACACCTAATATTAGTCCCTAGAGGAGATATAAATAGAAAAGAAAATATCTTTCCTATTCTAAGGAATTAAAGATAAATATTATAATCAGCGGAGGAATAATATTGAATAACCTAACTGGGCAATTAAAAACCTGAAGCAAATCTGATAATCGTAGCTAGAGATTGCAAGGCAATAGCTCCACTGAGTGGCTTTAGACCAATTATTGACAACAAAGCTGATTCAAACTAGAACATATTAAATTCATTACAACAATGGATCGTCTTAAATGAGTAACAATAACTAGACGTAATTTGAAGGGAGTAGAGGAGTTAAGATATCTTCATTAGGAATTAATTATAATCGGTATTGTTTTCAGAAAAACATCAAGTAACTATATTTTGATTCAATCCGAGCTATAGGATACTTCGTCATAGTAAAAGATCTACAAGAAATCATACCCCTCAAAAATCAAACTAGATTTTTACATTCTTTTTAGAGTTTATTTTCAAGACAACAGTCCTTTATCAATCATTTGATTGATTTTTGTTTTTAATAAAGAAGTTGTTCTTAAAAGATCGTCTTTCTTTTTACTCGAGGGTGGTGGGATTAAATCTCCAACTCTCACATGAACAGGGCATAATTTTGGAAACCTAATTCCTTTAGGCAATACCCTATGACTATTAATGATTGCAACCGGAAGCAGATATGCTCCACTGCGAGCAGCTAATAATGCAGCCCCTGCCATTGGATTATTGACGCGACCATTTTCTTGACGAGTTCCATCTAGGAATACTCCCGTTGCCCAACCTTCTTCCAAACGTTGAGTAGCAACTCTTAATGCCTCTCTATCACTAGCCCCTCTCTTAACAGGATATGCGCCACAAGCCCGAATAACTCTAGAAAGAATAGGAATTTTGAATAACTCTGCCTTTGCCATAAATGCAACTGGACGCCCCAATGAATGTCCTAAAATAGGAGGGTCTAAATATGAGCCATGATTGGAAACAATAATGATAGAAATATTTCTAGGAACTAAGTTCCCACTACTTGCTTGAGATTTTCCTCTTAAAAATAATCTAAATACAGGAAATACCAAAAAATAACTCACTAAAGTATAAATAATGCTGCCTTGACTGCTTTTCCTGTTCAACTGACTATCTCTATTAGGATTCATATCTTAAACATATTCAATGACCTAAATCATCTGAGGAGGCAATTTGATTAACAGATATATCTCTCATTGATCTTTTCGCCAAACCACTCAATACCTTCCCAGGACCAATTTCCACAACAGTCGATATATTGTTCTTTTCAATTATTTCCATGGTTTCTCTCCACCTAACTCCTGTCGTCATCTGCTGTCTTAACTTTTTCTTTAATAAGATTCCTTCAGATGTTGGGCTTGGATCTGAATTACTTAAAATAGGAAAAATAGAATCTTTGAACTGAACATTATCTAATTCTTCAGAAAAATGTCTTGCAGCATTTTCCATCAAAGGTGAATGAAAAGCTCCTGAAACATTTAAAGGCACTACCCGTTTACAACTAAGTATTTTAGACACATTACTAACAGCCTCTGGGCTCCCAGATAAAACCACTTGCTCAGCACTATTATCATTAGCAATTACAACATCATCAGTTTGATTCACTAAAGTCTCAAGCTGCAATCTATCAAAACCTAATACAGCAGCCATAGCGCCCCCTTTGGAAGCAGCCATTAGTTCAGATCTTCTTTTTAAAAGCTTAATAGCAATATAAAAGTCAATTACTTCACCTGCGTATAAAGCTGTGAATTCACCAAGACTATGACCTGCAACTAGCGAGGCTGTTCTACCTTGTCTCTTCAAATCATCTACGAGTAAAGACTCAATAACAAATAAAGCTGCCTGGGTATTTCTTGTATCATTCAAATCATTACAACTATCTGAAATAGGTACCTCTCCTTGGCAAATCTTTAATAAATCCCTTCCCAAGATCTCAGAAGCATAATCAAACCTTTCAGAAAATCCTTGCAGACTAATTAAATCTTGAGCCATACCAACTTTTTGAGATCCCTGACCAGGGAAAAGCCAAGCAATAGTCATAATAAATGAACAAAAATAAAGACCTAAGTTGGGCCAGCCCACCTAAAAAGAGCTGCTCCCCAACTTAAGCCAGCTCCAAATCCACTAGTAGCAATTAAATCTCCTGGCTTAACTTTCCCAGAGCGAATTGATTCATCAAATACCAACGGAATCGTAGCTGCAGAAGTGTTTCCATACTTCGACAAATTACTCAAAACTTTAGATTGAGAGAGTTTTAATCTATCTGCAACTGCATCAAGAATTCTTTGATTAGCCTGATGTAAAAGTAGCCAATCAATTTCCTTTGAATCAACTTGATATGTTTTCAATGTCTCCTTCAAAATATTAGGTACTTCTCTTACAGCAAACTTATAAACTTCTTGACCATTCATTTGAATATTAGAGAACCCTCCACAATGATGACTAATATTTCCCACTAACTCTTTATATTGATTTTTTTGAGGCAAATTCAAACACTGGCCTCTACTCCCGTCAGATTTTAATTGAAATCCAATCAAAACATTATCTTTTCTAGTTGTTCTTTCCAAAGCAATAGCGCCTGCTCCATCCCCAAACAAAACACAACTTCTTCGATCATCCCAATCCATCCAACTAGTCAATTGATCAGATCCAATAACTAATGCTCGTCGCATTGACCCCGTACTTAAATATTGAGAAGCAGTAACTAAACCAAATAAAAAGCCACTACACGCTGCTGTCAAATCAAAAGCAAAAGCATTTTTTGCTCCAATTATCGATTGCACTTTAGGAGCAGAGCCGAATAAATCATCAGGCGTAGAAGTTGCTAAAACAATTAAATCTACTGAATCAGGGTCCCATCCTGCCATTTGCAATGCTGCATTAGCAGCTGTAGCTGATAATGCTGAAACAGACTCTCCTACTGCCGACACTCTCCTTTCTTTAATACCGGTTCTTGTAGAAATCCATTCGTCTGTAGTTTCGACTCTTTGAGCAAGTTGATCATTTGTGACAACTTGCCTTGGTGTCGCACTACCACTGCCAACCAAGGCAACAGAATGACCAATTGTTGATGAAAAAGTCAATTAGGTAAGAAGTTTCCTTTGATTTAGTCAATCACAGCATTAGAAATTAATTGCTCATCACTCAATGCTTTAGGCGTTTGTAATGCTGCGAGATCTTCCATAACTCCATGACTAGCAGCAGAATGTGCAATTCTCAGTGCACTTACAACCGAAAGAGCTTTACTACTCCCATGTCCAATAACACAAATGCCATTCACGCCAAGAAGTAAAGCACCTCCATGTTCAGCATGATCTAATCTCTTCTTAATCCTTTTTAAATTACTTCGCAAAAAAGCAGATCCTACCTTACCCCTTCGGCCTCTAGGTAATTCAGCCCGAAGAACATCTAGCAAAACTCCACCCACTGACTCTAGAAATTTCAATAAAATATTTCCTGTAAAGCCATCACAAACAACTACATCAAAATTGCCAGACAGTACATCTCTCCCTTCACAATTACCTGCAAAATTAAAACGATCCTCTTTCTTTAAAAGCTCATAAGTTCTTAAAGACAAGTCATTCCCTTTACAAGACTCTTCACCAATATTCAATAATCCAACTCTTGGTTTGTTGACTTGTAAAACATCACGCGCATAGATGTTGCCTAACAAAGCAAACTGATGCAAATAACTGGGCTTACAATCCATATTTGCTCCAACATCAAGCACAAGAACTGGTTGTGATGGATCTCGAGTAGGAAATAATGCGCCTATAGCAGGACGATCAATACCACCTAAGCGCCCTAAACGAAAAATTGCTGCAGCCATCATGGCACCAGAATTGCCAGCAGAATAAACAGCAGAAGCCTCTCCTTTTTTAACTAAATCCATAGCAACATTAATGCTTGCATCTCGTTTTC
>QCOP01000031.1 GCA_003212885.1 Prochlorococcus sp. AG-432-D11 | reverse complement strand
ACTCATTTTCTTCTTCGAATAACATTTCCCTTTTACTTTCTTTAGATTGAGGTTCTTGAACTTGGCTATCTAAGTCTGCAAAATTACCAAAAAGAGATTTACCAGCCTTAGTAATTTGACGAGCACCTTTTCTTCCATCAAGCTTTTCCAAATATGATCTACCAACTTTCGCAATACCTCTTGCTCCTCTCATTTCAAGCTTTTCCAAAAAGTCTTGAACATCCCTATCAGCAAACCATGCTTCAAGATCAATAGTGGTAAACGCAATGTCCTTGAAACTAACAAGAACGTCATTAGCTAACCAGTTTCTACAATAATCACAAAATGCAGCTAAAGGTTCTCCGGGATAAGAGCTAAGCCAATCTTTAAGCTTCCTATCGGGACTATTTGAGAAACAAGTTTCAGCCTGTTTTAAGTCTCCAAGCAAGAGGTTTATACATCCAAGCAAAGGGAATGCATCAAAGCCTTGGAGATTTAATCCTTTTAAATATTTTCTACCTTTTAGCAAGGTTTCAGGTTTACGGTAATAAAAACCAGCAGCAATTAAAGAAATAACAGCTAGGAATCCAGCATCAGTAGAACCTCTTTTATACCAATGAATAAATAAATCAATTTGTTCTTGAACAGTTAAAAAAGTTCTGATTTGTTGAAAAAACAACTCAAAATCAGTTTGATCAAATTTTCCTCCCATTTTATAAAGATTTTTGCCTTCTAAACCACCTCTCTTTAATACAAATCCATCTAATAAAGTAAGGCCCTCTTGATGAGATTTTTTATCAGATAAATCTCTACTTAATAAATCGAGAATCCTATAGGGAAGTAATAACTCTAAATCTTTTTCTAAAACCTGCCTTTGTTCAGGCAACTTGCCCATGCGCTGAAGCAATTGAATACCTTCTTCTAATAACTCAGCAGCAAAAGCATACCGTCTTTGTTCCTGCTCTTGATTAGACGCATCCCTGCAAGACAATGCTGCCAGGAGAGCTAAATCGGACTCTCTTCCACTTCCTAAGGCAGGAGCCTGAGGCGGTTGCAAAGACTTTCTGGCTAACTTAAAGGCCTCCAAGCAAGAATTGGCTTCCCATAATAAAATCAACCCTGCAACTTCTCGATTGAAAGAAAAATCTAATCCTGAGGCACCATCCATTAATGCCTGTTCGTATTTAGTCCTAAGCTCTGTATTGCAAAGCAAATCTGCCGAACGTCTTAAAAGCTCGGCACGTTGATCCATCACTTCGGGAGTAAAACCCTCATGAGGTATTCGATCCAATCGCAATTGAAAGAATCTAAGAACCTCTTCAGGAGTTGAAGATGGACTTATACCAACTAAACGAAAATGATCAATGGGGAGTTCCAATCTCATCAACAGGCTATTAAGAAGAAACTCTAGGCATTACACACAGGAGTGCAAATTCTTAATCCGCTAGCGCTTACAGTCCTACATGGATTGTTAAATGATGTCATGATCTACAAACAGTTTCAAACCTTTACCCAAATGAAGAAATGACCACATCAACACAACCAAAAGTCAATCACAGCACAGGTCTAAAGCTCTTTAGAGATATGACCTTGGGCAGAAGATTCGAAGACAAATGTGCAGAAATGTACTATCGCGGCAAAATGTTTGGATTTGTTCATCTTTATAACGGACAAGAAGCTATAAGTTCAGGCGTAATCTGTTCGATGAAACTTAAACATGATTGGTTTTGCAGTACATATCGAGATCATGTTCATGCATTAAGTGCAGGAGTTCCAGCTAAAGAAGTAATGAGTGAGTTATTTGGGAAGGAAACGGGTTGCAGTAAAGGAAGAGGTGGTTCTATGCACTTATTTTCTAAGGAACATCATCTATTGGGTGGTTATGCCTTTATTGGGGAGGGGATTCCAGTTGCACTTGGAGCAGCATTTACAAGCAGATACAAAAAAGATGCTTTACATCAAGACGATAGCGACTCTGTTACAGCTGCATTTTTTGGAGACGGAACTTGTAATAACGGCCAGTTCTTTGAATGCTTAAATATGGCTCAGCTTTGGAAGCTTCCAATCTTATTTGTTGTTGAAAACAATAAATGGGCTATTGGAATGGCTCATGACAGAGCAACTAGCGACCCTGAAATTTGGCGAAAAGCAAGCGCATTTGGAATGCACGGAGAAGAAGTTGACGGGATGGACGTTCTAGCAGTCAGAGAAGCTGCTCAGAGAGCTATAGAGAGGGCAAGGGCGGGTAAAGGGCCAACACTCCTAGAATGCTTGACCTACAGGTTTAGAGGACACTCCTTGGCTGATCCAGACGAACTAAGGAAAGAAGAAGAAAAAGAATTCTGGGCAAAAAGAGACCCAATCAAAATGCTAGAAACAAATCTCATTGATGCTGAGATTTGTTCAAAAGAAGAACTTAGAGAAATTGAAAAAGAAATTGATATAGAAGTAAAGGAAGCAGTTGAATTTGCTTTAAGCGCTCCAGAACCAGACCAAAAAGACTTAACAAAATATATTTGGGCTGATTAATTTAAATTAAAAACCTCCTGGAAGCTTCCTAGTTAAATTTCTAAGCTTTCTCAAGGACTTCAATTCAACTTGGCGAACTCTCTCTCTAGAAACTTGGAGGAGACGTCCAATCTCAGCAAGAGTATGTCTTTCATTTCCATCAAGTCCAAAACGCAGTCTAAGAACATGCTGTTCTTGTTCGCTTAGGTGAGTAAGCCATCTGCCAAGCTGTTCTTGGTGAATTCCCTGCTCTACTTTGTCGAGAGGTTCTTCAAAAGAACTATCAGCAATTAAATCTCCTAGAAAGCTTCTCCCTTCATCACCATTTACAGGAGCATCCAAACTACTAGTAGTTAAGGCTTGCCGAAGAATTGAGTCCAGTTCTTCTACCTCTATTTTCATAGCTTCTGCAATTTCGATCCTGCTTGGCATGGCTCCTAACTTGTGAGCAAGATCTAAACTTGTTTTTCGAATAGTGGCTAACCTCTCACTTAAGTGAACTGGCAAGCGAATGGTTCTTGACTGACATGCAATTGCTCTAGTCATACTTTGCCTAATCCACCAAAAGGCATAAGTAGAAAATTTATACCCGCGCGTAGGATCAAATTTTTCAACTGCTCTTTCCAAGCCAAGGGATCCCTCTTGAACAAGATCTAAAAGTTCTAGCCCCTTACCCTGATATTTCTTAGCAACACTTACAACTAATCTAAGATTTGCTTTCATCATTCTTTCTTTTGCCCTTTTACCAATTCTGATTTGCCTTTTCTGTTGAGAAGTAAAAACCTTCTTTTCATCTGCCAGTCCATCTTCAGTAAGTGACATCATCAACTGAACCTGGTTGCCAAGTTCAATCTCTTCTGCAGGAGTAAGAAGAGGGACTCTACCAATAGTGGAAAGGTACCAACTAATAGGGTCATTGTTTCGCCTTCTCTGAGATTCAGCTGGTTTGGAGGCAGATGCAACCATTTTCTTCTCACATTATTTGCATAAGACTTTCCTACGAATTTTGGAAAAGATCCCCAGCCTTCAAAAACCCTTCAGATTCTTGCTTTGAAACGTACACATTTCTCAAAGAAAGTGTCATATAAAATACGAAAGTGTTTCCTTATTTCTATTTTGGCTTTTGAATATTTTTATGACCTCTTCAAATCAATTTCAAAACAGATTAATTAAGGAACCTAGGACTGCTTCATCAAATGCTATTGCAAATCTTAGAAGTGTTTTTGGCAGCCACTCAGTAGCAGTTGGTTTGTCTGGTGGAGTTGATAGCTCAGTAACAGCATCTCTGTTAATTCAAGCTGGATGGCAAGTAGAGGGTGTAACCCTTTGGCTTATGTCTGGCAAAGGTTCATGTTGCAGTGAAGGTCTCATTGATGCAGCTGGTATTTGTGAACAGTTAGGTATTTCTCATCATGTAATAGATGCTAGATCTTCATTTCAAAAAGAAATTGTCGAAGTAGTCGTCAACGCATATGAACAAGGCAAAACCCCTCTTCCATGTTCAAGATGCAATCGATTTATTAAGTTTGGACCGATGATTAAATGGGCTCAAGAAAACTTAAACTTCAATCGAATTGCAACCGGTCATTATGCACGAGTTAAACACTTTCAAGAAGCTCCTAATCTCGAAGGACTGCAGAACACAAAACAAAGACACCAACTACTAAGAGGCCTCGATCCAGAAAAAGACCAAAGTTACTTTCTTTATGATCTATCTCAAGAGATTCTAGGAAAAGTTATTTTCCCTTTAGGTGAACTTAAAAAAGCTGACACGAGAAAAGAAGCTAAAAAATTCAACCTAAGAACTGCAGAGAAAAAGGAAAGTCAAGATTTATGCCTAGCAGAGCACCATGGATCTATGAAAGCCTTCTTAGACGCTTATTTGCCTCCTAGGTTAGGAGAAATTGTTACCAGAGATGGAAAAGTAATTGGCAAGCACGAAGGGATTGAGCATTTTACTATAGGTCAAAGAAAAGGTTTAGGTGTTGCTTGGAAGGAACCTCTTCATGTCATTGAACTTCAACCATCAATGAATCGCGTTGTTGTGGCTACTAGAGCTGAAGCTGGGACCAAAAAATGTTATGTCGGGGAAATTAATTGGATCTCTATAGACGAGCCAAAATCACCCATCATGGTAGATGTGCAAGTTAGATATAGAAGCAAGCCAGTCCAGGCAACCATAGTACCTTTAAAACAAAGTAATAAAGCAAACATTGCCAGTTCTTCCAAAAGATGCAAATTAATTTTTCAGGAGGAACAATTTTCAATTTCTCCTGGACAAGCAGCAGTATTTTATTTAGGCGAAATAGTATTAGGTGGTGGCCTTATCGAGGCAAGGTAAATTAGAAAATTATCTTTTTAATTATTTAATCTTGAGTGATATATATACAGAAAAGAAATCAATAAAATTATTATTAAAGGTATCTCACCCCATTTAACATAACCAGTTTCTTTAAGATATAAATGCAAATCTACAAAGCCAATACCTTCTTGAAATGGCTTAATTGCTTCAATAATCTCTCCATTTTGTTGAACCAATGCAGAAGGGCCTGTATTAGAAACAATAACTAAATCTCTTGCTGTTTCAACACTCCTTAATCGAGCCAATGCAAGAAATTGTTTGTGAAGAGTCAATGGATATGGATCAAGGTTTGCTATAGCAAGAATCCACTCTGCACCTTCCTTAACTGCTTTTGAGACTGCAACACCATCAGTGATCTCGTAACAAATCAATCCAGCCAATTTAGGACCATTCCAATCAAGGATCCTTGAAGCTGAACCTCTTTCAAGCCCTCCAATTGCCGAAAGGCCTTGAAAATTAAAACCAGAGAAACTGGGCATCCACTCTCCCAGAGGAACAAGTCGAAATTTATCCAGGTAATATGAATAATCGGAATTGTTTTTATTAAAAACAAGAATAGAACTTCTTTGTTTCCCATTCTCTAATCTAAAACCTCCAGTCAACAAAGGGATTGGAGGAGAAGACTTTAATTTTTGGCCCAATTTCATTGATCCTTCTGGAGCAACTAAGAAATCAGAATTCATATAATTTGCTAAATTTAAATACCTTTCTAGATTCTGTTCAAACCAAATATTTGAATAATTACCAAACCTTTCTCTAACACCAATTGAAGGCTGTAACAATGCAACTTTATATTCATCATCCAAGCTAATACTTTCTTTATTCAACAGGAATCCCCCAAGGCTATGTATACTCAAATAGAAAATAACTGTTAAAATTAATATTTTACTCCAAGAACTTCTACTACTAATTCTGACAAATAACTGCCAAACAAACCAACCCAATAATAAAATTGAAGTTGAAACTCCTCCTGATCCAAACCATCTTGCTAAACCAATTAAATGGCTATCATCAAAAGCTTGAGTAATGGATATACCTATCCAAAAGAAAGAAGTCTTGGATAAAAGTACCTCCCCTAATCCCCATATTAATGAACAGCTAATTCCATAAAACAATTTTCCGACAAAAGGACCGTTTCTTGCCTCTTGAAGAAAAGGGATTTGCGAGAGCAAGCTCCATACCCAGCAAAGAGAGAACCCAATTAAACCGCAAAAAAACCATAAACATATTGTTATCGGAAAGCTTAAAAATGGTTTTATGCCAATCCAACTTAATGGATGTAAAAACAAAAGCCATCTATGGCTTATTAAAACCGCGAAAAACCCCCAAACACCACCAGCAAAAGGTATTCTTATAACTGACCAAAGCAATGCAATGGAAATTGGAGCAAAAAACCAACTGCCTAAAGAAAGGCTGGCCCCAATCAATGCTCCACCAAAAGCTGCTTGAAAAAAAGCAACATTTCGATCATTTTGCAAGTCAAATGATTTCAAGAAAAATCTCAGAGGTTTAATGATTTTTTGATTAGCTTTCTTAAGAGAAAAGAGTCATCCACCTAATATTCTGCAAGAATTAAGTTAATTAGACATTTTTTCCTTTGAAAGAAATTTTTATTAGCTTTTCAATTTTTCTTGCCTGCGTTGTTATTGGCGTTACAAGTCAAATAATTTCTCCAACACCATCTATAGCCGTCTCCATAGATGCAACTCAAAAGACCAACACAAAAACAATTGCATCTACTGCAATTGTTAAGCAACCTTTTGAAATTGATCCAGAAGATAAAAACCCGACTTTATTTATTATGGCCAAAGACAAAACTTCATTAAAAACTAAAAATCCACCCAATCAAACCACTGAAATGACTCTCAAAGAAATAACCACAGCAACTGGTCTAAAAATCACAGATTTAGTTATAGGCACTGGATCAGAAGCCAAGCAAGGTCAAACAGTTTCAGTGAATTACAAAGGATCTCTTGAGAGTGGGAAGGAATTTGATAGTAGCTATGGAAGAGGTCCCTTTAGTTTTCCTCTTGGCCAAGGAAGAGTTATTAAAGGATGGGACGAAGGTGTTGCAGGAATGAAAATCGGAGGCAAGCGGAAATTAGTAATACCTCCAGAACTAGGGTATGGCTCCAAAGGAGCAGGAGGTATTATCCCTCCAAATGCAATATTAATTTTTGAAGTAGAGCTTTTAGAAGTGAAATAAATTCATTGATCTCTAATGCTTGTATTCAAAAGAGCAAATATCCAAGTAATATATATAAATCATAAATGCTAAGAATTTTGAACTCCTTTTTAATTTCTCTCTTCAATTTCCTGCCAACAAGAGCTGTAAAGGCTCATTGTGACGGACCTTGTGGTGTTTACGACCCTTCATCAGCTCGTGTAGCTGCAGAGGCGGTTTTATCAATGACCAAAAAACTTTTGGCATTAGCTCCTCCAGAGAATAATGATTCAGCTGCATGGGCAACTTATAACAACACCTTTGCTCGTTTTGTAGCTATCAAAGAGGAACAAGCGCAAGAAACAAAAGAGGAGCTTCTAATTTTGTGGACTGATTATTTCAAGCCCGAACATCTTTCTTCAAATCCTGATCTGCACGAAACTATTTGGAAAGCCGCAAAGCTATGCAGTGCTTGCAAAGTAAATATCGATCAATCCAAAGCAGAAGAACTTATGGTTGCAGTCGAGAAAATTCACAACATTTTCTGGGAGTCCAAAGGTCGTAATGATGAATGGGTAACTGCTAGTTAATCAACTTTCAAGGAAATTTATTTTTCAATACTTCTTCTAATTTTTGGACTCCGGAAACACTGTCGTGTTTCTGGAGATTCTATGTATCCAACTTTAAAAGATGGAGACATAATTATTTACAAGCCTATAAAGAAAAAATTCCATGAGTTAAATCAAAACAGCATAGTTGTGGCTTGGGATCCAAATAACTTAAAAGAATTAATAATTAAACGAGTACATAAAATAAACAATTATGCAATTGAACTTAGAGGAGACAATCAATCAAAAAGTATTGATAGTAGGCATTATGGGACAATAAGAAATGAAATTATTGAAGGGA
>QCOP01000030.1 GCA_003212885.1 Prochlorococcus sp. AG-432-D11 | reverse complement strand
TGAAAAATTGGACGTCCTTACGAATGAACGTTCGGAGCTTCTATTGCGAGTTGAAACCGTTACTACTTTGAGACAAGAAGCATTTATGGAGGCTTTTAATGCTGTAGATGGATATTTTAGAGAGATTTTCGCGAGCCTCTCTGAAGGTGATGGTTATTTGCAATTAGATAATTCTGATGATCCTTTAGAAGGTGGTTTGACATTGGTGGCTCATCCAAAAGGCAAAGCAGTGAGGAGATTAGCTGCAATGTCCGGAGGTGAAAAATCACTTACAGCTTTAAGTTTCTTATTTGCTTTACAACGTTTTCGCCCTTCTCCATTTTATGCTCTTGATGAAGTAGATAGCTTTCTTGATGGCGTTAATGTTGAGCGATTATCTGGTTTAATAGCTTCCCAAGCAGATCAAGCTCAGTTTATGGTTGTGAGTCATCGTCGTCCTATGATTGGAGCCGCCCATAGAACTATTGGTGTCACTCAAGCCAGGGGAGCTCATACTCAGGTTGTAGGTTTACCTACGGCCGCTTGAGATTTTTTAGTCCATAATGTTTAGATAGCTATGTCTGGATCTCAAAGTTTGACCAATAGTCAATTATCGAATGACCCGAGTGATTCAGTGCCAAGCGATAGGCTGTGGCTGAGATCAGAACTAATGGGTACACAAGTCATTACGCGTGATACCGGACGTGTTTTAGGAGTTGTTGGGGAGGTTGTTGTTGATATTGATGGAAGAGAGGTCATAGCACTTGGCTTGAGAGACAACCCTTTAACTCGTTTTTTACCTGGTTTGCCAAAATGGATGCTTCTTGAGCGAATTTGTCAAGTTGGTGATGTTATTCTCGTCGATACAATAGATTCTCTTAGTGAAGAATTTTCTCCAGATAGATTTAGTAAAGTTATTAATTGTCAGGTAATTACTGAATCTGGTCAGGAATTGGGAAGAGTATTGGGGTTTTCGTTTGATATTGAAACAGGAGAACTTATTAGCTTGGTTATGGGGGCTTTGGGCGTGCCATTACTTGGAGAAGGTGTATTAAGCACTTGGGAAATACCTGTGATTGAAATAGTTAGTAGTGGTGCTGATAGAATTATTGTTTACGAAGGTGCTGAGGAAAAATTAAAACAATTAAGTAGTGGTTTGCTTGAGAAATTAGGAGTAGGAGGATCAAGTTGGGAGGAAAGAGAAAGGGATCGTTATCGAGTGAATCTTGTTCCAGTTGAGAATCAACTTTCATCTGGTGATAATCTTGAAGAAAATCAACGCATATTATCTGCCTCTGAAGAAGAACCTATTAGTGAATATTCTCAAGAGTATGAATATGTTGAATTAGAAGATAGGAATCAATTATATTCACAAAAAACTAGATATTTAGAAGAAGACTCTGAACAGAGCATTGGTAATTATGACAATTATAAAAATGATGGCCAAGAGAAAAATTTTGATGACAATTTTCAATTAAATAAATCAAATCAAGTGGCTAGAAGACCAATTCAACAACAAGAAGACTTGTTGGATGTTGAGCCTATAAAGACTGATTCTAAAAAAACACAGATTGCACCTGAAAATATTGAAATAGAAGATCCATGGTAGAACTTATAAATTAATAATAATGTTTTGGAATTAGACTGAAAATTTGATTAGTGAGAGCCTCTATTGCTCCAGGCTTTCCTCTAAGACTTTGTAAATCTTCTTTTTGACCTTTTAGTTTTGTCGGTGAATTTAACCACTGGACTATTTCTTCTGCAATTTCATTAGGTGTTATATTTCCAACTCTTTCAGGTACAACTAGTCTATTAGCAATAATATTTGGCCAAGCAAAAAATTTAGTTCTCTTTATTCTCCAAGTACTAATAATAATATTTAAAAATCTTTTTAAAAAAGGTACCCTTGCTATTAAACCTATTAAGCCGTCCCAAGCTTCCATGATATCTAAATGCTGAGTAGGAATGATCACTATCATTGGTATTCCAAGTGCTCCTAGTTCTGCAGTATTGGCTCCTACGGTTGTTAGAGCTATATTACATCTGCTTAGTTCTTTATAAGCAGGGTAGTTTTCTTCTAAAATAATTTTAGTTCCTTTTCCAGTGATTAATTGTCTTTTAGTTTGATTAGAATCTGATGCAATGATATTTCGTATACTTGCATTATATTTTTTTGAGATAGGGTTTTTGCTTGTCAAATAATCTTTAAAATCCTCAGCATTTGTTGTAGGAGCTACAGGAAGAAGAAATTGGGTTTCAGGAAGCTTTTGCTTTAAGAGATCAGCAACTTCAAGAAAAAAAGGTATTCCTACATTTAGTTTTGCTTTTTTTGAGCCTGGAAGTAATGCTATGCAATTTTGATTATTGTTTAATTCTTTATCTTGTATTTGTGTAGAAGATAAATCAGCCATTAAATCTCCAACTACCTTGCATCTTTTTTTGAATCGTTTTGGGATTTTTTTCTTTACATTTTCAGACATTGCAGCGATTTGATCATTCCAAAAAGGCCATCTAGCTTTCCATTCAGCGTATGTGATGTTTTTGTACCCTAGTCTTGCTGCAAGTAAAACACTCCAGAATTGATCTCCTCCTAGAAAAATGACTATTCCTTGGGCTGGCCAGAAGGCATATTTGTGAGGGTTTATAAGTAATTGCCAAAAACTTTTGGCAGAAGTGATTTTTTCAAATATTCCCCAACTTTCTGCAACTTTTTGTTCACTTCCCATCGCGTTAGGACAAGGGACTAGAGCTAAACGTAAACTGATCTTTATATTTTTTGTTAAAGAAAAATTATTTAACCTCTCATGGATTTTCTGAGCAATAGGCTGCACCCAAGTACTGAGCTCACCTGGCCCATTTGAAATAATTACTAAAGCAAGAGAAGGTTGCTTGGTGGCTCTAGAGGCTAGAGAATTCAAGTCTTAATTAGTGGATTATGCGGATGGCGAGACTTGAACTCGCAAGGCCAAAGCCACACGCTCCTTAGACGTGCGTGTCTACCAATTCCACCACATCCGCATGAGACAACTTTCTAATCGAACAAAGCTCACTATGATTATAGCTGTCAACCTTTTTAGTTAAAAGTTGGCAATTAATTGCATATGCACTGATACGATCCGCGATAAGACCTGATGATTTTGAATGCCTTTAGGCAAAGTCCTTATAGCCAATCGGGGTGAGATTGCTCTTAGAATTCTCCGCACTTGTAGAGAGTTAGGCATTGCAACCGTTGCTGTTTACAGCACAGTTGATAGAAATGCCTTGCATGTTCAACTTGCTGATGAGGCTGTTTGTGTTGGGGATTCCCCAAGTAATAAAAGTTATTTGAATGTTCCGAACATTCTCGCAGCTGCTACTTCCCGTGGAGCCGATGCTATTCATCCTGGCTATGGTTTTTTGGCAGAAAATGATCGTTTTGCTGAAATTTGTAATGATCATGGGATTGTCTTTATAGGTCCTTCTCCTCATGCAATTCGTTCCATGGGTGATAAGTCCACTGCTAAAGCGACAATGCTGAAGGTAGGAGTTCCTGTTGTTCCTGGAAGTGATGGTTTATTGGAGACTTGGGAGGATGCTGCCTCATTAGCTGAAAAGATTGGCTATCCCGTAATGATTAAAGCTACGGCTGGAGGCGGTGGTAGGGGAATGAGATTAGTTAATGATCAAAGTTCTATAGAAGTTCTTTTTAAGGCTGCTCAAGGGGAGGCTGAGGCTGCTTTTGGCAACTCAGGGCTTTACATGGAGAAATTTATAGATCGACCAAGGCATGTAGAGGTTCAAATTCTTGCCGATAAGCTTGGGAATGTTGTTTATCTTGGTGAACGCGATTGCTCAATTCAGAGAAGGCATCAGAAATTAGTTGAGGAGTCTCCTAGTCCAGCACTTGACGATGAGTTGAGAATAAAAATGGGTGAGGCTGCGGTTGCTGCAGCAAAAAGTATTAATTACGAAGGAGCCGGGACCGTGGAATTTCTTCTAGATAAAAAAGGTAATTTTTATTTCATGGAAATGAATACTCGAATACAAGTTGAACATCCAGTTACAGAAATGGTTACTAATATCGATTTAATTGCAGAACAATTGCAAATTGCAGGGGGTGACTCAATTTCTTGTTCGCAAGACGAAATTACCTTGCAGGGACATGCAATTGAATGTCGAATTAATGCTGAAGATCCATCTCATAACTTTCGTCCTTCTCCAGGAAAAATCACTGGATGGCTCCCTCCTGGTGGTCCCGGCGTAAGAGTGGATAGTCATGTGTATACAGGTTATGAGATTCCACCGTTTTATGATTCTTTGATTGGGAAATTGATTGTTTGGGGTAAAGATCGAAATTCAGCTTTGATAAGAATGAAGCGAGCTTTAAATGAATGTGCGGTAACAGGTATCCCAACAACAATCGACTTTCATTTGAATTTGCTTAATCGAGAAGAGTTTTTAAATGGTGAGGTCCACACAAAATTTGTTGAGCAAGAAATGCTTGATCAATAACTTTAGATTTTTTTCATATTAGTGAATATTGTGCATGATCTGAGTTAAAACCCCTTGCTGACCAACGATCAGCTCCCTGAAGAGTGTTATCAAACCAAACCAGATAACAGGTGTAACGTCTACTCCTCCGATAGGAGGAATCAATTGTCTTGTTATCGACAAAATGAATTCAGTAGGAATGTAGAGGAATAGCCAAAAATTATTTTTTAGATTGACTTGTGGATACCAAGTCATAACAATCCTTATGAGGAACAAAATTGACAAAAGTGCTAAGCCAGCACTTAATGAGAAATGGATGAAAGGAAGGGATTGAATCAAGATTGGCGTCACAAAGCTCTAAGCATCTGTTCAACTATCGTATAAAAATGCTTTTAATTCGTAGAATTAAGCACGTTTTGATTTTGAACCAGTTGAAATGGCTTTTTCTTTGCTGAATAGTTTTGTCATCAGTACAGCTGTAACAGCTGAGACTGCAACCAATTCTGCAGTTGGAATGATTGGTAGCTTTCTTGCGGCAGCTGCCTTAATCGTTGTTCCTGCAGCATCTTTTCTAATTTGGGTCTCTCAGAAAGATGCTCTTGAAAGAAGTGGCTCAGCTGGAAGACGCTAGTCAAGTCTTGCTTCTTTCATAGACTTACTCTAAGAGATTATTTTAAATCTCTTTTTTAGACATATGAAGGGAGTTTAATTTTGGTCAATGCCAGTCTCAATTGGGCCAGCATTGTAGGCATAGTTCTTGCCGTTTCGGGGGCTGGACTCTACTTTTTAAGGTCATTTAAGCCCGCGCTTGCAAGAGATTATGATGTCTTCTTTGCTGCAATAGGCTTACTTTGTGGTGGAATTCTTTTTTTTCAAGGTTGGCGTCTTGATCCAATACTGCAGTTTGGTCAATTTCTTCTTGCAGGAACCACTGTTTTTTTCGCTTATGAAAGTGTTCGATTAAGAGGTGTCACAACAGATCAAGCTAGAAGATCATCTTATTTTGATGAAGACTTAGAACCTCCTTCGAGATCTGGTGGCAGTTTTGGAGGTTCGAGAGATGATGAATTTGATCAATTTGATCAATTCCCAACTCCTGTTAGAAGGCGCGTCTCTGGTCGAAGTTTTACTGATTTTGATTCATCACAAGATGATGCATATCAACCTAGAAGATCACCTAGACCAGCGATTCCAGAGGAAGCTGCTAGTAGAAGAGGAAGATTTCAGAGAGAGAGTAGTGGAGAAGAAAACTCTGTTCAGGCTAGAAGGAATGCACGATTCAGATCAAATGATGATGAGGTAGATGGCTCATCAAGATTTGGAGATAGAAGGAATTTTCGTCAGGACCAGCGAAGGGGTAGTAGACCAACCTCAAGAATTCAATCTGAAGAAGAGAGGTTAGTCTCACGGCCAGAAGGTACTCAAAGCTCACCAAGAACTAGAACTAATTCGAATACCAAAGATACTTCTAGAAGATATAGACCTCCTCAAGGCAAGCCACTAGCTGATCCAGCTGAGGATGCTTCATACACACAGAGAAGAAGAGGAAATTCAGTCAATAATCGCGATTCAGAATCTAATCCTTCGTTAGATTATGTGAATCGAAGACAAACAAAAAGATCGCAGAGATCTGAAAGGTCTTCTGGAAATGAAAACAATTCTAGAGATAACAATTCAAGATTTGATGATTAAGACAATTTTGTTGAATTTATTGCACTAAACCAGCCCAATGCAAAAAGTTCGATTTGCTTAAAATTTCTATAAAAAAGATTGCTGTTAAGCCAATCATGGCAAAACGACCGTTCATGCGTTCTGCATATTGAACCCAGCCGAATGATGGAATGTCTGGAGTTGTTGCACTAGACAATTCTTTGGAATCACTATTTGTCTCAATCTGTTTAACGTTGTTCATGCCTTGTAATGTGATGATGTTTAAGAAGTTAATGGTCCATGGTCTAATCAAGTTTGTTCAAAGTCATAGGTGGATGAGGGCTGAAGCTTCCAAGAACCATCTCCAAGTAGTTTTAATACAGATGAATGAAATTCTATAAGGCTTGGTCTATGTCCAACACTAATTATTGCAAGATCTCTTTTTTTCAATAGATCGTATAAGTGTGATTCCGTTTCAATATCTAAAGCACTGGTAGCTTCGTCAAGTACAACAAAACTTGGAGAATTTAACAACAATCTACCAAATGCTAATCTTTGCTGTTCTCCTAATGAGAGAATCCTTGGCCAATCTTGTTTAATATCTAAGTCTGGATATCTGTTGAGAAGCGATGAAAGATTGACTTCAGTTAATACAGATTTCAACTGATCATCACTAAATTTATTGACTTCAGTGGGATAACATAATTGTTCTCTCAATGAACCTAAGATCATATATGGCTTTTGTGGGATAAAAAGCAGGTCTCCAGTTTGAGGTCGTTCTACAAAGCCTTTTTCTGGTTTCCATAATCCACTGACCATTCTTAATAAAGATGTTTTCCCACAGCCAGAAGGGCCTACTACTAACAGACTATCGGATTGATTAATACTTAGATTTAAATTTGAGATGATTGGGTTTTGATTATTCGGAGGATATAAATCAGCATTATTTATGATTATTGATGTTGAACTTTCCTTTGCTGTCAATGATTGTTCAATGATCTTTGAATTAGTTTGATTAACTTGCTCTAATTTCGATTGAAATCCTTCTAAGCGGCTAATACCAGCAGTGAATTTGGCTAATTCTTCAATTTGATTAACAACAAAAAATAATGAACTTTCAACCATTGAGAAAGCAAAACTTGCTTGAATAAATCTTCCATAATCTATATCTCCAGCAAAATAAGGAACTGCCATTATTAGATATGGAAAGAAATTACCTGCATAATTAATTGATCTTCTCATTACATCAATGATTACACGCCAAATAATAAGTAGATTAAAATTCTTTACTACTGCATCAAGCCTTCGTTGTGTTTCGTTTTTTTCTGGTATCTCGCCTGAGTAAAAAGCAATTGATTCTGCATTATCACGTATATGGACCAGACCATATCGAAAATCTGCCTCGTAACGTAGTTGATCAAAATCAATCTTGACAAGATTTTTTCCTGCTATTATTAATATTGAAGTTGCAAAAATTGCATATGTGAACAATGAGAATGTTAATCTTGTGCTAATGCTCCACAAAATTAGTATATTTAATGAAAAAGTTAAAAAAGCATCGAATATACCTAGAGTAAAAGATAAACTTTGTCCAGTAAATGCTCTGGTATCGTCTGTTATCCTTTGATCTGGATTGTCTATGTCAGTTTCTTCTTCGTCATTAGGATTCAGGATGTAATATGCTTTATTTCCAAGATAATCAGTTATTAAATTTTTAGAAAGCCAGTCTCTCCAAATGATGCCTAGTTTATATGTAAAAAATATTTGAGAAACTCTTATTGGTAGAGCAACTATAAAGCAACAGGCATATATTCCGAGTATTCTGTAAAATCCAGATTCTTGTTTTTCAACTAGTGCATTTGTAAGGTCTCTAGCTATAAAACCAATTCCTGCATTAATACCATTGACTGCTAGTAGCATCAATACAATTACTCCTAATAAAATCCAGTGGACCCAGCGTTTATTTTTTAGTT
>QCOP01000029.1 GCA_003212885.1 Prochlorococcus sp. AG-432-D11 | reverse complement strand
TTTCAGCCAAATCAACAACTCTTTGGCTGTAACCCCACTCATTGTCGTACCAAGCAACTACCTTAGCCAAATTGTTACCGATAGACATAGTTAAAGCTGAATCAACTATTGAAGATTCATTGGTTCCTGCAAAATCAGTTGAAACGAGAGGAATATCTTCATATTTAATAATGCCTTTCATTGTAGTTTCAGATGCTTTTTTCAAAGCATCATTGATTTCAGCTGCAGTAACTGAACGGCCTGATTCAAAAACCAAATCAACAGCAGAAACATTGGGAGTAGGAACTCTCATGGCAATACCTGTCAGCTTTCCATTCATTTGGGGATAAACAAGAGCAACAGCCTTAGCTGCACCTGTTGAAGTAGGAACTATATTCATTGCTGCAGCTCTTGCTCTGCGCAAATCTCTATGACTATTATCTAAAATTCTTTGGTCTCCTGTGTAACTATGAATAGTTGTCATTAAACCCTTATTGATTCCAAAGGATTGATCTAAAGCTTTAACAATTGGTGCAAGACAATTAGTTGTGCATGAAGCATTACTTAGTACGTTGAAATCATCATGACGATAAGTGTCGGCATTTACCCCTACAACAAAGGTGCCAACTCCTTCACCCTTCCCAGGAGCAGTAAGAATAACTTTTTTAGCTCCCACTTGAAGATGCTTACTAGCACCCTCAAATGTGTTAAATACACCCGTAGATTCAATTACCAAGTCCACTCCCCAATCCTTCCAAGGCAAGTTGAGGGGATTTCTATCGGAAAAACACTTAATTTTTTTACCATTGATGATGAATTCATCATCTGAAAAGTCTATTTCCGCATCCTTCAAATCACCCAGTATCGAATCATACTTAAGGAGATGAGCATTGGTTTTGGGATCAGAAGTTACATTGATCCCCACAACTTCTAATCCTGTATTGGCGCCACGGCTAAGCCAACACCTCATGAAGTTGCGACCAATTCGGCCGAATCCATTAATCGCAACGCGCAAGGTCATGTGAAAAGATAAAATTTTAAATGGCCTGTGATCATACAGACATACGGCGCATTTAAGAGGTTTTTTACGTTGTTTAGAAAAATTAAACGCTGAGATCCCCAGTAAACAGGATAAAATTGATCAAAAGATTTCAAAATTTGGCCTTATAAAAATGCAGCATTATCGTAAAAATGCAGAGTTATCGTTCATTCATCCCATCTAGCTAATTGGAAAGACCAAATCCAAAGAAAATTCACTTTCACTTCATTGGTGTTGGGGGTATAGGTATGTCAGCTCTAGCGGCAATTCTTGCAAGCAAAGGGTTTTCTGTCTCGGGATCAGACATAAAACCTACAAAAAACCTTTCAAAGCTCAAAGATAAGGGCATAACGATTCTCGAAAAGCAGAATGCAGAAAATATAAATATCATCGTTAAAAAATACTGTGCTTTTCCAAAAGTTGTTTTTAGTTCTGCCATTTCAACAACAAACGAAGAATTAATAGCAGCTAAAAAAGAAAAATTAGAAATACTTCATAGATCAGAAGTGCTAGCATATTTACTAAAAGAACAATTCTCAATTGCGGTTGCTGGAAGCCATGGAAAAACAACAATTAGCACCTTAATTACAACGTTACTAGCACTAAACAAAAAAGACCCTACAGCAATAGTTGGAGGAATAATACCATATTATAATAATAATAATAATACTGGAAAAGGTAACATAATCGTAGCAGAAGCTGACGAATCAGATGGAAGTTTAGTAAGGATAAATAGTGACATTGGAATAATTAATAATATAGATTTAGATCACACTGATCATTACAAAAATCTAGACGATTTGATTACCATAATGAAAACATTTAAACTCAATTGTCAGCAAATAATTATGAATTATGACTGCAAGAATATTAATACTAAATTAATAGATGATAACAGTATTTTATACTCAATCAAAGATTATAAAAATGCAAGATTTGCTGGAATACCAATAATTCTTGAAGGCAATCAAACAACTGCTAATTACTATGAACATGGAAAGTTAATTGATAAAATAAATATTCCACTTCCAGGCAAGCATAACCTAACCAATTGCATTGCTGCAATAGCCTCATGTCGAATTTTAGGAATCCCATTCGAGGATATAAAAAATAAACTAAAATATATTGAAGCCCCTAAAAGAAGGTTTGATATTTGTGGTACTTGGAAAAAGAGACAAATAATAGATGATTATGCACATCATCCAAATGAAATCAAAGCCACTACAGAACTAGCAAGATTAATGATAAATAATAAAAATACTCAGCTTTTAGAAATACCAACAAGGCTGGTAATTATTTTTCAACCTCATCGATTTACAAGAACTAGAGATTTAATGAAAGATTTTAGTCAATCATTTAATCAAGCTGACCATGTTTTCCTAACACCCATTTATAGTGCTGGAGAACCAGAAATAAACGGTATAAGTTCAAAAATATTGGCATCCAATATCAAAAAACAGAACCCGACTTTAAAAGTAGATCTGGCAAAAGATTTTAATGAATTAATTGATTTACTCAACAAAAAAACTTTTCCCAATGACCTTCTCTTAGCTATGGGAGCTGGAAATATTAGTTCTTTTGTGAATCAATTAGCTAAGACAAAAGATTAACTGAAGTGAAGGATACCTTAATCAAAAACTTAGTACCACTATCAAATTTCACAAGTTGGAGAATAGGTGGACTTGCTGAGTGGTTTGCTGAGCCAAAGACAATTGAAGAGATAGAACAACTAATTGAATGGGCCAATGATAAAAAAGTCCCAGTTCAAAGTCTTGGAGCTGGAAGCAATGTTCTAATTAGTGATAAAGGATTACAGGGATTAACGATTTGCCTAAAAAAACTACAAACAAATAAAATTAATGATGAAAACGGGATAATTACAGTTTTAGCTGGTGAACCAATACCCACAATAGCGAGAAGAGTTGCAAAAATTGGAATCAGCGGCCTTGAATGGTCTGCTGGCATTCCAGGCACAATAGGGGGAGCTGTAGTAATGAATGCAGGCGCAAAACAATACTGCATAGCAGATAAATTAATTTCTGCAAAAGTAATTTGTCTTAAAACAAAAAAAGTTTTTGAATTAAACAATAAGGAGCTCTCTTTTGGTTATAGGAATAGTCGATTACAACATGATAAACTAATTGTTTTATCAGCAAAATTAAAACTTACTCCAAACAAGAATCCAGAAAAAATTCTAAAAGAAACGTATGCAAATATTACTGAAAGGTTAAATACTCAGCCATATCATCTTCCAAGTTGTGGCAGTGTTTTTAGAAATCCTGAACCACTCAAAGCAGGAGCACTAATTGAAAATTTAGGTCTCAAAGGTACCAAAGTTGGAGGAGCAGAAATATCAAAAATCCACGCAAACTTTATAGTAAATACAAATAAAGCAAAAGCAAAAGATATAGAAGAATTAATTTGCCTGATTCAAAGGAAAGTCCAAAAGAAATATGGATTTTTACTATTTCCTGAAGTAAAGAAGCTTGGGTTCGACGAAATCCACTAATATTTAAAGCAATATTAAAAAAAAATGGCTGGATTCGGACTACCAAATTTCGGGCAAATTACAGAGGCTTTTCGAAAAGCACAAGAAATTCAACAAAATGCCCAGAAATTACAAGAAGAACTTAATGACATGGAATTAGAGGGAAAAAGTGGAGATGGAAAAGTCTCGATATGGTTATCAGGCAACCAAAAACCTCTCAAAATTGAAATCAACCCTGATCTCATGGAAGAAGACAAAGAAGTAATTGAAAAATTAATCCTAGAAGCTTTAATTGCAGCTCATGATATTTCAACAAATACAATGAAAGAAAAAATGAAAGACCTTACTGGAGGCTTAGATCTTAATCTGCCTGGGCTTTCCGATATAAATTAAATATAAAATTTACATACAAGGAATACCTCTCCCAAGATTTATCTATGACACATCCTGGTTCATCAATATGCAAACAATCATTAAATTTACATTTACCAAAGTTCTTTTGCGAAATAATTTCTGGGAAAAGATGAGGAAGCTCAGTTGGATGAAATTGTAAATCAGGTTTATTAAACCCAGGAGTATCTGCAATTAAAGAACCTTTGCGAAGAGAAAAAAGTTCAACATGTCTAGTCGTATGTCTTCCTCTACTATGTTTTTTAGATAACTCTCCTTCTTGCAAATCAAGTTGAGGTAATAAAAAATTAAGTAAACTAGACTTACCTACTCCAGAAGGACCAGAAAGCACTCCAAGCTTAGCAAGATATAATCTCTGCAATAATTCATTCATACCACATCCTGTTTTGACAGAAATTGGAAAGACTTCATAGCCCCAATTTCTAACTCTAAATTCAATTTCTTGAACCAAGTCTATAGACAATAAATCTATTTTTGTAAGAATTAGACATGGGTTATTAATAATTTGTGCTGCTGAAAGCAAAAATGAAGTTACCTGATGAATATCAAAATTAGGCTTAATAACTGAATTAACAACAAAGATATCAGTAACATTAGCAACCTGAGGGCGAGGTAAAAAACTATTTCTAGTTCCTAATCCAAGTACAACACCACTGCCTTCTTGCCAATTGATTTTTTCTACATAAACATAATCTCCAACACTGATCAAAAACCCTTGAAAAGTTAATCTTCGACGTTTTGTACATAACAATCTAGTCTTTGATGAGGAAGTCAAAAAAGAAGAAATATTATTGTGATTATTATCAATTTCAACTATCAAAAAGTTTGCTTTAACCGCTACAACAATACCTAAATACTCCTGCAAACTAAATCATGCCCCTAGTGACTAAAATTTTTATAGTATTTAAATCCTCTTCAATAATTTCTACTAAATGTCCTGCCTCTCTTAAGCCAGGAATAACCATTGCCTCAGGCTCCCCCTTATCTAAATCTATATTGATAAGTTCATGATGCTTTAAAGATTCAAGTGCTAAAATAGATCGAACAAAATTTATCGGACAAGGCTTACCTCTCAAATCCAAATATTTGATATTAGAAGCATTAGTTTCAGTCATTTTTCCCAAACATCCTTTCAAATAAACCACTTTTTTGATGATGATTTTGAAGGCCTTTAGATGAATAATGAGAAGCAAGCTTTTCTAAAAGAATTCTTTCTTCATCAGACAATTTTGATGGTAAAGATACATTAATCTGAATACAATGATCACCTCTAGCAACAGGGTTCCCTAACTTTGGTATTCCTTTGTTTTCAAGAACCAAAACAGCACTTGGTTGAGTTCCAATCGGAATAGTTAAAGGGTGAGGACCATCAACAGTCTCAACTTCTATTGTGTCACCAAGAATAGCTTGAAGGTAACTAACATTTATCGCAGAATTAATATTAAGTCCATCACGTTTTAAATTTGGATGATTTTTTACCCTTAAAAATACATATAAATCCCCTGAAGGACCTCCTTTTAAGCCAGCATTACCTTCACCAGCAACTCTTAATTTATTACCTGAATCTACACCTGCAGGAATATTAATAGTTAGTTTTTTTCTCACTTGCTTCACCCCTTGACCACCACAACTAGAACATGGGTCAGAAATTAATTGGCCAGCACCTCTACAAGTAGGACACTCAGAAACTTGAGTAAAACTTCCAAAAGGTGTTCTTGTTGCTCTACGAACTTGACCAGCACCTCCACAAGTTGGACATACCTTTGAGCCAGTCCCTGGCTTGGATCCTGTCCCTTTACATACATCACAGGTTTCCAAATGAGGTATTTTAATCTCTTTTTTTTGTCCAAAAACTGCCTGCTCAAAATCTATAGTTAAGTCATATCTAAGATCATCTCCTTGTTGAGGCCCTCTTCTTTTGGATTGAGCAGCACCACTAGTTGCACCGCCAAATCCACTAAAAAAAGTCTCAAACAAATCAGCAAAGCCACCCATATCTCCCATATCTGGCATGCCAGCAGCTCCTCCTAGACCTGCTTCGCCAAATTGATCATATCTGGCTCTCTTTTGAGGATCAGCCAAAACTTCATAAGCGCGACCAATTTCCTTAAATCGCTCTTCTGCCCCTGGTTCCTTATTAATATCAGGATGATATTGGCGAGCAAGCTTTCTATATGCTCGCTTCAGGGTATCAGGATCAGCATCTCGATTAACTCCTAAAAGATCATAAAAATCAGACATTGGCTTAAAGGAGAAAGTTCAAAAAAATAGAAGACATCAATTTCATCAAGTTTCGTTGGATGGAGATGAAAAATCTTCTGCTTCACCAGTTAAATTCGCCGCTTCTTTAGATTCTTCTTCTTTTTCTTCTACTAATTGTTTTCCAGGGCCCATAGATACTTTTACAAGAGCATGTCTTAACACTCTTCCATTCAAATGATAACCCCGCTGCAACTCTTCTAAAATTAAATCTTCTTCTGCTTCATTACTAGGTTCCCTAATTACTGCTTCATGCAAATTTGGATCAAAGACTTGGCCAACAACTCTCATAGGAGCCACACCAAGCTGCTTAAGAACCTCCACAAGCTGCTTGTAAAGACCCTGATAACTTCTATGAAGAGATAGAGCCTCTTCTCCCTCAGGCGTTAATTGCTGTCTAGCTCTTTCAAAATTATCAACAACAGGTAAAATCTCCGTCAAAGTAGTGCATTGAAGCTGTAATCTCAGATCATCTTGATCCCTAGACTGACGTTTTCTAAAATTATCAAAATCAGCAGCAATTCTCATATATTGACTTTTAAGTGTCTCGTGCTCCTTTTCAAGCTGCTCTAATCGAGCCTCATTATTCAGAGATTGTTTCTCGTTAGCCTTAGAACCCTCTTCATCATTATTGATTGACTCAGCACTTTCATTATCTTCTTGAGCAATTGGTCGATTCGCAGGGGAATTGTCACCCGAACCTGACTCAACTTCACTCGAAGTGTCGACAAGTTCTTCAGAATTAATTTCGGTCAAGTCGTGAGTCATCTCCAACTAATACAAACTAATAAAAACAATCTTGATGGGAAAGGGATGATTTCCACAAGCTGCGGAAGCCCGCACCAACCAAATAAATTTTAATAGATAAAATAATCTTAATTAACTGGGTTTAAAAATAAGTGCCACTCCGTTATTGCAATATCTTTTGCCAGTAGGCCTAGGACCATCATTAAAAACATGGCCTTGATGACCATTGCATCTAGAACAATGATACTCAGTTCTAGGAACAATTAATTTAAAATCTATTTTCGTATCAATTGCCTTAGGTAAATGATCTGTAAAGCTTGGCCAACCTGTTCCGCTATCAAATTTCATCGAAGAATTGAATAAAGCTTGATCACATCCTGCGCAATGAAAAACACCTTGTCTCTTTTCATCATTCAGTGGACTTGAAAATGGTCTTTCAGTACCTTCTTCGCGAAGAACGTTATAAGCTTCCCTGGATAGGCGCTGTTTCCATTCTTCCTTGCTAAGAAAAAATTGATTACTTTCTAATTCAAAGGATGCAAATGCTTTTTTTGCGATAGGAAGCATTCCAAGAAAAAGCGAAGAAATTGCTAATAATATAGAATTTCTTCTAGTTAAAATAGGGTTAATAGTCATACAACAAAGGTTTTAAACAGACATCTTACTAAACAAACTTCATAAATAAACAAAGCATCATTCAACAAATGATTGCAAACTCACCAAAAGACAAATATCAATTGAGCGTTGCACCAATGCTCGATTACACAGATAGACACTTTCGAGTCTTAATGCGTCAAATCACTAAGAAAGCTTTGGTCTACACAGAGATGATAGTTGCACAAGCTCTTGAGCATAAAACAGGCAAAAAGCTTTTAAATTTCGATGAAGTTGAACATCCTATCTCATTACAACTCGGAGGAGACGATCCAAAAATAATGGCTAATGCTGCATATTTAGCAGACATTTGGGGATATGACGAAATTAATATAAACCTGGGATGCCCAAGTCCAAGAGCGAGATCTGGTAATTTTGGTGCTTGCTTAATGACCAACCGAGATCAAGTATCAAAATGCATAGAAGCTATTAAAAAACAAACAGAACTTCCAATTACAATTAAGACCAGAACAGGCATAGATCATCTGGATTCAGAAGAATTTTTAAAAGATTTTATTTATTCTTTAGCTAATGATGGAGTAGACAGATTTATTATTCATGCTCGAAAAGCGTGGTTAAAAGGATTAAATCCTAAGCAAAATAGAACAATACCTCCACTTGAGTATGACAAAGTAGAGCGAATAAAAGCATTAAGACCTGATTTAAAAATCGAATTAAACGGAGGAATCAAATCGCCCGAAGATTGCATTAAAGCATTGCAGAAATTTGATGGTGTAATGGTAGGACGGGCAATCTATGACAATCCCCTTTTATGGAAAAATATTGATGAAAAAATCTTCGATGAAAATGCACAACAGACAGATATCAAAGCTTCAACTGTAATCAAAGGATTAATTCCTTACACAGAAAAACATCTGTCTGAAAATGGAAAATTATGGGATATAGCAAAACATCTACTCAACCTCGTTCACGGTATTCCTGGAGCAAGAAACTGGAGACGAAAATTATCTCAAAGGGGACAAACAGCAAAAGCAAGCATTCAAATCCTTGAAGACGCAATAAAAATTCTCGAAGATAGCGGAATGTAAGGTTTACTAGCCTTCTGCACCGCCACCATACTCTTCAAAATTTCCTGCTTCATTTGACTCAGTAGAAGTCCCTCTCCTTCTTCTACTGCGATTTTCCTCTCTATCAGAATTCTCAGCAGAACCATAAC
>QCOP01000028.1 GCA_003212885.1 Prochlorococcus sp. AG-432-D11 | reverse complement strand
AAATAATGACCCCAATAAGTAAGAAAACATATAGCTAATTGCCGCGAAAAAAGGTAATGCCAAAGCAGGTAATACTGCTAATAAATGTCCGCCTCCAGCAATACCATGAAGTATTCCTAGGCTTGTCAAAGCATGAGAATGTCGATCATGTTTTCTATTGCCTCTTAAATGAAAATGAAAATGGTGGTGAATATTTTTTTGACCATGCTTGTGATAATGAGAATGAATATCCAATCCTAAAGCAGTTCGAATAGCTAACAGTCCTAAAACAAGAAGAAATATTCCCACTCCTAGCTCAGCCCAAAAAGACATTCTTTGAATAGGTATAAAATCTTTTATAAAAATTGCACTTACGGATAAAATAATTACACCCGTTGAATGACCTAATCCCCATAACAAACCAGTTCTCAATGCTGATTGAGGTTTGCTAATTGCTGTTGGGGCAATTGCTACTAAATGATCAACCCCTCCTATTACATGAAGCGCACCTGCTATAAATCCAGTAAAAATACTAACTAACATTCTTATAATTGAAATTCAAATAAAATAGTAATTCTAACAATGCATTGATCTAATAATAACATAGTAATCAAAAGAAATGATAATTTAAGAGAGTTGTAGTTCTTGAAGGGCTGAAACAATATCTGTCTTCTTCATTAGAGCCTCTCCAATTAATACCGCCTTAGCACCATAAGAAAAGACTTTTTGTAAATCCTGTCGATTAAATAAACCGGATTCACTAACTAATAAAATATTTTTTTTAACCAGTTCATCCGCAAACTCCAAAGCTAAATCTCTGGTAACATTTAAATCTGTCTTAAAAGAACGAAGGTCTCGATTATTTATTCCTATTAAAGTAAATAATCCAAGTGAAATAACTCTAGAAAATTCCTCTGAATTATGCACCTCAACTAATACATCTAAGTCTAAATTTGAAGCTATTTTATACAAATAAATTAAATCTTGATCATTTAATATAGCTGCAATAAGTAGAATAGCATCTGCTCCTGAGACTCTAGCCTGGTAAATCTGATAGGCATTAATAATAAAATCTTTGCACAATATTGGAAGGTCAACAGAGTCTCTAATTTGCGTTAAAACATCAAAACCACCCTTAAAAAAAGTTTTGTCAGTCAAAACAGAAATACATGCTGCGCCACCTTTCTTATAAGCTTTCGCAATCTCTATAGGGTTGAAGTCTTCTCTCAATAAACCTCGACTAGGACTAGCTTTTTTTATTTCAGCAATAACTGCTGGCAAAACTTTGTGATTTTTTAAATTATTTAAAAATCCTAGTGTCTTAGGTAAATCATTAATTTTACTTTTCAATTGATCCAAAGGTAACCGTTCTCTAGCTACAAAAACCTCACGATCTTTTTCCCAAACAATCTTCTCAAGAATATTTCTTGGTTCAGAATCATCATGAGGAATTGCATACTCAAGGTTTGAAACCTTAATTTTTGGATTAGGTGGCCTACGACGAATATCCATTGTTAAGAGTAAATTAAATTGAAGAAATCATCTTTTTTCTACAAGTTGGTCTGCCTGCTTATAAGCGACTTCAACAACTTCGCTTAATGTAGGATGAGTATGCACTTCTTTGGAAAGTTCATTAACGGAGAGACGTCTAGATATGGCATTTGCGATTTCCTGTATTAAATCAGCTGCATGAAGTCCATAAATATGAGCTCCTAATACTTCTCCACTATCTTTACGGAAAAGTAATTTCAATAAACCATCACTATCCAATTCTGCTAGAGCCTTTGAATTTGCCTTGAAGTAACTTCTTACAATTCCAAGTTCAAATTTTTCCTCTTCAGACAATTGTTTTGCTTCTAACTCTGTCAATCCAACAGAACTAATTTCAGGATGAGTAAATGTTGCTGCTGGAATACTTCTATAGTCAATTTCTCTAGAAATTCCCAAAATATTATCAACAGCAATTGTCCCTTGCGCCGCTGCCGTATGAGCAAGCATTAACTTGCCAGTAACATCACCAACAGCCCAGAGATTGGATACGGGAGCATCATCAACTAGGACCCTCATTTTTTGATCAATTGGAATATATCCTCTATTTGTCTTAACACCTAAGGATTCCAAATTTAGATTTTTACTTGTTGGGACTCGGCCAGTTGCAACAAGTACTGCATCTACTTCTAGCTCATCTACTAATGCTCGAGATTTGATATCAGATAATTCTATTTTTACAGGGCAGCCTGGAATTACCTTGCTGGCTAACACACTAGATCTAGCATCGATATCCCTAGCATCAATAAGGTTTCTAGAAGCAATCTTTGTGATATCTGGATCAAATGTAGGCATAACCCTATCGAGAGCTTCAATCATCGTTACTTCGCAGCCTAAAGCTGTATACACATCCGCAAATTCAAGTCCTATATATCCACTTCCAATAATTGCTATCCATCTAGGAAGCCATTCCAAGTTGACGGCCTGATCGCTTGTGAAAACAGTTCTTCCATCAGTTTCAATGCCTGGTGGGACAAAAGGATCTGAACCAGTAGCAAGTATGACATCTTTAGCAGTAAAAATCTGATCAATTCCATTTAAATCCCTAACTCCTACTTTCTGAGCACCTTCAAGTCGTCCTTTACCTCGCAAAATCTTTACACCACTTCTTTCAAGAACCTTTGTCAGGTTATTTCTAATATTCAATACTAAATCGTTCGCATGCTTAGCTATTTTTTTTCGCTCAAACCTTACTGGTGCAGCATGGATTCCAAATAATGCAAGATGTTTTTTATCTGCCAACTCCCTGACTTTGCCGCTTGCAGCCAAAAGAGCTTTTGAAGGAACACATCCTCTGTTCACACAGGTACCTCCCATTTCGCGAGATTCAACAATGGCTACTTTTAGACCATTAACTGCAGCATGCTTTGCAGCATCAAACCCGCCATAGCCAGCACCGATGACAATCAAGTCAAAGTTGAAGAGTTCTTCTGTCACGTTTATTTATGAATCTTAGAGGTCATTTTGGCTCTGTGCCTTTCTAAGAGTAGAGGAACAGCAGCAGAGGAAACGTTTAAAGAATCAACATAAATACTATGCGGCAAAGTCACACGATGTGTGCAACAAGCCTTAATAGTTGGATGAATACCACTTCCCTCATTCCCAAGAATTAACACAGTTTTCAAGGTCCAATTAATCTCCCAGTAAGGGAATAAATCTCTATGGATATCAGATTCATTTGGAGGAAAGCTACCAACGATTTGAAATCCATTATTCGCTGCAATTTGTAACTTTTCCAAAAACGGTGCTACATCATCATTCCGAGTGGGGAATACCCTCTCAAAAGGCATCCTAAATATTGCTCCAGCTGATGATCTTAAAACTTTTTGAGAAAGAGGATCGACAGTAGAAGAAAGTAATATCAAGTCAACTTCTGCAGCCAATGCTGTGCGAAAGAGAGTCCCCAAGTTCCCTGGGTCTTGCAATCGATCCAACGCCAAAATGAAATCACAATTTTTTTGAACCAATGGCAGACTAGAAATATTACAAATAGCTGCAACACCATCAGGATTAACAGTTGTTATTGATGCTTGCAAAACATCCTGAGAAACTAAATTTGCATTCAAAGCCTCAGGTAAAAGATTTAAAATATATTCATGTTTTTGCCTCCATTGGGGCGTAAAAAAAATTGCATCAATTCTAATCTTGTTATTAAGAGCTTCAACTAATAGATGTGTTCCTTCTATAAGAAAATTACCAGACTCTTTACGAGCCTTTGAATTAGAAAGCTCTCTCAAGCGTTTAACAAGTCCATTTTTTCGACTTGTAATTAGTTCCAAATCAGTAGTGAAAAGCTCATTAATAATTTTAATGTATTTCGATCAAGAATTCAAAAAAAAATACTTAAACAAAGTTATTACTATTTTATTGATTAAATAGATAATTTATTTAAAGACTTAATGAAGGAAATTTTAATTAGTTTATCATGAACAATTGATAGAAAATTTTGCTCTAACTTATACCTCAAGAAACACTTTTAAAGTATTTATTAGTTGGTTAATGACAAGATTTATATACATTACTTTAGACAAAAATATTTGAAAGTTAATGCACTAAATCAATTAGAATGAGACCCGATGCGGATGAGGAGACTTGAACTCCTAAGGCTATAAGCCACATGTACCTGAAACATGCGCGTCTACCAATTCCGCCACATCCGCAAATTAGTCTTATTTTAAAACAAAACTTATTCACAACTTGTATTTGAGTAGGCTTGACACAAGAAGCAACTCAATAGCATCAGCTGATGAACATAATCCAAATATAAAAAAAATTAAGAAATAAATTCATTAACACCCTGAAATTAAGAAGGAAACTCCTTTAAAAAAATCCATAAAATTTCTATTTCAATTATCTAGACTCAAAGGTATTAGCTTGTCATCATAGGGCAACCAATGCTAAGACTACGGTATGAGTGGTGTGTTTGCGATTTCAGAAAAAATTCTTACGAAACATCTAGAAGTTGGTGGCCAAACTTTACTTGCTGGTGAAGTAAAAGTGAGTGGTGCTAAAAATTCTGCCTTGGTTCTTCTTGCTGCAACATTACTTACCAAAGAACTAGTAAAAATCGAAAATGTACCTGAACTTACTGATATAGATGTTATGTCAGAGCTTCTATCAGCCTCTGGCGCCAAAATATTTAGAGAGAAAAACCACATAAGTGTTCAAACTAATCAACTTTCCACTAAACCTCTTCCAGACAAATTAGTCCACGCCCTTAGAGCAAGCTTTGTATGTATTGGGCCATTACTTGCAAGAAATGGAGAAGTTAAAATGCCACTTCCTGGCGGCTGCCAAATTGGCAAAAGACCTGTTGATTTGCATGTAAAAGCTCTTTCAGCTCTAGGAGCACATGTTGAAGTTAATAATGGAATAGTGCATGCAAAAGTCATTAATAAAAATAGGCAACTTATAGGAGCAAATATCAAATTTAATTTTCAAAGTGTTGGGGCAACAGAAACAATTATCATGGCAGCTTCTCTAGCTAAAGGGGAAACTATTATTAAAAATGCGGCTCAAGAGCCAGAAATTCAAGACCTTGCAAATATGCTCAACTCAATGGGAGCAAAAATTCATGGAGCAGGTACATCTACAATTACTATTCACGGTGTTAGTAAACTACATGGCTGTGAATATAGCGTTATCCCTGACAGAATAGAAGCTGGTACTTTCCTTATTGCAGCAGCAATTACTCGTAGTCCGCTTTTTATTTACCCTATTATCCCAAACCATTTAGATGCACTTATTTCAAAATTAAATGAATGTGGATGTTCCACAACAATATTAAACAATGGAATAAAAATTATTCCATCAAAAATAAAGTCAGTAAATATATCAACGAGTCCATTCCCAGGTTTTCCAACAGACTTACAAGCACCATTTATGGCTTTAATGTCTACAGCTGAGGGAACAAGTATATTTAAAGAAAATATTTTTGAAGATCGTATGAAACATGTTAATGAACTAAAAAAAATGGGTGCTAATATAGATTTAATTGATGAAAAGACTGCAATAGTTAAAGGTGTAAATAAACTGCATGGGGGTACAGTCTTAGGTAGTGACCTTAGATCTGCAGCTGCAATGGTTTTAGCTGGACTATTTGCTGAAGGGACCAGTCATATAGAGGGTTTACATCATTTAGATAGAGGATACGAGAAATTTGAAGACAAATTGGTATCTGTTGGAGCTCGTTTAACTAGATATTTTTCAGGTAGAAATGCCCAACCATTAAAATCTCAATGTCAAGAAACCAATAGTCAGTCTTCCCCTTTTGAGCCTGAAGTAGCTTAAAGTTATAGTTAATTCTGAGCATTAAATTTTTTTAGGGGAGCGTGGTGGAATTGGTAGACGCACCGCACTCAAAATGCGGCACCTTCGGGTTTGTCGGTTCGAGTCCGACCGCTCCCACTGGTTTAATGAACACTTACAAACGTCTTCCTCTCACAATAGTTAGAGGTCAAGGAGTTTGGGTTTGGGATGAAAAAGGCAAAAGATATCTTGATTCTGTCGCAGGCATTGCAACTTGTACTCTTGGACATAGTAATAAAAAACTACGAAAAGCACTAACTAATCAGTTAAGCCAAATTCAACATGTTTCAAATTTATATAGGATTAAAGAACAAGAAATACTTGCTAATTGGCTAGTTCAACAAAGCTGTGCAAATTCAGTTTTCTTCTGCAATAGCGGAGCCGAGGCAAATGAATCTGCCATTAAATTAGCGCGCAAATATGGCCATAAAAAGAAAGGGATTCAAAATCCTATTGTCCTTTGCGCAAAAGACAGTTTTCATGGAAGGACACTTGCAGCGGTTAGTGCAACAGGACAACCAAAGTATCATTTAGGATTTGAACCATTAGTTCAAGGCTTTGAGTTCTTTAAATATAATGACATTCAATCTTTTCAAGAGAAACTAGAACAACTAGAAAAAAATGGTCCCCAAGTAGCAGCTGTTCTTGTAGAACCTATACAAGGAGAAGGAGGTATCAAACCAGGCAACAAAGAATTCTTCAAATTTGTGCGAGAAATTTGTACCCAAAAAGAAATATTACTTATTTTAGATGAAGTTCAATCAGGTATTGGAAGAACTGGCAATTGGTGGGGGTATCAATCTCTCAATATTGAGCCTGATGTATTCACTTCAGCAAAAGGGTTAGGAGGAGGTCATGCAATTGGAGCCTTATTAGTTAAAGAAAATGCCAATATTTTTGAACCCGGTGATCATGCTAGTACTTTTGGAGGGAATCCATTTGCTTGTAAAGCTGCCTTGACTGTAATTAAAGAGATTGAGAGACGCAATCTAATCAAAAATGTAATTGATAGAGGTAATCAATTGCAACATGGTCTGAATCAAATAGTTGACGAATTTCCTTCATATTTAAATGAATCTCGTGGAATTGGACTTATGCAAGGATTAGTATTAAAAGAAAATATTCCATTAACATTAGCTTCTATTGTTAAGGAAGCACTTAAACATAATTTACTTCTAATAGGTGCAGGTGAAAATGTAATTAGATTGGTCCCGCCACTAATTATTAATAAAAGGCAAACGAATCATTTAATTGAAAGGCTTCATTCAACTTTGAGGGGTGTAATCCAATAAAATCTAAAATTCCTGCAAGTAAATTAACAGTGGAAGAACTGATACCAGATTTCAAAGAAAGAGGTATGGATTTAACGCTAATAAGAATGGAGAAAGTAATTGAAAAACTTAATCTCACTAAACTCAAAATCCCAGCTATTCAAATAGCTGGAACAAATGGGAAAGGATCTATCATAAGTTTTTTAGAAAGCAGTTTAATTCAAGAAAAGGTAAATATAGGAGTAACCACATCACCGCATTTAAGAAATTGGGAAGAACGAATTCGGATTAATGGGAAAAATATATCTTCAAAAAAATTAAAAAAAGAGCTTTTAGAAATAAAAGAACTCTCAAAAACACTTAAATTAACAACATTTGAGTACTTAATAGCAACTGCAATCAAGCATTTTATATCTAATAAAGTTGATTTAATAATTCTTGAAGTTGGCTTGGGAGGAAGATTAGATGCAACAACTTCTTATCCATTTAGGCCTATAATTGGATTTGCAAGTATTGGGAAAGATCATTGTGATCAACTAGGTAACACATTAAGTGATATTGCTAAAGAGAAAGCGGCTATTATTACAAAAGGCTGCACCATTGTTAGTGGTTTTCAAGCACCTGAAGTAGCTAAAGTAATCGAAATAGAATCAAAAAAAAAGAATGCAATCATCAAATGGGTATCAGCTTTAGATGAAAGTTGGAAACTTAGCTTGAATGGTGAGTTCCAAAAAAATAATGCTGCAGTTGCTAAATGTATCTTAGAAAATTTATATAATATAGGGATTAGAGTCAATAAGAAATCTATCATTAATGGATTTCTAGAAGCTAATTGGCCAGGTCGACTTCAAAAAGTTGTCTGGAAAGATTTAAATATTATTTTAGATGGAGCTCATAACCCTCATGCTGCCGAACAACTATCGAAAGAAAGGTCTTATTGGAATAAAAATAATAATAAAGTCATTTGGATTATTGGTATTCAATTAAATAAAGATGCTTGTTTAATACTGCATCATTTAGTGAATCCAGATGATATCGCTTGGATCGTACCTATTCCTGGACACAAAAGCTGGCGAAAGGATCTATTAGATAAACAATGTGAATATACATCTAAACAATTAAGACAAGGACTTAATATACCTAAAGTACTTAAAAAAATTGAATCAGATATCAAATATGAAAAAGCTTCCTATACAATTTTTATAACTGGTTCGCTCTACCTTGTAGGTGACCTCTTATCAACTTTCTTTCTTAATCGGTCCAACCCTTCAACTTACCAGGATTAAGAAGTCCTTTTTGGTCATATGCTTTCTTAGTATTAACTTGATCACTGTCGATTACACCTAAACCTCCATCTTCAACGGTTAAAACATGCGGATTAAATATTACAGCGCCTATACTCTTGCAATCAGTTATCAATTCATTTAAAAGCTTTTCTCCTTGCCATCTTACCAAAGGGAGTGCAGCAATTCGTTGACATCCATTTTGTCTAACACCTTCTAAATGCCAGAGAATATTCGATTTCCACTTCAGATTTATATTTTTTATCGCCTCATATTCATTTAATGGTAATAGCATTTGTAAATAAGTCCAATTAGAGTCTTTAGCTCTAATATGCAAAGTAGTATGGTTCCAAGTTAATTCTCTAAGACCATTTGAAGAATACTTTCTTTCAAAGCCCAACTTTTTAAAAATAGCATTACTTGACTTAGCTAATCTTTCGACTGTACTTACGCCATCAGGGGAAACTAGTAATAACAGTCTATGAAATCCATTAGCCTTTCCACTCCAAGGGGGAAGATTCTCTACAATATCTTTTTGAAAAAAACTGCATAAAAAAATATCTATTGCTGAATTCATAAATAAAGTTAAAAGTTTAATTCCATAGGAAAAATCATCAATATCAATTGCTATTTCTATCCAATTTTCTAGATTAGCAGTTGATAGTTTTAAACTAGTAATAATTCCATTAGTTCCATAAGCATGATTTAATGCCTCTGCCTTAGAAGCGTCAAGATATATTTTCTTAGGATTCTCTTCTACAGTAACAATTTCCAATCCTAATAGATGGCCAGGGTCTCTTAAAAAGCCCCATCTAACTGATCCAATACCACCGGACCCTCCTGCAATAAATCCACCTATAGATGCTGTTTTCCAAGTACTAGGCATTAATCTTAACTGACGATTATGAGAAGACAAAAACCTATCTATATCTGCAATTATGCATCCAGGTTGTACAACAATTTCATTATTATTAACATCGAAATCTGTAATTTGATTGAAATCGAGCATTATCATAACAAGTCCTCCTTCTAAAGGAACAGATTGACCATAGTTTCCGCTCCCTGAACCTCTTAGAGTTATAGGAATACCATATTTAAAACAAATTCTTGATACTGATATGACAGACTCTATAGTCTTTGGACGAACGGCAAAATC
>QCOP01000027.1 GCA_003212885.1 Prochlorococcus sp. AG-432-D11 | reverse complement strand
ATTGGCCTGACCTTGTAATGATTGATGGTGGTAAAGGGCAATTATCTGCGGCTACTGAGGCCCTTAGAGAGTTAGGAATTGAAGAAGATGTAAATATTTGCTCATTAGCGAAAAAACAAGAACAAGTTTATTTGCCAGGATTGACTAATTCAATTGAATCAGAAAAAGATCAACCAGCATTAATCTTGTTAAGAAGGGTTAGAGATGAGGCCCATAGATTTGCTATTAACTATCACAGAAGTAAGAGAGCTAAAGCAATGAAAAGATCTGATCTAAATGATATTCCTGGCATAAGCTCTAAGCGGATCAATGATTTACTTTTGCACTTTAAGTCAATCAATGCTATAGCACTAGCTTCAGAACAAGATATAAATAAAGTAAAAGGTATCGGACCAGAGATAGCGTCAAATGTATGGAGATATTTCCACCCAAATTAACTATTATCTAATCGTTTAGCAAAGCTGTAATGATTTATTAAATCAATTATTTAAAGTAACTATGAATTACAACATATATGTTGTATAATTGCAGTTGAAAAACATTTATTTTATGATTCAATTGCCTGCAGAAGCATACTTATGGTTTAAATCTCTCCATATCATAGGAGTGGTTGTATGGTTTGCTGGACTTTTTTATCTTGTTAGATTGTTTATATATCATGTAGAATCTAAGGATAAACCTGATTCAATTAAAGAAGAATTTCATAATCAATATTCTCTTATGGAGCTTAGGTTAGCGAACATTATTACCACTCCTGGAATGATATTAACAGTCTCTATGGCTTTAGGCCTTTTGTATTGTCAACCAGTCTATTTAACACAAGTATGGATGAAGGCTAAACTTATATTTGTAGCACTTCTACTTATTTATCATTTCTTTTGTTATAGAATAATGAATAAATTAAAAAATAAATCATGTCAGTGGACGGGTAAACAACTGAGAGCCCTTAATGAATTGCCAACCCTTTTCCTTGTAATAGTAGTTTTGTTAGTTACTTTTAAAAATAGTTTTCCTACAGGATTAGCCACATGGTTCATTGTAGCCTTAGTAGTTCTTATGGCATTATCTATTCAATTCTATGCAAGATTTAGAAGATTAAGACTAGAGAAATTAACATCCTATAAGTGAAATGAATTATAAGTGAACAATAAATCTAATTCTCTTAAAACCATTCTTAAGTCTACTAATAACACAAGCTGTCCAAGTAAGGTAAATTTTCATATGCATACTACTTATAGTGATGGTAGCTTAACTCCAGTTGAATTGTTTCAGCAGGCTACTGATATTGGATTAAAGCATATTGCAATAACTGACCATCATTCGATTCATGCTTTCATTGAGCTAAAGTCATTTCTGCAGTCAAAATTACCAATCCATGAGAATCTTCGGCCTAAGATTTGGTCAGGTATTGAAATAAGTTCAATCTTAAAAGGGTGTCTAGTACATTTATTAGGTTTTGATTTTGACCCATTTCATTCAAAAATGAAACCTTATATTATTGGAGAATCTCCCTGTGGTTCAAGTTTAAGATCTGAAAATGTTATTGAAGCTGTTCATTCAGCTGGAGGCTTAGTATTTTTAGCTCATCCTGCACGATATAGGCTTCCTTTTAGTGAATTAATCTTAGAAGCTAGTATAAAAGGTATGGATGGTATAGAGGTTTGGTATGACTATCAAATGAAAACTAATTGGGAACCTTCAGAATATATCTGCAATCAAATAGATAAGTTAGCAACCTCACTTAATCTATTAAAGAGTAGTGGAACAGACTCTCATGGATATTCTCTACTTGGTAGGTAATAATTATTTTATTATTTCTAATTCTTACTCTCAATCATTCCTTCTGATGAAATAATTATAGATTTTATTTTATCGATTTTAGTTTCAGTCCAATTTTGCCATAAACCTCGATTTGATGCCTCAAGTAACCTTTCAGCTATATCTCGCAGAGCCCAAGGATTTGCTTCTTCTAGAAATTCCCTAGTGTGATTATCATCTAACCATTTATTAAATATGCCTGAATAACACCAATCTGGAACCGAGCCTGTAGTGGCATCATAGGCAAATAAATAATCCAGACTAGCTGCCATTTCAAACGCTCCTTTGTATGAATGATTTCTCATTCCATTTATCCATAAAGGATTAAGTAATCTTGACCTAACAACTTTGTCAATCTCTTTCTGAAGTCCATGTATAAGAGGTCTTTGTTGTCTAGAATTATCTCCAAAATAAATCTTTGGGCTTGTTCCAGTTATTGATTTTATTGAGGAAGCGAGTCCACCGTGAAATTGATAATAATCATCTGAGTCTAAAATATCATGCTCTTTGTTATCCTGATTATGCATAACAACTTGAACTGATTTAAGTGCATCTAATAATCCCTGCTTATCCTCTATAGGCTCTTTTGAATCCTTATATAGCCATTTACTCCAATCAATGAATGTAGATGCTAAATCATCATTACTCTCCCAATTACCGGTATTAATTAATTCTTGTATACCAGTTCCATATGTTTCAGGTGCAGAGCCATATATACGCCCTATAGATTTACCTTGCTTTAGTGTATGTGAAAGCGGATTAATAAAACTATCTTCATCTAGTCGACTTATAAGAGAAATAGCTTTATTAACTAAATTAATAAGCTGTGGAAATGCATCTCGAAAAAAACCTGATATTCGTAAAGTGACATCTACTCGTGGTCTTTGCAAAATAGAATAGGGGATAATTTCTAAATCAATAACAGCCTTGGAGGAGTAATCCCAAACAGGCTTGACGCCCATTAATGCAAGCATCTGAGCTATATCTTCTCCTCCATTTCTCATTGTTGAAGTTCCCCAAACGGACAAGGCCATTTTTCGTAAATATTCACCTGTTTCTAATTCATGTAATTCAATTATTTTATTTGCAGTTTTAACACCTAGATCCCAGGCCAACTGTGTTGGTATTGAACGTAAATCAATACTATAGAAATTTCTACCTGTTGGAAGAACATCTATTCTTCCTCTAGTAGGACTACCAGATGGACCACTGGCTATCCTAACGCCATTTAATGCTTCTAATAGTGATTTTTTCTCATTTTTAGAACTAAGAAAAAAACTTGGAATTATGTTATTGATTAAATCTTTAATAATATTAGAAGAATGTGATTTCTTGTTTAAGTCTATAAAATTAGTTATAACTGTGTCAGTATTATTGTCTGATATATTATTGAAAAATTCAGTATTAATCAAAATAAAAACAATATTAGAACATTTCTTTTCTAGATAATCAACAATAACAGAATTGATTCTTGGTTTATGACCTTCTAGTCTAAAAAATATATCTGAATCGTCACAAGATGGTGAATGGTCAATTGGCCCTGCCCATGGATCAAAATGGAATCCTAAATATTGGCTATAAGTTCTAATTAGTCCAGGTTGATCTATTGAAGGAGCATTCGCTATCATCTTAATTGTTTCGATTGAATCATTTAACGAATCATCCTGACCAAAAATATGTAATCCAGATCTTATTTGATTATTTTTTATTTCACATAAATAAGAATCTATATTAGAGATAAGTTCATCTTTGCTCACTTTTTCATTTATGATTGAATTTTTAAAAGAATCTAACTGAGTAAATGATTCATCCGTAATTAATTTTATGATATAAGATTGTAAATACTTTGATCGACTAGGATTAATTAATTTAGATTCATAATATTCATCAAGTAATGATTCAATCTCAAGCATTTCATTATAAAGACCAGATCTAGATATTGGTGGTATCATATGATCTATGATAACTGCATGTGATCTTCTCTTTGCCTGAGAGCCTTCACCTGGATCATTAACTATAAATGGGTAAATATGTGGCAATGAAGGTAGTGTAAGAGTAGGGAAGCATTCTCTACTCAATCCAACAGATTTCCCTGGTAACCACTCAACAGTTCCATGCTTTCCTATATGCATGACAGCATGACTTTTAAAGACTTTTTGTATCCATAAATATTGAGCTATATATCTATGAGTTGGAGGTAAATATGGGGAGTGTATATCTGTTAAGTTGTCATATGTATACCCCCGTGATGGCTGAATTAATATGGCAATATTTTCAATACTTATTCCATGTATAGGAAAACCATTTGCTTCTAATTCACAAGAATATTCAGGTTTATTCCATTTTTCTTCTATTTTTATCCTTGAGTTTTTAGGAATTGTTTTATAATAATCTAAATATTGTTCAAGTGTAATATAATCAAGAGGTTCATTGAATTGAGTTTCTAGTGAATTTGTTCTTCCTTTAATTAACTCATCAATTAGCTCTCTACTATTTCCTGGAATTTGTTCATTACTAATACAATAATTATTTGTTCTTAACCATTTCAGGATATTTAGGACACTCTCAGGAGTATTTAATCCGACTCCATTAGCAATACGACCATCTTTAACTGGATAATTCGCGATTATAAGGCAAACTTTCTTATCTGAATTATTTAGATTCTGAAGGTCTACCCATTTTTTAATGTGATTACAGGTCCATTTAATAGCTTGTATATCTGGTTCATATTTATAGATTGATGTTGATAAGAAGTTATCTTTCTCAATTATTTCCCTAAATGCAATTATTCTTGTTGTAATTCTCCCATCTATTTCAGGTAGTACTATTTGGAGTGATAAATCAATTGGATCTAAGCCTCTTGAGTGTTCTGTCCAATTTATAGTGCTGTTGGAACTTGTAAGAACTTGGAAGACAGGTACTTTTAATTTATCCCAAATTAATTCAGAGGAATATGAATTTATGTTCTTAACAGAAGAAAACGATGTTGCAGTAATAACTGCTGAAACTGATTCGTTAAGGAATAGTTTTAAAATAGAATCTTGTACATTCTGATTAGTAAGAGATGAAATAAATATAATCCTTGGATTTAATCCAGAGGCTATTAGCTGATTGTATATAGAATCTGGTACTAACGTATGACCTGACTGTAAAGTTGATAAATAGAATATAACTCCAATTTTTTCTCCAGGATGGGAATTCCATTTCCAAAGATAAGGATCACTTACTACATCTACAGGTATTGATATTGATGGATCAAAATTATTATCAAGAATCAAATTAATAGTATTTAAAAAAGTCAATATATTTTTATAGCCTCCAATCCTTAAAAGCTTTCCCAATGTTTTAGTTACAAATAAAGGAATATTACTTATAGTATTAAGTTCTAATTCATGGTCTGTCGTGCCTGATAAAACAATGAGGTGTCTACTTTTAATTTGCTCCTGCCAGATTTGAAATTGTTCAAGACCATAACTCCAATAGCTTTTATTGCCTAATAAGCGAATAATTACAATTTCAGCTTTGGATGCGGTACTAGCCAAGTAATGATCAATTTGAGCAGGATGCTTTAAATCATTAATAGAAAGTGCTCTTATACGATCAAAAAGGGCTGATCCCTGATCAGAATTAATTACTGATGAAAGTGATGCTATGTCTGTCTGAGCACTAGTCAAAAATAATATAGGAGCTGATGGCTGCTCAATAAGTGCTACATTTTTATCTGAGTCATCACCAGGAATGCTGATTATTCTATGCATCGATCTATTATTTCTAAAGGGCATCCTTACTGAATATACAAACTAACAACTAACAAGTCATGAAAAAAGGCCTTTTCTAATATGCATAACTTTCTTCCATACGCCTGGTTTGACGGAAAATGTATCCCTTTTGCAGAGGCTAAGGTCTCAATAGCAACACATGCATTGCATTATGGAACTGCTGCATTTGGTGGCATGAGGGCAATCCCCAATCCAACTAAATCAGGAGAAATACTTCTATTCAGGGCAGATAAACACGCTAAAAGACTTTCTCAAAGTGCAAAATTATTACTTACTTCATTGACAGAGGACACAATTCTTCATTCGCTAGAATCAATGATTAAGGCTAATAAGCCTTTAAAACCAATATATATAAGACCTTTTGTTTATACTAGTGACTTAGGAATAGCACCAAGACTGCATAATATAGAAACTAATTTTTTTATTTATGGTTTAGAACTTGGAGATTATTTGTCACCTGAAGGAGTGACATGTAGAATGAGTAGTTGGACAAGGCAAGAGGATAGGTCGTTACCTTTAAGAGGCAAAATAAGCGGTGCTTACATTACAAGTTCCTTGGCGAAAACTGAAGCAGTTTTGTCTGGTTTTGATGAGGCACTTTTACTTAATTCTCAAGGTAAGGTATCTGAGGCAAGTGGCATGAATCTTTTTATTGTAAGGGATGGAAAACTAATTACTCCTGGCGTAGACCAGGACATATTAGAAGGTATCACAAGATCTAGTGTAATTAGTATTGCAAGATCTATGGGTATTGATGTAATAGAAAGGCCAGTAGATAAAACAGAACTTTTTATTTCAGACGAAGTATTTTTAACTGGTACAGCAGCAAAGATAACCCCAATAAAACAAATAGAATCATCAATTTTATCCGAACGTCGTCCAATTATGGATAAGCTTAAAGAGAAACTTATTAATATAACAGAAGGACGTGATCCTAATTATGAACAATGGATTACTAGAATAGATTTACAAATATAATTTTAACTAGAAAAACTAAACTGATATGTATAAGTATTAAACTATGAACAAGAGTTTTCACGAATTAATTTATTCAGAAGATAAACCCTTATTAGTATTTGATGGTGGCATGGGAACATCTTTACAGGAACAGAATCTTACAATAGACGAATTTGGAGGAGCTCAATATGAAGGTTGTAATGAATATCTTGTTATTTCCAAACCTTCTTGTATTGAAAATGTTCATAGAAGTTTTCTTGATGCTGGCTGCGATGTAATTGAAACTGATACTTTTGGAGCAAGTTCTATTGTTCTCAAGGAATATGGATTAGAAAATCAAGTTTATGAAATTAATTTTAAAGCTGCACAAATAGCTAAAAAGGTTGCGATAGAATATTCCGATAATAATAGGAAAAGGTATGTTGCTGGTTCTATAGGACCAACTACTAAGTTACCTTCCTTGGGACATATTTCCTTTGATGAACTTAAGCTTTCCTATAAACATCAAATAATACCATTATTAAATGGAGGTGTTGACTTACTTTTAATTGAGACATGCCAGGACATTCTTCAGATTAAAGCTGCTCTACAAGCTGCTAAGGATTCATTCAAAGAAGCCAAAATAAAAGTTCCTTTAATGGTATCGGTAACAATCGAATCAACTGGCACTATGCTCATAGGGACTAATATAGAATCTGTCGTTAATATACTTCAACCATTTGATATAGATATCCTTGGACTAAATTGTGCAACAGGTCCTAATCTCATGAAAGAACATATAAAATATTTATCTGAATATTCTCCATTTATAATAAGCTGTATTCCTAATGCGGGGCTACCTGAAAATGTTGGGGGTAAGGCTCATTATAAATTGACAGCTATAGAATTAAAAATGCAGTTAATGCACTTTGTTAAAGATTTAGGAGTACAAATTATAGGAGGATGCTGTGGGACTACATCCGAACATATTAAATCATTAGTTCAAATTAAAAATGCAATAATAACAATTAAAGATGAAATCAACATTGTAAAGAAAAATCTGATACCATCAGCTTCATCAATATATGAATCAGTTAGTTATAAGCAGGACAATTCATTTTTAATAGTTGGTGAAAGATTAAATGCTAGTGGGTCAAAAAAAGTTAGAGAATTACTTAACATTAATGATTGGGATTCCTTAGTTAGTCTTGCCAAAGAGCAACAAAAAGAAAATGCACATATTTTAGATGTAAATGTCGATTATGTAGGAAGAGATGGTGTTGAAGATATGAAAAATCTTGTATCAAGATTAGTAAACAATATAAGACTTCCGTTAATGCTTGACTCTACAGAATATGAAAAAATGGAAAGTGGATTAAAACAAGCTGGAGGAAAATGTATTCTTAATTCAACCAACTATGAAGACGGTCCAGATCGATTTTTTAAAGTTTTAGAATTAGCGAGGGATTATGGTGCTGGTGTGGTAGTGGGAACTATAGATGAAGACGGAATGGCAAGAACATCACACTCCAAAATAAATATTGTTAAACGAGCTTATAATGATGCCGTATCTTACGGAATAAGCGATAATGATTTATTCTTTGATCCTTTAGCATTGCCTATTTCAACAGGAATTGAAGAAGATAGGGCTAACGCAAAGGAAACTATCGATTCTATTAAGCAGATTAGACGGATAAGTGATAATATTCATATAATTCTAGGTATTTCAAATATTAGTTTTGGATTAAATTCAGCTGCAAGAATAATACTTAATTCAGTGTTTCTTGATGAATGCTTGAAAGTAGGATTAGATAGTGCAATTGTTTCACCAAATAAGATCTTACCACTCTCAAATATAGATGATCATATAAAAAAGATTTGTTTGGATTTAATATATGATAATAGAATATTCGATAATGGAATTTGCTCTTATGACCCACTAAATGAATTGACTAAGGAGTTTGAAGGGAAAACATCAAATTCATTAAGAGATAAGTCCGAATCACTAAAAGACTTACCATTAGAAGAAAGGTTAGTTAGACATATTATAGATGGAGAGAGACTTGGAATAGAAGATAATCTTATTATGGCATTAAAAAAATATAAGCCACTGCATATTATTAATACATACTTACTTGATGGAATGAAAACTGTTGGAGAATTATTTGGCGATGGAAAAATGCAACTTCCATTTGTTTTACAATCTGCACAGACAATGAAAGCAGCTGTTTCTATTCTTGAGCCATTTATGGAAAAGAATGATGAAAGTAATTCAAAAGGGAAGTTATTAATTGCTACAGTTAAAGGAGATGTCCATGATATTGGTAAGAATCTAGTTGATATTATTTTAACAAATAATGGATATGATGTAATTAATCTTGGTATTAAGCAGGAGGTTACATCGATTATAGATGCATTTAGAGAATATAATCCAAATTGCATAGCCATGAGTGGTCTACTTGTTAAATCTACCGCTTTTATGAAAGAAAATCTAAGTAGACTAAATGAAGAAGACATTAATGTACCTGTCATTCTAGGAGGAGCCGCCCTAACACCTAAATTTGTTCATAAAGATTGTGCTGATGTTTACAATGGAAAAGTTATTTATGGTAAGGATGCCTTTACAGATTTACAGTTTATGGATTCATATATGAACGCATTAAAGACTAAAGATTGGTCAAATTCTATAGGATTCAAATCCAATGATATTCAGAATAAATATTTTAAATCAAATCTATCTGATAATGATAATAATGATAATGATAATGATAATGATAATAATAATAATAATACTACTACTGATTTGAGCTCAGCATCATCTACCAATAATATTAATAAACATAATACAACTAAATCCAGTTTTATTAAACCAGAGAAGTCAATAGATCCACCATTTCTTGGCCCAAAATATCTTTATATGGAAGATATTGACATAAAAAAATTATTATTCTATTTAGATAAAAATGCTTTATTTTCTTCCCAATGGCAATTAAAAAAAAGAAAGGATCAAACCAGGGAAGAGTATAATAATTATTTAAAAATAACTGCAGAACCTATTCTTGATAAATGGATTGAAAAAATAATTTCTAATAACTTAGTTCAGCCATCTAGTGTTTATGGTTATTTCCCTTGTGGTAGATCAGACAATGATTTACATGTTTTTAATCCTAATAGGTCGTCATTACTCGGTAAGTTTAGGTTTCCAAGGCAAAAGGGAGGAAATAGATATTGCATAGCAGATTTCTATAATGATCTACTAAATAATACTCCTACTGATTTTATCCCTATGCAAGCTGTAACTATGGGACAGAAACCTACACTTTTTGCTCAGTCTCTATATAATAATGATAAATATGCTGATTACTTATACTTTCATGGACTAGTAGTTCAATTGACAGAAGCATTTGCTGAATATATTCATTCAATAATTAGAAAGGAATGTGGATTTGCTTTATCAGAACCGAAAACTACAAGGGAGATACTTGCTCAAAGATACCGGGGTTCTAGATATTCATTTGGATATCCAGCTTGTCCAAATGTAAAAGACTCTAAATTGCAATTAGAGTGGATGGATGGATCTAAAATAGGTTTAGATTTTGATGAAAGTGATCAAATAAACCCTGAGCAAAGTACAACAGCTATTGTTGCTATACATAGTCAGGCCAGATATTTTAGTGCCTAAAGAATTCCTAAGTTATTCAATACACAATTCCTCCAGAGTCTCGATTATTTGTTTCTGAAATTCAGCCATTTCATTAGAATCGCTAAGATCAAAACCTTCTCCAGCTGCGTTTTGAATCAAGTCTTGAAAATGGAATTCTCCCTCGCCGTTGGCAAGAAACTCCATTGCTGATGATTCTCCGCTTTCTCGAAAAGCATCTGTTAGCGCAAGAAATGCTGCGTCTTCGGTGAACTCCCAGTCCATTGAGGAGGCATTACTGATTGATCTCTAAACCCTTCCCCCCTACATTCGTCAACCTCATTTTGGATAAATTATATTATTCGTGTGATTTTGTTATTTTTTAGTCATGTTGATTAATTTCAAAACCTTTGCGC
>QCOP01000026.1 GCA_003212885.1 Prochlorococcus sp. AG-432-D11 | reverse complement strand
CTGATTTTATTGCATCTGTCAGTTCTTTATCTGCAAATATTGTATTTAAGCTAGTGGTTAGTTTGTCCATCTTATTGATGACAGATTTCAAGGTAGAAGTTGATACATGTAAGTCATTAATAGCTTCGGGAGTTGATATTGCACTTAAGATATTATTTACTTGATCCATGGCTTGATGCATTGATGCAATAAGGGGCTTTGCTTTAATTAATTCTTCCTTTGTTAGAAGAATTAACTCGTCTAGATGTTCTTGCGTTTCATCAAATTGTTCCAGAGAATCGAGCATTTTGTAGATAACTTCATTTTCTCCAACCTGCTGAAGTATTCCATTTAGTTCTTCTGTTAATTTTGAAATATTTTTTAGCTCGTCTCCCTGTATTGTGTCTCCTTCGCAAATTACTTTTTCCTTTAAACATTTTTTGTCAGTAGGTAAAAACTTGATCTCTTTTGAACTATCTTCGTTTATAATTGCTTTACTAATTAACGAAATTGATACGTCACCTCCCAGTACAGAACTTGTTGTAACTTTTGCAATTACAGGTTTAAGAATTCTTATATTGTTGTTCTTTATATTTAAGCTTGCTTCAACTGAGCTTGGAGTAAAACTGATTGACTCAACATTGCCAATCTTAATTCCTCTGAAAGTAACTGGTGAACCTTTAGCAAGTCCACTTGCATCACTGAAACTTGCTGTAAATTTCCAATTATTAGAATTTATTTGAAAATCTCTTAACCAAAGAGTTAAGCCCGAAAATATAACGACACCACCCAAAAGAGAGAAGCCAACAATTGCATCTTTAAAGCTACGGCGCATGATTTTCTAAATTTCCTGATGTTGCATGGGGCCTTTAAGGCTACCCGATCTGAATTGCTGAATATAGGGGTTTTGGGTTTTTTTAAATTCTTTTATTGACCCGTCCCATTGAATTTTACCTCCATAAAGCATAAGTACTCTCTCTGCAGATCGTTCAATAGTACTCATAACATGACTAACTATTATTGAGCATCCTTTGGCCAAGTTTGTTGTCTTAACGATAAGGTCTTCAATTCTTGTACATGCAACTGGATCTAAACCCGCAGTTGGTTCATCAAATAACAATAGTGGCATACAAGAAGTTGTCTTTGCATTATCACCAATTAATGCTCTTGCGAAACTCACTCTTTTTTGCATGCCTCCGCTAAGTTCACTTGGTAATTTGTCTTCAACATCAAATAGTCCAACTTCCCTAAGGGATTCTTTGATTAGATTATTCATTTGATCTTCATTGATTTGTTGGTTTTTTCTAAGGATAAATCCAACATTTTCTTTAATAGTAAGAGAGCCAAGCAGGGCTGGATTTTGAAAAACTAGGCGAACATCCGGGGGTGAGTTTTGATCAAGCCTAAGATAATGTTGTTGTTTCCCAAATAATTTTAAATTCCCACTATTTGGCAATAGTAGGCCTGCTAGTACTCTTAAAGTAGTTGACTTCCCGCATCCTGAAGGACCTACTATTGCAATGCGTTCACCTGGAGTCATATCTAAGTTAAATCCATCTAAAACTTTGTTGTTTCCCCAATGGACTGATATATTTTGCATCTGAACCACTTTTGATTCATTGAAGACGCTTTTTTCAGATGTTGAATCTGCCATTTATTCATTTATTAAATTGACTGAGGAGGTAGTTCACTTAAAGTTCTTCGAAGTCTTAGTGATTGGGCAATAAATTTGAAATCCTCTAAAAAGCCACTGAAACGAAGAGCTCTAAGACGAAGGAGTATTAGCTTTATGCCCAAGAAAAGAGAAAAAAGAGTAAATACAACTGATTTCATAGGAAGAGCTCGAAGGGCAGTTAAATGGCTTTTGCCTGGTTTGGTTCTGAAAAGATGGATGGTTACCTCTGGTATTGGTCTGATTTTAGCTCTTTTAGGAGCAGCTATTTGGGCAGATTTAGGACCAATTTATTGGGCTATAGAAGTCTTGTTTTGGTTCTTAAGTGGTATTACAACCTTTCTTCCACGAGGAATTACAGGTCCACTAATTCTTTTTATGGGGATTACTCTGCTGATTTTGGGCCAAAGTAAGAGTTTTAAATCTATTCAGCAGGCTGTTGCACCAGATAAGGATGCTATTCTCATTGATGCTTTGAGAGCTAAAAGTAAATTAAATAGGGGACCTAATATAGTTGCAATTGGAGGAGGGACTGGCCTGGCTTCTCTTCTACAAGGCCTTAAAAGATATAGCAGTAGAATTACTGCTGTTGTAACTGTCGCAGACGACGGCGGTAGTAGCGGAATACTTCGTAAGGAGTTGGGAGTTCAACCACCCGGTGATATTCGCAATTGTTTAACTGCCTTGTCTAATGAAGGCCCACTTATGACTAAGCTATTTCAATATAGATTTTCCTCTGGAACAGGTTTAGTAGGCCATAGTTTTGGTAATCTTTTTTTGTCAGCATTAACCGCAATAACGGGAAATATTGATTCTGCTATTACCGCTTCAAGTAGAGTTTTATCTGTTCAAGGGCAAGTTGTTCCTGCTACAAATGCTGATGTAAGACTTTGGGCAGAGTTGGATAATGGAGAAAGAGTTGAAGGTGAATCATCTATAGGTAAGTCATTAAATCCTATTGTTAGAATTGGATGTTATCCAGAACGTCCTCCTGCTCTCCCAAGAGCATTAGATGCAATAAAAGATGCTGAATTAATTTTATTGGGTCCAGGTAGTCTATATACATCACTCTTGCCCAGTTTGCTTGTTCCAGAAATAGTCGAAGCGATTCAAAAAAGTAAAGCACCCAAGTTATATATCTGTAATTTAATGACTCAGCCTGGCGAAACAGATGGATTGGATGTGAGTGGTCATATTCGTGCTATCGAAGCTCAGCTTGCTAGTATTGGTGTATCTGAGAAAATTTTTAAATACATTCTTGCTCAAAAGGAAATCCCTCCTTCTCCTTTGCTTGATCACTATCGTTCCAGAGGTGCGGAACCAGTTAGATGTGACAGAAGAAAGCTAGTGTCTGAAGGTTATAAATTATTCCTTGCTTCTTTACAGTCCTCAAAGATTACACCTACTTTTAGGCATGACCCAAGAAGTCTTTCTTTAGCAGTAATGCGATTTTTTAAGGAATATAAAAAAGATAATAATTAATAGGCATCTTGCATTTCATAAAAATCAGGTTGGACATAATCTTTTCTCAGAGGCCAGCCTTTCCAATCTTCAGGCATTAATAGTCTTTTTGGATGAGGATGATTTATAAATTTGATGCCAAACATGTCATAAGTTTCTCTTTCTTGCCAGTCTGAACCTCTAAAAATAGAATATAAACTTGGGACTTCAAGTTCCCCGTCTCGATTCAAGAAAACCTTTAAGCGCACTTCTTTAAGTTCTAAATCTTTCTCGAAGTCATTCAATGAGATTAAATTATAGAAACATACAAGCTTAAGGCCTGGACCTTCATCATAGCCACCTTGGCATTGAAGATAGTTAAAGCCAAATCTTTTAAGTGCAATTACGACTTCTAAAAGTAGATTTGGTTTAACATCAATAACTTCAATTCCTAAATTATCGGATCCGAGAGGAGAGTGATCAAGACCTTCTTTAGAAAGATATTTACTAATCTCTCCAGAAACTGTGAGATTCTCTGAATCTACTGCATTTTGATTTTCGTTATTCATTGATCTAAATTCAAGGTTTCTTTGCTTTGAATATTTTGGTTTTGTATAGAGATGTTGCTAGATGCTTTTAAAGCAGACTGTTGACTTTTTGCATTTAAATAAGCTCCAGTAATAATCGGATCTACTCTTTTCATTTCATGAGTCGTTGTGAAATATCGATGAACCTGACTAACTTGTTGGCGTTCAGAAAATGACTCATTTCCTACTTTTTTTCTAAGTTTAATAACTGCATCAAAAATTGCTTCTGGCCTCGGAGGACAACCAGGTAGATACAAGTCAACTGGAATTAGTTTATCTACACCTCTAACAGCTGTTGTTGAGTCTGCACTGAACATTCCGCCTGTAATTGTGCAGGCACCCATAGCAATTACATATTTAGGATCTGGCATTTGTTCATAAAGTCTCACTAAAGCCGGTGCCATTTTCATGGTTACAGTGCCAGCAACAATCAAAAGATCAGCCTGCCTTGGCGAGCTTCTTGGGACTAAGCCAAAACGATCAAAATCAAATCTTGAGCCGATTAATGCTGCAAATTCAATGAAACAGCAAGCAGTTCCATAGAGGAGAGGCCATAAACTACTTAGTCTGGCCCAGTTATGAAGGTCATCAAGACTTGTAAGAATGATGTTTTCACTTAGATCATTCGTAACTTGAGGAGCCTGTATTGGTCCGCAAGTTGCAGAACGAATATCTCTAATTGATTCGGATGAGAGAAGATCTGTCAAAAGATTAACTCCATTCAAGAGCACCTTTACGCCAAGCATAGGCTAATGCAATTACCAAGATTGCAATAAAAATTAGTGCTTCAATAAATGCTAATAAACCAAGTTTGTGAAAAGCAACTGCCCATGGATATAGAAAAACTGTCTCAACATCAAAAATTACAAATACAAGAGCAAACATGTAATAACGGATATTGAATTGAATCCACGCACCGCCAATGGGCTCCATGCCCGATTCATACGTCAGCTCTCTTTCTCCAGGCTTGCTTTTGGGGGAAAGTAGTTTGTTGCCTGCTAATGCAAGAATAGGGAAGGCTGCCGAAATCAAGAGAAAGCCGAGAAAAGCGTCATAGCCCTGAAGGGTGAACATGGGATTTTCAAAACTTTATTAATAGTTTGCCACTCACTTAAGTTCACTTTCATAGATAGAGTTGAGATGTGTGAAAGTGCAAACGGTGAACGATGAACTAAAACCTGCATTGAATCAGAATGAGGGCCAAGATAAAGGCGCCTCAAGAAACAATGCAAACGCTTCCTTAGGAGTGAGATCTACTGGCATGACTGAGAAATTACCTCCTAGTAGGTTTGAATGTCAAAGCTGTGGTTATTTGTATGACCCGAAAGAGGGGCTTAAGAAATATGGCATCCCTAAAGGGACATCTTTCCTTGACATAGACCAAGAAAAATTTCGCTGTCCTGTGTGCAGATCCAGGTTTGATGCTTATAAAGATATTGGTGCTGAATTTGTACCAACTGATGGTTTAGAAGAAAATATCCAATATGGTTTCGGTTTCAATACTCTTCCACCTGGACAAAAGAATGTTTTAATTTTTGGAGGTTTGGCTTTAGCAGCTGCTTGTTTTCTCTCTCTTTATTCACTGCACTAGCATTTTAATTTCATGAAAAACCTATTCAAATATCTAATTAATTTTTGCTTGGTTTGCTTGCTAAGCTTTGGCATCAGTGGATGCGTTTCAACCACTAGGTTGCCTTTAGCAAGTTCAAGTCCATGGCAAGAAATCCAACTTGCCAGCGACCAGACCCCATTAGATATATCTTTTGTTGATGAAGATCATGGATTCCTCATTGGTGCGAATCGCTTGATTCTAGAAACTTCTGATGGCGGTGCTCATTGGCTGGAAAGGAAACTAGAGTTGCCTAGCGATGAGAACTTTCGCTTAATTAGTATTGACTTTAATGACCAAGAAGGTTGGCTGGTTGGGCAACCAAGCTTAATTATGCATAGTCTTGATGGAGGAAAGAATTGGACGCGATTAAGTCTTGGTAATAAACTCCCAGGTAACCCTTATCTCATAACAAGTCTTGGAGAAAATTCAGCTGAATTGGCAACTACTGCTGGAGCTGTATACACCACTAGTGATGGAGGTCAAAATTGGCAAGGAAAAGTTTCTGAAGCTTCTGGAGGGGTGAGGGATTTAAGAAGAAGCGATGATGGTAGTTACGTAAGCGTAAGTAGCCTTGGAAACTTTTTTGTAACTCTTGCTCCAGGTGATATTTCTTGGACACCTCATCAAAGAGCTAGCAGTAAAAGAGTACAAACTCTTGGATATCAGCCCAATGGAGATCTATGGATGTTGTCTAGAGGAGCAGAGATACGTTTGAATCAAGACTCCGATGATTTTGAAAGCTGGGGCAAGCCCATAGTACCCATCGTTAATGGATACAATTATCTTGATATGGCTTGGGATCCTAAGGGGAATATTTGGGCAGGGGGAGGAAATGGGACGCTTTTAGTTAGTAAAAATGGAGGAGACACTTGGGAAATTGATCCTGTGGGTGATCTAATCCCAACTAATTTTATTCGAATCTTTTTTATTAAAAATTCGGAGGGTAATCCTTCAAAAGGCTTTGCCTTAGGGGAAAGAGGGCATGTTTTGAGGTGGGTTGGTTACTCAGAATTAGCATCTTGATGCACAACGCTCTGTAACCAACCGTGTAAACAACTCGGACTTTAGTTACAGCCTTGATAGGATCTTGCAGATAATACGCTTGAGGCTATGGCTGCCGGCTCTACCGGGGAACGCCCGTTTTTTGAGATCATCACCAGTGTTCGCTACTGGATCATCCATGCGGTAACTCTCCCCGCCATTTTCGTTGCAGGATTCCTTTTTGTATCTACTGGCCTTGCCTATGATGCATTTGGAACCCCAAGACCTGATACCTATTTCCAGGCTTCTGAATCTAAAGCTCCTGTAGTAACAGAGCGCTTTGAATCTAAAGCACAGCTCGATCTGCGCTTGAAATAACCAATGACAAATTCTTCCTCTCCTCTTCAAGCGGTTGAAGTTCGCACCTATCCGATTTTTACGGTTAGGTGGCTTGCCGTTCATGCATTGGCAATCCCAACAGTTTTCTTTTTGGGTGCAATTGCCGCTATGCAATTTATACGTCGCTGACTCATCCCCTGTTTTCAATCATGCAAGTCAATGAAAATCCAAACAAGCTTTCGGTCGAATTAAATCGCACGAGTCTTTATCTAGGATTATTGCTCGTTTTTGTTATGGGCATTTTGTTTTCAAGCTACTTCTTTAATTAACCCTCTTTTTAAATTATGTCTAAATTAAAAGGCCCTGATGGGCGGCTCCCAGACAGGCTTCCTGATGGGCGTCCAGCTGTTTCATGGGAAAGAAGATGGACGCAGGGGACTCTCCCCTTATGGCTAGTAGCAACAGCTGGAGGTATAGCAGTAATTTTTGTATTGGGAATATTCTTCTATGGCTCTTACACAGGTGTAGGTTCAGCTTAAGGACTATTCTTCTGTAAAATTACCCCAATATGTAGAAGTAAATAAATTTATTTTTTCCCTAGTTTTTTTAGGAACTCTATCTTTAGAGGTCATTAGGCTGCTTTTTAACGCCTCATGAGAATCACTCTCAGGACGTATGTTGTTTAGTTTTTTTGCAACTGATTCAACTATCTTGCATGCGATTGATGCGTTTGCTTTTAAGTTTCCTATAACCATTTCTACGCTTACATTTCCATGCTCTTCGTGCCAGCAGTCATAGTCAGTAACCATTGACAATGAAGTGTAAGCAATTTCAGCTTCTCTTGCTAGTCGAGCCTCTGTATGGTTTGTCATTCCTATAACTGAGCACCCCCATTGCCTATATAGTTCAGATTCTGCTCTTGTTGAGAATGCGGGGCCTTCCATTGCTAGGTATGTGCCTCCTCTATGCAGTTGCCTCCCTTGAGGCATTTCTTTTTCTCCCTCTTCTGCCAATAATCTCGAGAGTACTGGGCAAAAAGGATCTGCCATAGTTACGTGAGCAACAGCTCCATTATTAAAAAACGTTAGTGGTCTTTGATGAGTTCTATCAATAAACTGGTTTGGTATTACTACGTCTAACGGACGAATTTGTTCTTGAAGTGAGCCAACAGCTGATGGAGATAATAACCAACGTACATTTAAAGAGCGCATTGCCCAGATATTTGCTCTATAAGGTATTTCTGTAGGAGTAAAAGTGTGATACCTTCCATGCCTAGCCAGGAAAATAACTTCCATGCCGCCTAGGCTGCCTAAACGGAGATTGTCAGAAGGTTTGCCATAGGGTGTTTCTATACTTATTTCCTGGATGTTTTTTAAATTGTCGATTGAGTAAAGACCACTGCCTCCAATAACGCCTAGTCTGGCTTTGTTCAAATTGAGAGAGTCTTTAATTGTGCTTTGCATTTTTGAAAAATGTCCTCTAATCATTTACTGCTAGCTGGAGGTGGACATGCCCATGCACTCGTTTTGCTCAAATGGGCAATGCATCCAAAGAGAAAACCAAAGGGTTTAATTACTCTTGTCTCTAGAGATAGCACAAATATTTATTCAGGAATGTTTCCTGGTGTGATATCTGGAAAATATCAGTTTAATGAGACTTTTATAAATCTTAGACAACTTGCTGATAGTGCAGGGGTTACTTTTGTTAAAGGAGAAATAACAAATTTAGACCTTAAAAATAATCATGTATCTTTACTCGATCGTTCAAGTATAAATTATACTCATTTAAGTCTTAACATTGGTTCTGGAACTTGCATTGATTATCGATTAGAAGATTTATTAAAGGGAGTTAACTATGTTTCAATTAAGCCTTTTAATAAATGTTTTTCTTGGATCAAATCTCAAGAATCTGACCCTAATCAATTCTCTAAACCGTTTTATATTATTGGCTCTGGACTTGCTGCAATTGAGATTGCACTTGCTTTACGCAAAAGATGGCCATCAAGAATAATTTTCCTGAAAGCTCATCCTAATAAATTAAAAAATTTCTATAAACAGGCTCTTGTTCAATCAAGAATAAAATTAACATTTTCTAATGATTTAATTTCAGGACCTGCACTTTTATGTACTGGCATACAAATTCCAAAATGGCTAATAAAAGCAGGCTTTTGTGTTACAAAAAAAGGTAGAATTTTGACAGATAAAACATTTCAGGCTAAGGGATTTAAGAATGTTTTTGCTGTAGGTGATTGTGCTGTTATTGAAGGAAATTATAAACCCCCTTCAGGAGTTTGGCCTGTCAGATCTGCCAATCCTCTTGCTTTAAATCTTGAAAGAAATTTAGAGGGATTAAGAGCACGGGATTATAAATATCAGAGGTTCTCTTTAGAACTTGTTGGTATTCCTACTTTAGATAATTCACCCAAAGCATGGTTATTGTGGGGGCCCTTTTCAATAGGCCCTAACTCCTTATTTTGGCATTTTAAGAATAATATTGATCAAGCATTTATGGAAAAATTTCGTAATCTTAAGTCTATGAAGGTTGATATCTCCAAGTCTGAATTTCAGTGCAGAGGATGTGCTGCAAAGATTTCATCTTTAACTTTAAAGAATGCTCTTGAAAAGGCTAATTTTTTTGAATTAGCTCATTATCCAGAAGATGCAGCCTTGATTGATGGTAATGAGAGTAATGAGATGCTTATCCAAAGTATTGATGGTTTTCCTGCTTTAATAAGTGACCCTTGGCTGAACGGAAGATTAACAGCCTTACATGCATGTTCTGATATATGGGCCAGAGGATGTTGCGTTATTTCAGCTCAGGCATTAGTAATTCTTCCAAGAATAAGGCCATCTCTGCAAGAAGAGTTACTTATTAATTGCTTAAATGGAATGAAATCAGTGTTTGAACAACAAAGCGCAAAATTGATTGGAGGCCATACTTATGAATCAAGGAATGAATTTTCTGAATCACCTTCTTTAGGGATTGATATTTCTATAGTGGTTAATGGGAAACCTAATGATAAGAAGAATATTTGGTCGAAATCTGGGTTACAAGAGGGAGATGATCTGCTAATTAGTCGACCCTTAGGTACAGGTGTAATTTTTGCTGGAAATATGAGAGGAATTACATTAGCTAATGATTTAGACAATGTTTTAGATCAAATTTCCAAAAGTCAACATATTCTTCTTCATAATTTAAATAAGCAATCTTTAGGATCAAAATCAAGCCGAATTGTTCATGCATCAACCGATATTACAGGCTTTGGCTTGCTAGGACACTTGGGTGAGATGATTAATAGTACCAATGCTTTTAGAGCAAAACATTTTCTAAAGCCTTTAAGAGTCAATATTGATGTAAGAGGATTGCCCTTTTATCCAGGAGCAAAAAGTCTTTTTCTCCAAGGTTGTGAAAGTAGTCTTGCAAAGGCGAATCGTAGGTTTTTATCATTGCTCCTCCCTCAAAATGGAAAATCTCCTTTGGTAAATTTGATTTTTTCCGATAGAGAGAAGACATTTAAAGAGGATTTACTTGTGAAAGAGTTATTGATTGATCCACAAACGTGTGGTCCTCTTTTAATAGGATGTAGTCCAAATGATACATCGGTCTTAATTGATCAAGGCCCATGGATGAAAATTGGATCAATTACAACTTCAAGCTCCATTTAATTTATCTAATTCGATATCCCGTAGCCGTTTTAATTCTTGCCCTAACTTATTTCCTTGTTCCCATCCATTGGCCATTAATTCTTCAGGTGAAACCCTGGACTTAACAAACCTCCAGTTATAAAACCAACTTAAAAGTATTTTTGAAAATACAATGTCTTGACTAATTGCTATAGCAATAGCATCAACTTTCCAGTTATTTCTTTCTATTTCTCTACACCATTTAGATGTGGACCAATGCATATGATTAAGATTTAGATCTATATTTTCTAAGAACTTTTTGATTTCTTTAGCCTCAATTAAAAGATTTATCTGATTATCAGATATTTTTAATCGTTTTGCTATATAAGGCCCATTTTTTGAGCCAGAAATTAAGACTGTTAGCATATTGACTCCAAGCTTTTTAGCAGAAAGAAGCCTATTTTCAAAGGTCCGATCGTGTTGCATTGATTTGTCAAGTAATAGAAAGCTTTCCCAGTTTTTTAGATTATTAAGTGAATTGATCCATTCTGATTCATTTAAGAGTAATTCTAATTCCATTCGCAGTCTAGAAGACAATGCCGGAGGATATTTATTGTCTGTATAAATACTTTTCCATGGCCATTTTTTGATAGTAGATTTAATTTGATCTAGTGACATCGATGATAATTTAAATCCCAATCTTGCCGCATATCTTGCGCCTCTTATTACTCTAGTTGGATCATCCGAAATGCTTTTTGGATG
>QCOP01000025.1 GCA_003212885.1 Prochlorococcus sp. AG-432-D11 | reverse complement strand
TCAATTATAATTCGATCAAAAGTTGCTGGAAGAGGTACACATTGGTGTCCAAAATGTCAAAAATAAGAATATAAATACTAAAAAACCACCCAATAGGTGGCTTTAAAAAAAAATTTTTAGAGTGTTTTACCTGGCATTGAGCTATTTTCTCAGGGGGCTGCCCCCCAAATATCGTCGCCGCTGACGCGTTTCACAGCCGAGTTCGAGATGGATCGGAGTGGTTCCACATCGCCATGAACACCAGGAAAAAAACTCTCAAGGAGAACCTTGAGAACTGCATAGGATTTTATTATAAATCGAAAAAAATAAAGCCAAAAAGTATGAAGGTCAAGCCCTCGGTCTATTAGTACTCCTCCGCTGCACTTGTTACCAAGCTTCCACGTAGAGCCTATCAACGGGTGTTCTTCCCGTGACCTTACTGGCTTATGCCATGGGAATACTCATCTTGAGGTGGGCTTCCCACTTAGATGCTTTCAGCGGTTATCCACTCCGCACATGGCTACCCAGCGTTTACCGTTGGCACGATAACTGGCACACCAGAGGTGCGTTCCTCCCGGTCCTCTCGTACTAGGGAGAAATCCTCTCAATATTCCTGCGCATACACCGGATATGGACCGAACTGTCTCACGACGTTCTGAACCCAGCTCGCGTACCGCTTTAATGGGCGAACAGCCCAACCCTTGGGACCGACTTCAGCCCCAGGTTGCGATGAGCCGACATCGAGGTGCCAAACCTCCCCGTCGATGTGAACTCTTGGGGGAGATCAGCCTGTTATCCCTAGAGTAACTTTTATCCGTTGAGCGACGGCCCTTCCACTCAGAACCGTCGGATCACTAAAACCGACTTTCGTCCCTGTTCGACTTGTAGGTCTCACAGTCAAGCTCCCTTCTGCTTTTGCACTCAACGACTGATTTCCAACCAGCCTGAGGGAACCTTTGTGCGCCTCCGTTACCTTTTAGGAGGCGACCGCCCCAGTCAAACTGCCCAGCAGATACTGTCCGCTTCCCGGATAACGGGTAAACGTTAGAACTCTAGCTCTGAAAGAGTGGTATCTCACCATTGACTCATTAGCACCCGCAAGCACTAAATCAAAGTCTCCCACCTATCCTGCGCATTCAGAGCCCGAGCACAATACCAACCTGCAGTAAAGCTTCATAGGGTCTTTCTGTCCGGGTGTATGTAGTCCGCATCTTCACAGACAATTCTATTTCGCCGAGCCTCTCTCCGAGACAGCGCCCAAATCGTTACGCCTTTCGTGCGGGTCGGAACTTACCCGACAAGGAATTTCGCTACCTTAGGACCGTTATAGTTACGGCCGCCGTTCACCGGGGCTTCAGTCGCCAGCTTCGCTTACGCTGACCGGCTTCCTTAACCTTCCGGCACTGGGCAGGCGTCAGCCCCCATACATCGTCTTGCGACTTAGCGGAGACCTGTGTTTTTGGTAAACAGTCGCTTGGGCCTCTTCACTGCGGCCAGCTCTCGCTGGCACCCCTTCTCCCGAAGTTACGGGGCCATTTTGCCGAGTTCCTTAGAGAGAGTTATCTCGCGCCCCTCGGTATTCTCTACCACCCCACCTGTGTCGGTTTCGGGTACAGGCAGTTATGTCTTAACGGGTATAGGGCTTTTCTTGGAAGCATGACGTCACCAACTTCGCTGCCGTAGCAGCTCGTACTCACGCCTTAGCTCAGAACGTTTTCACCGTTCCTCAAAGCCTCGAACGCTTGAACCAGTAACCAACATCTGGATTGGTTAGCCTTCTCCGTCCCCCTTCCCAAAACATAACCGGTACAGGAATGTTGACCTGTTATCCATCGACTACGCCTTTCGGCCTCGCCTTAGGTCCAGACTAACCCTCCGCGGACGAGCCTGCCGGAGGAACCCTTAGGGTTTCGGGGCATGGGATTCTCACCCATGTTTTCGCTACTCAAGCCGACATTCTCACTTCAATGCAGTCCACGCCCGCTTACGCTAACGCTTCACCCCGCATAGAACGCTCCCCTACCATTCTTTCAAATCCGCAGCTTCGGTACAACACTTAGCCCCGTTCATTTTCGGCGCAGGATCGCTCGACCAGTGAGCTATTACGCACTCCTTTGAGGATGGCTGCTTCTAAGCAAACCTCCTGGTTGTCTAAGCAATCCCACCTCCTTTATCACTTAGTGTCAATTTAGGGACCTTAGCTGGCGGTCTGGGCTGTTTCCCTTTCGAGTGTGGAGCTTATCCCCCACAGTCTGACTGCCTAGCTACACACAGGGTATTCAGAGTTCATCTCGATTTGGTACCGCTCTCGCAGCCCGCACCGAAATGGTGGCTTTACCCCCCTGCTGGAGCACTAGACGCTACGCCTAAACGTATTTCGGGGAGAACCAGCTAGCTCCTGGTTCGATTGGCATTTCACCCCTAACCACAGCTCATCCGCTGAATTTTCAACTTCAGTCGGTTCGGACCTCCACTTGGTTTCACCCAAGCTTCATCCTGGCCATGGTTAGATCACCAGGGTTCGGGTCTATAAACACTGACAAACGCCCTATTAAGACTCGCTTTCGCTATGGCTCCACCATTCTCGGCTTAACCCGCCAGTGCCTATAAGTCGCCGGCTCATTCTTCAACAGGCACACGGTCACCCGATAAGTCGGGCTCCCATTGCTTGTAGGCTCACGGTTTCATGTTCTATTTCACTCCCCTCCCGGGGTTCTTTTCACCTTTCCCTCGCGGTACTGTTTCACTATCGGTCACACAGTAGTACTTAGCCTTACGAGGTGGTCCTCGCAGATTCACACGGAATTCCACGTGCTCCGTGCTACTCGGGATACAGCTAGGCCAAATCTCCTTTCGATTACGGGGCTTTCACCCTCTATGGCGCGCCATTCAAACGCTTCTTCTAGGTTCAATGGTCCACATTGCTGTCCCACAACCCCGGCAGTCGAAACTACCGGTTTGGGCTCTTCCCCGTTCGCTCGCCGCTACTTAGGGAGTCGTTTTTACTTTCCTTTCCTCCAGCTACTAAGATGTTTCAGTTCGCTGGGTTGGCTCGCTCCAGCCTATGAATTCAGCTGATCGTTCTAAGGGTTGCCCCATTCGGAAATTCCCGGATCAAAGCGTGTTTCCAGCTCCCCGAGACTTATCGCAGGTAACCACGTCCTTCATCGCCTCTGTGTGCCAAGGTATCCGCCGTGAGCCCTTTGTAGCTTGACCATTATTCTATTCTATTAATACAGACTAGTTGAAATTAATTAGAAGGAAATATCAGAAGATAATCAATCTTTTAATTCCAAATGTCTTTGCTCTAGCTCAAGAATCAAACATCTAAACTTAAACTATTAAATAAACAGCCAAGAATAAATGCATCCATGAGATGCTTTATCTTTTCCAGACTTTCCTATGCAGTTGTCAAGGTTCTACTGAACTAAACTGAACTCTAAAAGAAAATTCAGTGAGCCCAGCGTCTTATCAGCCTCACTTAGTGAATAGCAAGGAATGACATGAAGCTAGGGTCATTCAGATGAACAACATCTAAGTCTTATCCAACACAAACAATCTCCATTGTTTTTAATGAGTTATTAGGTAGTTGATCAGTGGAGGTAAGCGGACTCGAACCGCTGACATCCTGCTTGCAAAGCAGGCGCTCTACCAACTGAGCTATACCCCCAACAACGAATGGGCCATCCTGGACTTGAACCAGGGACCTCACCCTTATCAGGGGTGCGCTCTAACCACCTGAGCTAATAGCCCAGAAGAATGAATGTTGGGTGTGACCTAGACAAGTTTAGGAACTGAAAATGAAATCCTCAAATAATGATTTCTCATATTTTTAGACTTCAAGCTGAGATACCGATCGACCTAAGGTGACAGGATCGTGGTCTAAATATTTTAATCAGACATCACAATCAGTTTTGTCTCCCTGTTAGGAGGTGATCCAGCCGCACCTTCCGGTACGGCTACCTTGTTACGACTTCACCCCAGTCATCAGCCCCACCTTCGGCGTCCTCCTCCACAAGGGTTGGAGTAACGACTTCGGGCGTGGCCAACTTCCATGGTGTGACGGGCGGTGTGTACAAGGCCCGGGAACGTATTCACCGCAGTATGCTGACCTGCGATTACTAGCGATTCCTACTTCACGTAGGCGAGTTGCAGCCTACGATCTGAACTGAGCCACGGTTTATGGGATTTGCTTGCTCTCGCGAGCTTGCTGCCCTTTGTCCGTAGCATTGTAGTACGTGTGTAGCCCAGGATGTAAGGGGCATGATGACTTGACGTCATCCACACCTTCCTCCGGTTTATCACCGGCGGTCTTTCTAGAGTGCCCAACTAAATGCTGGCAACTAAAAACGTGGGTTGCGCTCGTTGCGGGACTTAACCCAACATCTCACGACACGAGCTGACGACAGCCATGCACCACCTGTCACTGCATTCCCGAAGGCACCCTCTAATTTCTTAGAGGTTCGCAGGATGTCAAACCCTGGTAAGGTTCTTCGCGTTGCATCGAATTAAACCACATACTCCACCGCTTGTGCGGGCCCCCGTCAATTCCTTTGAGTTTCACACTTGCGTGCGTACTCCCCAGGCGGAACACTTAACGCGTTAGCTACGACACCGAAGGGGTCGATTCCCCCGACACCTAGTGTTCATCGTTTACGGCCAGGACTACAGGGGTATCTAATCCCTTTCGCTCCCCTGGCTTTCGTCCATGAGCGTCAGTTATGGCCCAGCAGAGCGCCTTCGCCACTGGTGTTCTTCCCGATATCTACGCATTTCACCGCTACACCGGGAATTCCCTCTGCCCCTACCATACTCAAGCCCAACAGTTTCCACTGCATTAATGGAGTTAAGCTCCACGCTTTAACAGCAGACTTGAAGGGCCGCCTGCGGACGCTTTACGCCCAATAATTCCGGATAACGCTTGCCACTCCCGTATTACCGCGGCTGCTGGCACGGAATTAGCCGTGGCTTATTCCTCAAGTACCGTCATATCTTCTTCCTTGAGAAAAGAGGTTTACAGCCCAGAGGCCTTCGTCCCTCACGCGGCGTTGCTCCGTCAGGCTTGCGCCCATTGCGGAAAATTCCCCACTGCTGCCTCCCGTAGGAGTCTGGGCCGTGTCTCAGTCCCAGTGTGGCTGATCATCCTCTCAGACCAGCTACTGATCGAAGCCTTGGTGAGCCATTACCTCACCAACAAGCTAATCAGACGCGGGCTCATCCTCAGGCGAAATTCATTTCACCTCTCGGCATATGGGGTATTAGCGGTCGTTTCCAACCGTTATCCCCCTCCTGAGGGCAGATTCCCACGCGTTACTCACCCGTCCGCCACTAACCCGAAGGTTCGTTCGACTTGCATGTGTTAAGCACGCCGCCAGCGTTCATCCTGAGCCAGGATCAAACTCTCCGTTGTAGATCAGACCCTGTCGTAAAACTAATAGTTGTTACTCAGTCCGACTTGCAAAATCCACTTAATTTTAGAGCTGGCGCACTAAAGAGTTGATTAAGCCACCTTTTTGTTAAAGGGTTCATAAGAGTGCACTTTGGAAATATTCCCTCGTGACTTTCCAGGATCTCAGATCCGGTTTATTGCCTTTCCCTGAAATTTCAATGAGATATGACCTTAAAGATCATTCCTCATTTATCACAACAGTTCATATGCAATATATTTCTTTTGACGGGACCTCACACCTCTGTCGCATTTCATCCAAAGCAAATGCCTTGAACGCGACAAAAGCGTCAGTTCCTAAACTTTTAAGTTGTCCAGGTTCATCTCCTTAAAAGCAGAAGCAAATTAAGGATTTAACGATCAAAAGACCGCTCTAGAAACCTACAACAGAATGGAGAAACTCCCCAAGAAGATGTAGGTGCCCACATAATTGAAATGCAGGCTGTGCTTCGATAAAACCGATTCACATCCAGTCCTTTATTTTAGACTATGAACCCAGGTCTTCGCAACAAGTATTTTTCTTCACACCCGAGACTTGATTAATTGTAATGAGAAATTACCTTATAAATAGGGCATTTCTAAGAAGTTAGGACTATTCACTAAATGGCAGAGCGCTTTAGCCAACAGCACAAACGAGTTAGACCTAACTCAAACGAGGATGCTGTTATAAAAAGAGCGAAGGAACATTTCGAACGATCTCTCATTGAAATAGGTGGAAGCCTTGCTGGAAGCGTTGCAGCACTAGAACACCCTGCGAGCAATGAGGCTTTGAACTATGGGGAAATCTTCTTGAGAGATAATGTGCCAGTGATGATTTACCTTCTGACTCAAAAAAGATATGAAATTGTCAAAAAATTCTTAACAGTCTGTCTTGATCTGCAAAGTACAACCTATCAAACCCGAGGAGTTTTCCCTACCAGTTTTGTAGAAGAAAAAGGAGAATTAATAGCTGATTACGGACAAAGATCTATAGGAAGAATTACCTCTGCAGATGCAAGTCTTTGGTGGCCAATTCTTTGCTGGCTATACGTCAAAAAAAGCAAAGACGTCAATTTTGGAATAAGCCAACAAGTACAAAGAGGCGTTCAATTACTTCTTGATCTTGTTTTGCATCCAACATTTGAAGGGACACCAATTTTGTTTGTACCAGATTGCTCATTCATGATTGATAGACCAATGGATGTTTGGGGAGCCCCTTTAGAGGTAGAAGTTCTCCTTTATGCATGCCTAAGCAGTTGCAGTGAATTAATGAATCTTAGTAGTAAGCATCAAGTAAGCAGACTTCTAGATCAGAGGCTTCTACTCACAAGACAATGGGTACACGATTTAAGACAATTTCTGCTGAAACACTATTGGGTAACTAGTAAGACTATGCAGGTCCTTCGCAGAAGGCCTACAGAACAATATGGAGAAGATCAGCATCAAAATGAATTTAATGTTCAACCTCAAGTAGTTCCATCATGGCTTCAAGACTGGTTGGAAAACAGAGGCGGATACTTAATTGGAAATATAAGAACAGGTAGACCAGACTTCCGGTTTTATAGTCTTGGTAATTCTTTAGCTTGTATGTTTGGCGTGCTTACTGCTCCTCAACAACGAGCTCTATTTCGTCTAGTTCTTCATAATCGAGAACATTTAATGGCACAAATGCCTATGAGGATTTGTCATCCTCCAATGGAAGTAGAAGAATGGCAGAACAAAACCGGATCAGATCCTAAAAACTGGCCCTGGAGTTATCACAATGGTGGCCATTGGCCAAGCATTCTTTGGTTTTTTGGAGCCTCAATACTGCTCCACGAACAAAGGTATCCAAAAGCTGATGTGCTCTTAATGGGTCAAATGAGAACTCTTATAGAAGAATGCTATTGGAGCCAACTCAACCAACTACCAAAACAAAAATGGGCTGAATATTTTGATGGTCCTACTGGAACTTGGGTTGGGCAACAATCAAGAACATATCAAACATGGACAATTGTTGGATTTCTCCTTATGCATCATTTTTTAAAAGTATGCCCAGAGGACGTATCAATGCTAAATCTTGACTAACTTAAAAGATTGACAAAAAATATCAAGAAGATCTTAAAGGGTGCAAAAAATCATACTCAGAAAAGTCCTAGAGTTAATGACTTGTCAATTGGCAAACAAGCTCCTATACCCAAATAAAGAGTCAAGACAGTACCAAAAAGAAAAACAGACATTGCTACAGGTCTTCTAAAGGGGTTTGAAAATTTATTTACGTTTTCGATAAAAGGAAGAATTATCAGACCAAGTGGAATAAGGGTTTGAAGGGCAATGCCAAGCAGTTTATTAGGCACAACTCTCAAAATTTGGAAAACTGGGTAAAGGTACCACTCAGGAAGAATTTCTAAAGGAGTCGCAAAAGGGTTTGCCTTATCCCCAAGCATTGCAGGATCTAAAACTGCCAAGCCAACAACACAAGCAATGGTGCCAAGAATTACTACAGGGAAAATATATAAAAGATCATTTGGCCAAGCAGGTTCTCCATAATAATTATGGCCCATCCCCTTAGCCAACTTAGCTCTCAGTTTTGGATCGGTTAAATCAGGTTTCTTTAATGTAGTCATTGATAGATAAAAGTGGAAGAGATTTATAAATAAGGAGGACAAAAAATAAGTACAAAGATTTTATAACGGTCCTGAAATGCCCTGCTTCCTAATCATCAGAAAATGCATAAGCATAAACACAGCAAGTGTCCAAGGCAAAACAAAAGTATGAAGACTATAAAAGCGAGTAAGTGTTGTTTGACCTACACTTTCTCCGCCTCGAAGTAGTTCAACCATAAAATCCCCTATTACGGGAATAGCTGCAGGAACTCCAGAAACAATTTTTACAGCCCAATAACCAACCTGGTCCCATGGCAAAGAATAACCGGTAACACCAAATGCAACTGTAATTACAGCCATTACCACTCCAGTAACCCAAGTCAGCTCTCTTGGCCTTTTAAAGCCTCCTGTTAAATACACTCTAAAAACATGCAAAATCAGCATAAGAACCATCATCGAAGCACTCCAACGATGAACTGATCTAATTAACCAGCCAAAACTCACATCTGTCATCAAATAGCTGACGGAGCTATAGGCTTCCACTACCGTTGGCTTGTAATAAAAGGTCATTGCAAAGCCAGTTGCAAATTGAATCAAAAAGCAGACAAGTGTGATGCCTCCAAGACAATAAAAGATGTTTACGTGCGGAGGAACGTATTTTGAAGTGACGTCATCGGCTATGTCTTGAATTTCAAGACGTTCTTGGAACCAGTCGTAGACGGGTGACGAGTTCGCCATTTATCTAAAGAGCTTGAATAATTAGTAACAAGATTCTAAACAATGTGCCTACCGGTGCGTGCCTTTGATCAATCCAATGCATACAACTGTAAAAACTTGGCAAAACGTTTTGAGGGTGATTATTTCATCCTTTTTGAGTCTATACCTTGTATTTCTGGTTGGATTAGAGCCACTTAATGCACTTAGCGATGGGCAAGAACTTGTCTTAGAAAGTTGGAATATTGTTAACGAAGCATATTTTGAACCTGATAAATTTGATGAAATTCAATGGAAAAAGCTTAGGCAACAAGCCATACAAAAGACTATTCTCTCATCTGAAGATGCATACGACGCAATAGAAGGCATGCTCCTTCCATTAGCCGACCCATATACCAAATTACTTAAGCCAGATGCTTATCAAGCTATGAAAGCAAGCAACCTTGGCAGCGAAATCAATGGAGTAGGACTTCAATTGGGCGCCCGCAAAGAAGATGGGGAAATTGTGGTCATTTCATGTATTAATGGATCACCTGCTGAAGATGCAAACATATCGTCAGGATCTGTTTTGATTAGAGTTAATGGAGATTCACCTAAAAAAATAGGACTTGAAGCCACTGCATCCATGCTAAGAGGAGAAAATGGTTCTAAAGTAATTATTGAAATTCAGGCTCCAGGAGAAACTACAACAGAAGAAGTTGCGCTCGAACGAAGAAGCGTTGACTTACGTCCTGTGAGAACAAAAAGAATTAGAACAGACAATCATACTCTTGGTTACTTACGAATCACTCAATTCAGCGAAGTAGTCCCACGTCAAGTTGAAGAAGCTTTGGAAGAGCTTTCAGAAAAAGAAGTTGAAGGTATCATATTAGATTTAAGAAATAATTCAGGAGGACTTGTCAGTTCTGGCCTTGCTGTTGCCAATGCTTTCCTTAGTGAAAGTCCAATAGTTGAAACAAAAAACCGTGAAGGAATTACAGATCCAATCCCTTCAAATAAGGAAACATTCTTTGACGGGCCTCTTGTCACCTTAGTGAACAAAGGGACAGCAAGTGCTAGTGAAATTCTTGCTGGAGCACTTCAAGACAATGGACGTTCTCAATTGCTTGGTGATAGAACATTTGGGAAAGGTTTAATTCAAACTCTCACTAATCTCAGCGACGGTAGTGGTCTTTCAGTTACAGTTGCAAGCTATTTAACTCCTTCAGGCAGAAATATTCAAAACACTGGACTGGAACCTGATAGATACCTTGATCTACCTGAACCAGAAATTCCTGGCGATAACGAAGACCGTTGGCTCCAAGATTCTGAACTTTTCATGGAAGCTATCTTAGATCTACAGAATAAAGAATTATCATCAATACATGTATCTGAAGAAGCACAAGTAGAGCAACAAAATCCCATAAACGAACCAATAATTAAAACAAAAGACGACTAATACTTAATAATGAGCTGTAGAACTTATTTTGATCCACTTCACAAAGGAATAACTTTAAACACAAAAATACCTGAGGAAAAAATGATAACAGAACTAATTGATAGTTCTGTTTTTCAGAGGCTTAGAAGAATTAAACAATTAGGGCCTGCATCTTTAACTTTTCATGGAGCTGAATCTAGTAGATTTACACATTCTATAGGTGTTTTTTATATTTCAAAAAGAGCCTTGGCTTACTTAGCAAAACAAAGAAAACACCTTCTAGAATATAAAGCCGTTTTGTATGGAGCTTCGCTTCTACATGATATTGGGCATGGTCCATTAAGCCATACAAGTGAAGAAATGTTTGGCCTAAATCATGAATTCTGGAGCGCTAAGTTAATTCGAGAGAATAAAGAAATCAGAAGCATATTAGATAGTTATGACAAAACCCTTGCCAATAAAATAGCTTCTCTAATAGAAGGAAAGACAAGCGACATACCACTAATAATAAAAAAGTTGATTAGCAGTCAATTAGATTGTGATAGATTAGATTATTTAGTGAGAGATGGATATAGCACTGGAGCAAATTATAGCCATCTAGATCTTGATAGGATTCTAAATGCATTAACCATTGCTCCTGATGGGGACTTAGCTATTCATCCAAAAGGTTTACTTGCTGTTGAACATTATCTAGTTGTCCGGAATTTAATGTACAGAAGTGTCTATAATCATCGGATAAATGAGGTTTGCAATTGGTTATTAGAGCAAATAGTTTCTACAGCAAAAAACCTTGGCAAGAATCACGTTTGGGCAGACGCTCATTTCTCAAAATGGCTTTGGGATTTTAAAAGCTTAAACCAAGAAGACTTTCTTTCGAATGATGACATTAGAACAACTTATCATTTGCTTAGGTGGCAGGAGGAAGCTCCAAGCTCTTTAAAGAGTCTTTGCAAAAGCATTATAAATAGACATCTTTTAAAAGCATTAAATCTAGAAGGTCTAAATAATAATCAACAGCTCGAAATGCTTGCTATGGCTATGAAGTTATGCGAGAGCAAGGGGAAAGAGCCTCATTTATCTTGTGGCCTAAAGAAGAATACATTTACTGCATACCACCCATATAAAAGTGGACTAAGATTGTGGGATGGAGAAAACCTCAAATCTCTGGAAAGTGAGTCACTACTAGTAAGAGGTTTAGCTATTCCATCAGAAATATCCTGGTTGATTTATCCCAAAGAAATAGAAAAAGAGTTGAAAAGCGTCATTACAAAGTTAAAATATAATAATTAAAAATGGGTATTTCTATAGATATTATATAGACAAGTAAATTTAGAATCATGAATGATAGTGTATTTTCCTTTCCCTCATCTTTGAATATTAATTGGCGTAGCCTCTTCTCAAGAAAAATAAAGAATTATTCAGGAAAAACAATTGAAATTAATTGCCAAAAATGGTCTTTGAATTGCTCAGATCTCCGTTATCTTAATCAACTTTGCTTAAAGAATAAAACCTCTATCACACTAATTAAAGCTCAAACTATTAATACCATTATTAGTGCATCCGCTCTAGGCTTTAGATCATACCTATACCAAGATGATAACAGTATTGAAGAGACGATCACCAATAATCAACTTAATGCGGAGATCTTACAAACTTTCTTTTATCAGGGGACACTGCGATCAGGGGAAATACTTGAAAAAGAAGAAAATATTTTAATCCTTGGGGATGTAAACCCTGGAGCTAAAATTTCATCAGGGGGGGATGTAATGGTTTGGGGAAGGCTATTAGGAACAGCTCATGCAGGAAAGAATGGGAACGACACCTCCACTATCACAGCACTTCAATTAAAGCCCCTTCAATTAAGAATATCCAATAAAATTGCTAGAGGGCCGAATGAGAGCCCAGCGCAAGGACTTGCCGAACAATGCTCAATAGTTGATGGTGAAATT
>QCOP01000024.1 GCA_003212885.1 Prochlorococcus sp. AG-432-D11 | reverse complement strand
TAGTAATGCTCTTTTGAAATTGAGTTTCTGTTCTTCATTCATTTCTCTCCAATTGAGGTCCTTCCATTGAAAAATTTTTTTCATTTAGTCAGTCTTTCGTAAGTGTAAAAATTGTATAAATGAATATAGTGCTTTGAATACATACTTCCTAGCTTTGCCTTAAAAGCATTTCTTGCATGCTTGTATACAATGGTTCTGTTCGGGGCGTGGCGCAGCTTGGTAGCGCGGGTGCTTTGGGAGCACTAGGTCGCAGGTTCGAATCCTGTCGCCCCGATTGATTTTTCGAGGAATAGCAAAAACGTTTGTGCTAAAGGAGTGCTAAAAGCTTCTTTGGTATGACTTTGTTTTTGTTGTTTTTGGCATTCATTAGCACGACTTTTTTGGACGTACTTGCAATTTCTAGAACGTTTTGTTTATCATTTGAACAACTCGGACGTACTGCCCGCCAGTTATGCGGGGACAGGTTTAAAGACGAGCCTCACAAAATAGAGGTTCAACCATGTCAAAAATCAGACCTAACAATTACAAGGACAAGCCAAAAGTAAAAATCAACGGCGAATGGATGGATTCTGGTGGAAACCAATACGAGTTCACTCGTTGCAAGTTGATGTGGTTCAGCTATTTACAGGAATTGAACTGGAACCCTAAAACGATTAATCCGCTGGAAAGAGTTGCTGAAATTTATTCCTCTTTCTGGCCTGAAGTTGTTGTTCTCTTACAAGAGAACGGATATACCGGGATGCCTCATGAGCACTACCTGAAAGAGTCCGGTAAATATTGCGATTACTTAAGTAAAGGTGGAAAGCCTTATTCAGATAAAACTCGTCAAGCTGGTTGGAAAGATCCTGCAACAGGTGAGTTCAATATGCGTAACTGTAAGGCTTAGAAGATAAATGAAAACTAAATCTGTATGGGCTTCTACGGAAGAAGTCGTCGCTGTTTTGCGCATTGGCAGAACAAATCTTATGCAATTAAAGAGATCAAATGAATTAATTGCAGGTGAGCATTGGGTCTATATCAGCGGTAAAAAGCATTCGCCGATTGGATGGGATCTTGAAAAGGTTCGCAACTGGCAAAGAGACAAGGCTCAAAAAATTACTAATGCTCCTCTTGAGGCAGTCGCTGAATTTGAGTTTTATCAACGGATGGGAGAGTGACAAATGACCAAAGAAAAGCCGATTTTTACAGCAACAACGGTTGCCGATCTATCACAAAAATGGTTCAAAGCGTTGGGGGTTTGATGAAGTGGAACCCTCAACAATTTGGCAAAATGCTGCAAATCACAATGCGATTTGTGAGCAAGCGTACCTTTTGCACTTAATTGGGACAAAGTTCAATTTTGAATATTTAGCAGTCAGAGGCAAAAGACCTATTGATTCAGATGGTACTTATTTGACGGATTGGCCTAATAAAAGTTTCACCATAAAAGAGTGCTTAGCTTCGAAGGACGTAACAGGCATAGGAGTGAAGTCAGGTCTCAATCTTTTATGCCTGGATTTTGATGGTCAATCTGCTTTCGAATACGCATGGAATCAAGAGAGCATAAATTGGATGGGAAGCGGTTGTGAAATCCACCGAGATGACAACCCTTGGCGTATGAAGGCATTGTCCATTCCAACGGCTGAGCAACTAAAGCAACTTCCATACGGCGAATTTCAATCAAAGGTCAAAACTGCTGAAGGCGAAGCCCTTGAAGTTTTTCTCACTCGTAAAAGGCAAGTGGTCATTATTGGAAAACATCCTGGTGGTGGCAATTATTTCTGGCCTAGAGGATTCGGCCCCAAAGCTATCAAGCCACCAAGCGATGCCACTTGGAACTTTGTTTTAAAGCTGGCTAATCAACAAGATGCACCAAAAGAGACAAAATATTGTCGAAGTAGTTCTCCAGTTAAACGATTAAATCCATGCCCTATTTGCGGTAGGAATCGTGACCTCTGGTGTGGTGAAACTCCAGAAGGATTGATTCTGTGCATGAACGGAAACACCTTCAGCGCAGAGAGGAGACATGGCCCATTAAAGATTACGGATGTAGTTGATGGTCAGTGGGCGTTGGTTGCCAAGAGTGAAAGTTGCAACACCTTCAAACCTCATACACCATTAACTCGGCGCAGTCGGAAGACACGCAAACGGAAACCCCCAAGTCATAAATACAGGAGGTCAGCTCATGTCTCCTGAACATAATGAATCAACTTTTACAGGGTTAATTCAAGAACTACTTGATGCAATCCGAGCCCGCGATCTTGATGAAGAGATGACTCTTAGGGCAGATTTTAAAAGTGAGTTCAAGCTCAATCCAGATCAAATAAACAGCGCATTATTTAAAAGTCTGAGTCATGGAAAACTTTTAAAGAATCCAATTATTGAAGATTCAGTCGATCTTCAAAAAGTAAAACCACTTTCTTATTTGATGGATGGTTGGTTACTGGAGGGAGACGTCTCTCTCCTTTATGGATCGTTTGGAACTGGTAAAACAACGCTGGGTTTATATATTGCTTACAACTTTGCAAAGGGTCTAAACGTCCTTGATCGGAGTAAGCCTTGTAAGTGTGGGAATAGCTTATTTATTGCTACCGATGGAGGAGCAAACACCTTTAAAAAAGCAATGGATGATCTTGGTATCGCTGATGATGATCCAATCTTTTACGGCGAAAATAAGAAGATTCATCTATGGGCTTATGACGCTGAACAAGGTCAGGAAGCGTGGGCTGCAAACATAAATGGAGTTATAAGACTAGAGCAATTTATTGAGTTCAAAGGAATTGATGCTGTTTGGATTGATAGTGCAAAAAGTGTTGCTTCAAGGGGTGGCTGGTCTTACATAGATAACGATTCTGTGAGAGTTCTTCTTTCTTATATGAGAGAAATTATTGCTCAACCGAATAAATGTCATATTGGTTTTATTAGCCATGACGGCACAGAAAAAGGTTCCAATTCAGGAGCCAAAAGTTGGGTAGAGGAACCTTCTATGGTGATTCATTTAACTCAGGCCAAAGATGAAGAAGGGCGGAGAGTAGGCGTTCAAGCGTATTTTAAAAAAGATAGAGCGGCACATGTTGATCCTCAGCGCACAGTCAGGTTTAACCTTGAAGAAGGAAAAATGAAATTACTTACTGGAGGAATAATTGTTGGAAGCTGTGAAGAAGGCCTTATCCAAATTTTGTTTGACGCCTACCGACTGGGGACTAAAAGTTTAAAACGCTTAGATATTTGCAAACAGGCTTACACACTCAATAAGTCATCAATCAAAACTGTAGACAACACTCTTGGCTTATTAGTGAATAGAAGAGTTTTAGTACGTCCTAAACGCGGGCATTACGCTTTAGCTCCAGCACAATTGCAACACCTAAATAGTCTCAAGTCTACGGGAGGAAAACAGAGTAAATCCATTGATATAACTAGCGTTGTTAAAGTCCCCGATACTATTCCCGAAGGAAAAGAAGTTTTACCCGAAGGAAAAGCGGTGGGGAATTACCAAACGCCTTTATTTGCAACTGGTCTGGACTAATTGCCCCCCCCCCTCAGAGAGATGACTTCCTCTGCCTATAAAGGAGGTGATATTACCTTGGCTTTTATGATGTTTATAATTTAATGGTTCTCAAGATTGTCAGAAAGGTTTCATTAATAATTTTCTCTAGACTTTTATCTAGATTTAATCCGTCAAACTCTTCAGGGATGTGTTTAGAATCAGTCATTTGGCCTGAATAATTTTTCGCTAATCGAACTTCACTAAAGGAGAGTTGTGTTGTCTTGTGTTGAAAATTTTTCCTAGTCGCCCATGTTTTTAATGAAGGTACGCTAAACATGAAATCTCTGCAACGTATTATCAGTTTGGTTGCTTGTTTATGTTTTGGTTCAAGCTTTAGTGCCTGCTCAAAACTATTCACACACTCTTGATAATTCTTTCGATTTAAATTTACAGAACCCAAGGCAATAAAAGCTTCAAGATATTCAGGGTTTAACTCAATAGCCTTTTTATAGTTCTGAACGGCTTCTTCGTATCCAGCTGACTTTAAGGTCATATGACCAGCAATTCCAAGATAGAAATAGCCACGAGCACTTTCTTTTATCTTTAATGAATTATTGACTAGCTGAAGAAATTTATTTCTTTCTCCATTCGTATTTCCATAGATTGAAAGGTAACTCCCATTCGCAATGATTGCTTCTGCTTGATCTAAGTAGGTATTAGCTTCTTTACTTCTATTCGAGAAGAGTCTGTTATCAGACCTCTGGTTTACTCCAAAAACTATTCCTAAGGGAATACAAAATAAGAGAACAGCAATAGCAAGAGTTTTGCGTCTCATTAGATCACCCGCTTCTTAATAGCTGCATTCCATTGATAACCTCCACAGGCATCTTGTGGTAACCAATTGCACTCATCTGGAAGCTTGATTTTAAGTTGACGTTCAATCTTTTCCCATTTCTTGGAATCAAATAAACGAATGATACTTGTAGACTCTAATTTATTCATTACTAAACTAAATTCTTTGATCTTATGTATTCCATTCGCTGTGAATCAAATGCATCACTCCATGATCGATTTACAAGAAAGCAAATTTGATCCCAATCTACATCTGCAAGAAAAGAATCAATATTTTTGTAATCTAAATCTGCCTCTAATCCAATATTCCACATTTCTTTTAATTTATTTTCTTGGATTGAATGTTGCAGCATATCCTTTACAAATTCTTTACAGGAAATTATTTTAGAGGTCGTCTCATAAACTGATTTGATGCCATTAAACTTAGTTAGTTTATCAATATTATCTAATTGATCATGAGGTTTAATCATGAATGCGATTGTAATTATGATAGATTCAGTTGCTTTGCTATACATATACTTTTTATGCATTATGCCGCCATGTCTTCTTATATAGAAATGGAACATAAGTGCTTGATATAATGAATCTAATTTAGTTGGAAATTCATTTATAATACGATCAAGCTTTTCTAAATTGTAGAGTAGGATAGAGTCACTTGGATTAATTTTAAGAGCTTTATGATAATATTCTTTTGCTTCATCTAGTCGACCCAAGTCTCTTAGCCTATTCCCAATATTAGAAATTAATGGAACATCTTTCTCTCTATATGATAGTGCCTTTAGATTTGATCTAAGTGAGGAAATATGATCTTCGGCATGTAACTGAAGCTCTGCTAATTTACGATAATACCTATAATGATGTGGAGCTTCTACACATTCTTCAAGGTAAAGTGTTACTTGAATTGCCTCTACATATCTTCCTTTGCTCTCAAAAATCACTCTTATATTAAAGAAGTCTTCTTTCTGAGCAGTTTGGTGATTAAATTTTAAATAGAAATTGATAATTTCAGCTTCCTCTTTATCAACAAAGAGAGGTTTTCCTCCATAATATTCTTCTAGATCTAGGACTTCAGATTGCTTTATATATTGGAATTTTATTTGAGCATTAAAACAATCTATTGGGCACGAACCTCCACCCCATATTGATATTTTATGTGCCATCAAAGCTTCAGGGTTTGATGGGTCTTGGTATTTCTTATCTAACTCAAGAGGATAAGATGAAATTTTAATTTTCTCATATCCTCTACTAAGCTTCTCTTTTGTTTCAGCTAAAAGCTCTTCTGACAATCTGTACCATTCACATACATCCCCTTTGTAGAACATATTAGTTTTTTCATAGCGAGAATCTATATCAACTAAATCTTCATTTAATCCTTCTGCATCAATCCTAAAAACTTTATTTGGCAATTGTTTAGGATTGGAATCTATGCCTTCTGAATCTGTATCTCTAACTAAAAAGAAAAGCCCGGTAACTTTAACTAAAAAGAAATATTTACTTCCAAAGCTAAGACCTTGTTCGATCAGGGATTGAAACTCTTTTAAGTCCCAACAGGCTTCAAATAAATCTTCGTTCTGATTCATTTCTCTAAGCAGCTAAATTCCTAAACCGTGTGTACTTTGATTCAAATAACATCTTTACTGTGCCGAGTGGGCCATTGCGATGCTTGCAAGTGATGAGTTCTACAATCCCAATATCACAAGTATCAGGGTTGTAGTATTCATCTCGATAAAGCATTACCACCATGTCGGAATGACTTTCTAGTGCTTGAGGTCCTCTTAAATCAGAAAGCATTGGACGTTTATTAATTCGTTCTTCCAGATCTCGATTCAGTTGAGACATCAAAATAACTGGAACATCTAAAGCCTTAGCCATTTTTTTGAAATCTAAGACGATTTTTGAGAGTTCATCATCTCGGGATTGCTTGTTGGGACTATGCATCAGTTGCACATAGTCGACAATGACTAATCCCAGTTCACCATTCCCCCATTTCTCTTTAATCTTTTGGCTCTTCTCCAAAATTTCTTTGACTGTGATTGAGCCTTTATCGGAAATAAAGATTGGCAATTTGCCAAGTGATTCAATTTCACCTCCCAGGATTGGCCATTCATCTTCTTGCAGTCGTCCAGTCCTTAATCTCCCTGATTCAATCCCAGCTTCCATGGACAGTAATCGATAAGATAAGTGCTCCTTGCTCAGCTTGAGGCTGTAATGACACACAGGAAGATTGTGTACTTGGGCAACATTCTTGGCAATGTTGAGTGAGATTGATGTTTTACCCATCGCTGGTCTGCCAGCAAAAACAATCAAAGAGCCTCTTTGCAGTCCTTGAGTCATCGCATCTAAGTCATAGAAATTGGTTGGAACGCTATTGGGATATGTCCCTAAAGAATGGGCTTCAATTTCATTAAAGGTTGTGGTTAGGATGCTTCCTAATTTATAAAGAACAGTTGAATTCTTTTGCTCTCTATGAAATAAGTTCTTCATGGCTAATTACCCTGTAAATAAATTGGGTCAGATATACAACCTCTTTTAGTTCCAGTTCTCTAAATCTGATTCCAAAATGCACTCTTAGAAGAGGATTTGACAGATGAGGAGTAGCGAGAGTAGTACAACGAGAGAATTTTTCTCGCCTTTGAGGAGCTGGGTGTGATGTTCATTAGTTTAAAAAATGCTTTTGTGTCGATGGAAGGCCAACAAGCCTTTCGCTTTCGACGTATTTATTTTATGCGACGTTTGATGTAACAGTTAAACCTGTTACACGAAACTATCCAGATGTAAGAAATGTAACAACTTCCTATTTTTAGTGCTTAGAAAAAATTTGCACTCTGAAATTACCTACTACGCCAACGCGTAGAAAGGACCCATCAATAGTTCTTAATCCAAGTTCTAGTTCTCGCTTGCTGAGCTGGATGGATGACCATGTCATTCAATAGGTTGATAACTCTAATCGCCAAAAGGAGAAGAACCTTTTGTTTTGTTTTAATAAGTCTACAGATCTACGCATCTCTTCATTAGTTCATGAAGCTTGCTAAATGAAGTCATAACCATCAGACATTGCTTGTTTAGTTGCCTTATAATCACTTTCATTTTGTTTACCTTCTAATTCAGCGATACTAAATCTCTGTTTTTTTAACTTTGTTATTAGTACTTCTTCATCACCTAGCTCTGCTGCTTTCTTCCAGTCTTCACACGAATCTTTCATGTTCCCTATTCTCATCTGAATAACTCCACGGTTGAAATATACTTCTGCATACCTTTTGCATGTGCTCTTCGAGACAAAATAACTGACCTAAGCCAGCCCCACAAAAACATAAATACTTGTAAGACATTGGATTTCTCTTTGTTTATTGCGAGTAAGCATGCGATTATCTTATTGAAAAATTGCGATTTGAATGCTCAATTAATCTTGATCTAATGCCTAAGACACTTCCTACAACTTCTGCATTCCCTTCTGAAGTGTTCAATCTTGATAGAACTGCTTTAGAAGAATCCTATTTAGAAATTCGAAAGAATTACTCCAGCCTGATGAGAAGTCGTGGAGCTTTTAAGGGACAGGCTAGAAAAAGTCAGGAAGCAATGAAGGTCCTTGAGCAAAAACTTCGTGTGATTGCCGAAAGAGAAGCTTCAGTGAGAGCAGAGGCTTATGAAATGCTTGAAATTGTGACTGGTGTTATTGGTGAATTAGAAGATGCTGGAGATGAGTTAGTCGCAGAATATAAAGCATATAAAAAAGGGAAAAAAACATATCAAGGGGGATCATTTCTAGGACGTTTAATAAGAGCAGTGATCAAATTTATTAATCGTTGGACTAGCTCAAAAGAGAAACTTGATGTACTAATAAAAAAACAGGAATCTATGAACAAGAAACTAGAAGAAGGCCATGGGACGGATAGCTGATTCTCTACGTGCCAATTTGCGAGAGGTAGCTAAATCTGATGCTAGAAGTTTGAAAGAAATGGATGCAGAATTGAGAGCTGCAACTCAATTCTCTGGGACTCCACAACTTAAACAAAGTAAAAAGATTAAGGCACTACTAGGGCAAGGCAGTTGGGATCAAACGAATAAGACCTTACAAGACTTATGCAGAAAGAATGGGATTAAAGGTTTTTGGAAATTAAAGAAAGCAGGCTTAGTAGACGTTCTGAAAAAAAATGGTGTACAACCGCCCCCTAAAGCAATTGAAAGATTTTCTAAGAAAGAATTAGTTTCTATCGTTAAAGAATTGCTTGGAATATGATTTTGGTTTAATGCAATGAGGCATTGGTTGATTACAACAAGGCTATTGAAATCTCATCAGATATCGCTTCTTTTTATCATGATAGAGGATCTTGTAAAGGAAGATCGGATAATTTTAAAGAGGCGATCTTAGCCTATACAAAGGCTTTAGAACTTAACCCAGAATATTCATTGTCGTATCGAGTAAGAGGTTGGGCTAAAGAGTCTTTAAAAGATCTCAAATGTGCTTGTGAAGACTGGAAGAAAGCAGCAGAACTAGGCGATGAAGAAGCTGCGAAATTATTAAAGGAGTATTTTAAATAAATCACATCTCTTTAAAAATTGGAAAACAGAAGAGAAATATGGGATTAGAAGGGCGATAAAGTTTATTAATGACAAGCTCAGATGCGAAAAAAGAAGCTCTAAATCACATCAGCCGACAATGTGAGAAGTGGAGCAACGATAAGGATCTATTTTTAAAAGCCAATGAAGCAGAAGCAGTGCTTTTAGCTCTTAATCTTTTAACGGTTTTGGGAATAGACCAACAGAAAGTTTTTCCACAATATAAATGCTCTAAAAATTACAAAGTTGATTTGGCTGCAAGGTTTAAAGCATTAGAAGGATCTTCAAAATTTTCAAAACCAGATTTAATTATCGAAATAAAGAAGCCTTCTGTAACTTTTGCAGAAGGAGAAAAAAGATATGCAAGCACAGTTTTACAACTTCAAACTTATCTTGCTGCTGAGAAATGCAAGTCAGTGAAATATGGGATTATTTTTAATGGATGTAAGGTTCAACTTTTTAGAAAACATGGCATGCTTTCCTACCCCATAAGTTCAATATTGTCCTTAGATAAAAAAAATATAAATGGAACGATAAGTTACCTTGAACAAAACATAAAGCAAGACGAAGAAATTCGAGGCTCAATTATTACTGTTTGGAATAACAAAGGTGGTGTTGGTAAAACAACTATTGCCCAAGCTCTTGCCATTTTATTAAGTGAGAAAATACTTTATGAAAAAAAAGAGAAGAACCGTATTTTACTTATTGATTATGACCACAACCAAGGAGACTTAACTGCAAATTGCAAAATGGAACGAAGTGAAGGAGAGACCAAGAAACTTTTAGATGCCGAGTTCCTAGGTAATTTGTCTAAGGAAAAAATTATTAGCTCACTTCCTACCTTTACAAATATCCCAGAGAAAGGAAAGCCACCTCGTTTCCCTTTTGAAGTCAAGATACTTAGAGCAGATTCAAAATTAAGTGAAGAAGGTGCAGACTATATCAAGAATTTTGCGGCAGGAGATAGATTGCCTCTTAGAAAACTATGTCTACAATTATCAGAATTATTTGACTATATTTTTATTGATGCACCGCCAAATTATGAGCAAAGTATTTTTTCAAAGGAAGCCGTAAGTGCAGCTGATTGCATACTTCCTATTGCCTTATTCCAAAATAATAATTCAATAAGAAACTATGCTAAAGCTGTCATTGAACATATAAAACCTGCACAAGAAAGCCGTAATGATGGAGGGCCGTTCAGCTTAGGTATTTGGTTCAACAGATGGAGAACAACATGGACGCCAACTCCAACTAGAGGGTCTGTAAAAAGACAAATTGACACAACTGATCAAGAAGAAGATCAAATGGAACTTAAACGTATATTTTATAAACCAAACACTACTAATCAGTTAAGGAAAATAGATGAGACTGCTGATATAGCTAGATCAATTATGGATACCAAAGGTTTACCAGGTGTTGTTCGTTATTTGAAAGCAAGAAATGCTTTTAATTCTTTAGTTAAAGTGTTCTCTGACTAATCTAATTATGAATCAGTCTTCAATTGATCTAATACGCATTCCAATAAAGGACATTTTCATAGATAATGATCCTGATATTGACGTAATCAAAGTTCTTGGTCTTGCCCAAAAATACATTGAGAGACAAGAATCCTTAAATTCAATTCCTATTACAGTTGTCCAAGAAAGAGGGTCTAACTATCGCCTTATTCAGGGCCATGAGATATTTCAGGCACTGGTCCAAGCAGGAAAAGAATGGGCAATAGCACTAAGAATTAAAGAGGGAACAGGGCCTGTTGATCAATGGGAATATGAGCTTGACCAATCAACTATTCAACTCAATATTTGCAGCTTAGATGCCAATGAATTTGAGCGCGCAATGGATTACCTTCAGACAACGATTAAAAGATTTTCAAAGTTAAAAGTAGATAAATTAGTCTCAGATTTTGCTAATGATCCAACAAGAAAATACTGGTCATCTCTTGAGATTCTTATTGAAGCTAAAAGTGGAATTACGAAAACAAATTTATCTTTAATAGAAAAGTATCTTTATGCCTCTCCTGATCTATCGCAACTACAAGCCATAATACCTATAAACATTAATCGTTCATCTGAAGACGATATTTTAGATCAACTACAACGATTAACGATTGAACCCAATGCTGGAAAACTAAGGAAAATAGATTCTGTTGCAACAGCCAGAGCAATTGTTGCGGATGAAGATCGAATCTATTGGTCTTTAGGCAAACACGTTGTTAAGGGGAAGACAAAGACTGGAACCAATTCCCCTTTGTGGCTGCTAATTAAAGATGGATTTTTCTTTGACCCAGCTCCTGCCCCTGTTCCTAATAGATCCAAGTTCTTGTTAAGCCAATTAACCTCTCCTAAATTAAAAATAGAAGCAAAATCACGAAATCTTGATCCAACAGGTCTTCTCAAGACCGAACTAGTAGAACTATTAAGCTCTCATTAAGTTAACAACCCAATCTCTTGGATTATCTTCTAATTACAGAGAAGACATAGGGGCAATTAGATATAAACGCTAAAAAGTTAGGCAACCAGACGAGAGTATAAAAAAGATAAGAAATTGTTTAGATCAGACAGACAAAATATTTACTTTGCAAAGACACAAAGACAATTAATTCTAAGTAATTTATACGAATGAATCACTATATCTGTAATCAACATCTCCAAAAAGCACTATATACAGTACTTTTAAGGGTATTTGGATTACCACAGTAATATCATAGTCGCTCACAGAATTATCACAGTTCAACTGGTAAGGGGATAAAATACCAGTGTTTCTTATATCTGTATTACACACATTTTCACAATTACGTCACAGTGTAGTCATAGGTGTGTAGTCAACAAAAAACTTATAGATGGATTTCTTTAAGGTGCATTTCAACAAACACCTAATAATACCGCCAACACTTCCTAGAACGTTCAAAAAATAAAGTTTAGGCAGTCAATAATTAATTTCTATCGCAAAATAATTTTACTTATTTCTTGATTAACAATTCGTTCTTATCCATCTTTTATTTGCTTCATCTTGATCTCCCAATGACACTGCTTTCCTCGCATCAGAACACGCACCTTTTAAATCTCCTATTTGTTCTTTTGCCACACTTCGGTTGACATACGCATCTGCATCCCTTGGATTGATCTCAATTGCTTTGCTGTAATCAACTATTGCTCCGGAATAATCCTGTAAATCACTCTTTGCAATTCCACGGTTGTAATAGGCATCTGCATACCTTGGATTGATGTAAATCGCTTTGTTGTAATCAACTATTGCTCCGGAATAATCCTGTAAATCACTCTTTGCAATTCCACGGTTGTAATAGGCATCTGCAAGATTTGGATTGATCTCAATTGATTTGCTGTAATCAACTATTGCTCCGGAATAATCCTGTAAAGCACTCTTTGTAATTCCACGGTTGACATACGCTTCTGCATACCTTGGGTTGATCTCAATCGCTTTGCTGTAATCAGAGATTGCTCCCGAATAATCTCCAGCATCATATTTGTCAATTGCTCGGTTGTAGTAGAAAACAGCACTCTCGGCCCTTGCTATTTCAGGAGCAGTAAGCATCACCGCAGCACTGGTCACAACC
>QCOP01000023.1 GCA_003212885.1 Prochlorococcus sp. AG-432-D11 | reverse complement strand
TAGTCTCAGCATAGCCTGATCCGACTACGAAAACACTACTATCGGCAGACAAAGAAACGCTACTTCCAGCTTTGTGATTACTTCCTTCGCCCTCAATATCAGAGCCTACTTGCACCCAGCTACTGCCATTGTATTCATACGCCTGAGCGTGGCCAATATTAGCAGTTCCATCAGTTCCATCATGTCCTTCCCCACCAATAATAACTTGAGAGCCATCTCCTGAAATCTCTACATCTTGTCCAAAATAATCACCAGCAGCTTCTCCATCAATATCAGAGCCTAGCTGTGTCCAGCTATTGCCACTGTATTGAAACACCCTGACATGGCCAGAGTCAGCACCATTCCCATCATTGCCAGTAGCACCAATAGCAACAATGGTGCCATTTGCTGAAATATCAACACTGTCTCCAGAAACATCTAAAGCAGCTTCTCCATTAATATCAGAGCCTAGCTGTGTCCAGCTATTGCCACTGTATTGATAAATCTGGATCTGTCCAGCATTACTTCCGGCGCCATCATTGCCAGTAGCACCAATAGCGACAATAGTACCGTCATCAGAGAGGCTTATGTCTCGACCGAAATTATCAGATGTATTACCTGCATCAATATCAGAGCCTAGCTGTGTCCAGCTATTGCCACTGTATTGATAAATCTGGACGTGCCCTTTAGAGTCATGACTCGGAGCAGCAACAGCAACAATGGTGCCATCTGCTGAAATATCAATCGCGTAACCGAAAGTATCATTCTTAGCAGCTCCATCAATATCAGACCCTAGCTGTGTCCAGCTATTGCCAGTGTATTGCATAACCCTGACATGACCCTTTTCATCGTATAAATAAGATCCAATGGCAGCAACTGTTCCATCCGTAGAAATCGCTAAACTGTTTTTAATTAAGCCATAGGAAGCATAATCAACATCTCCCTCAATATTTGAACCAAGCTGATTCCAACTCATTCTTATTTATTTTACATTAATTCTGATGTTATCTAAAATTTCTAAAAAGACAATTGATTATAATTTCAATGGATAAAATTTGAATAATGAACTATCAACTTTTACTTGAATATTATGCTCAAGGAACAAAAATTACTATACAAGAAGCAGAGTTATTAGAACTAGAGCTGTATTCGCAAATTGAAAGCATCAAAATTTCTAAAACACAAGGTTGTCTTGAAATTGCACCGGATCATATTTGTGAGACTTCGCTTGTTTGCCATGGAAGCACCTGGATAACTTGTCTAGCCGCTGTATTAGATCAATTGTCTCCAGTTAAACTAGGTACAAAAGCAAGAGGAGCTCAAGTTTTTGATGAGTTGATCAAAAATGGTTTTTTAAAAAAATAATTAAGTAGAAGGACTCTTAGCTCTCATGCCAGAAAGATGCCATTGACCAACAAAAAATAACTTACATATACGTATTTGTTGAACTCAGGAAAAATAAAAAATTTTAGGGTTTAGACCATGCAGAAAAACCAAAATATTTTGCGCTAGAATATCAATTAATCTAGTCTATCTCTTGAATATATCACTTATGAAGATAATATCATTGATTTCAATATTTTTTTTAATTTTTAGCTGCTCCAATCCTTTACATACAAAAAGAAATGTAATTAAAAAATGTTTTGATGGGGATACTTGCACTACGATCACCGGAGAGAAGATCAGGCTTGCATGTATTGATACACCAGAAATATATGGAGACAAGTCTGATCAAATTCGTGCACATACAGCTAGGGACTTTTTGAATAATTTAGTTGCTGGGCAACAGGTAGACATTCGAAGAATTGCCAAAGATCAATATGGCAGAACAGTAGCTGAGTTATTTATAAACCAAATCAATATCCAGGAACAAATAGTTGCGAATAAACATGGGATTATCAAGAAAAGGTATTCAGATCTCTGCCCCTGGATAAAAGAACAAGACCAGAGATCAAATTGAATCAAACGGAATGTTCAATTACACTTTGGGTTTTCCATAAACAGGTGATATAAGCATAAAAAATCTTGCAAAGCTATCTCTTTCTAGCACTGATAATTCCTCTATTAATTCTTAGGTTGATCTATGCTCAGAGTATTCTCAACAAAGAGCTTCCTTTATGGATAGAAAGACTATCAAAAAATAGTCGAATAATATAGACTTATTACATCATTACAATCTCTATTCAATCAATTTTCAAGTATATTAAGGGGAACTAAATGACTCTCAGTGCATATAGGCAACACTAAATTTATGTCGCAGCAACTATGGAATATTGTCTTGGTTCAGAAGACACAGAAGAAGTTTTCTATTACCAAAAGATCCTTAAAGAAATAGAACGTGATAAAAAAAGTCACCTTAGAATATTGCGAATGGATTAATAGGCGAATAAACTTGACCCACAATTCTTAAAAAAAAATAGGATGCAATTACTTTCTACTTCTCTATTAATAAAAGATCATTTTATATACATTGCGATATGTGTATTCCTAGGGTTATTGTTCATTTCAAAAAGATTAAATCAATTAAAAAGTAGAGATTTTAAATTGGGGTTTCATTTAAACTCTATTTTAAGCATCAAGTTTCTAAAACATTACAGACTAGTCCTAAACTACGAAACTACGCTACAGGCAATTGAAAATCATCCCTCCACATATAACACCTTTTCAAAATAGATCTCTACGAGATTTCTCTTTTTAAAAGGTCTCAAATTTTTTCACTGTTTATCCATCAAATAACACATTTAATAGCCATGACTAAATTGCGTCCTCTACCCTCGACTGGTGCCATAAGTGGGATTCTTGAAGCTCTAGCATTTTCCCGCGATCCTAATTTTGCCAAAAGAAGATTTAAGCGTCTTGGAAATGTTTTTGAGACAACAATGCTTGGGCAACCAATGGTGTTCATCCAGGGAGAAAAAGCTATTACTGATTTATTATCTCAACCAGAATCGATTGAAGGTTGGTGGCCTGAGAGTGTTCAACAACTTTTGGGTAGTCATTCACTCGCGAACCGCAATGGGACTGCTCATAAAACAAGAAGAAGAATAGTAGGACAATTATTCTCCTCTTTAGCACTTCAACGCTATAGCGCTTGGATTATCCACTTAATTGACAATCTCAGTGAAACACTAAAAAACTCAAAAACTCCAGTACCTTTAACCGAAAAAATGCGACATTTCGCTTTTTCCGTTATTGCTACAACTGTGCTTGGAGTGGAAGGCAATGATAGTGACGAGTTGTTTTCTGATTTCAAGATTTGGACCAAGGCTCTCTTCTCAATACCCATTGCTCTTCCAGGGAGTCCCTTTGCTAAAGCACTTAAATCGAGACAACGATTGCTCAATAAACTTCAATCAATACTTAATCAAACCCTGAAAAATAAAGGTGGGTTGGATTTGCTCGCAGGTAGTCTTGATGAAGTAGGCATCCCCTTGACAGATGCGGATTTAGGCGAACAACTTCTTCTTCTGTTATTTGCAGGATATGAAACTACTGCTTCTGCGCTGAGCTGCCTAATGAGAGAATTACTTCTAAATCGAAAAATTGAACACTGGCTTCGTGAAGAAATAGATTTCCTAGAGTGGCCTCCAACTCCTAAGAGAGCAACTACAATCTACGATCCTACAAATGCTCCAAGGCTAGATGCCATCGTCAAGGAAGTTATGCGGTTCACTCCACCAGTAGGTGGTTTTTTTCGGCGGACTAAACAGTCCTTAACCTTAGATGGCGTTGTCGTGCCTCATAACCGTGTGATCCAAGTAGCTTTAATTGATTCTAACCGTCATGGGATTGGTGATCTAGATATCTTTCGACCACAACGTCATCTAGAAAATGAGTGTTCATTAAACCTGATGCCTTTTGGGGGAGGCGAACGTGTTTGCCTTGGTAAATCATTAGCTGATCTTGAAATCCGACTGATGGTGGTTGGCTTATTTCGTCAATTGGAACTTGAAGTTATTCCAGATCAAGATTTTTCCCTAAAACAAATCCCCAGTCCATCTCCACGTGATGGATTATTAGTCAAAGGAAAAAATAGGAGTCTTGAGAATCTCGATTAAATAATCTAAATCACCATGGCATTTCTATTGTTAATAAAAAATATTGACCAATGCCATCAAAAACTCTATGAATAAAGCAAGCAATCCTTTAATCTCTTTAATTTAGAAGTCAGAGATCCTAAGATTTCAGGTTTATTACAAGCTCGATTTAAGAGTATTAAAGCCTTTGTAGGATTTGATCAAAAAAAGGGAGGAGTTCATTAACAAAACTTCCTCTTGTCAGTAAATCAAAAGTATTTCTGAGAAGCTTCTATACACACATTCTAATATTGTAGAGAACCCATGTTATCTCAGAACACTTAACGATTAGTTAATGAATACGAGCCCTAAGTATGTCATATGAAGAAATTAAAACAATAATCTATTCCAAAAATTCCAAATTAATCAAAGGAAAGAAGGGTCTAATAATGATGGTCTATATGAAAGCAAAAAAGGCAGCCCGTCATTTTTGATTGCAGTGATTACATCTTCTCCAGTATGCCAAATCCATTGTTGTTGAGGAGATCTTCCATCAATATCAACGCTTGTTCCAACTGGAGGACCAAAACGGTGTCTTAATCCAGCCAAGACTTCTGTCATATTTTCATAATCCATTTCATAAGCAAGCTGTTTTAATCCATCGTCATCTTGGATACGAACACGAAGTCTATTTACAGGTAAACCACTCATCTGAAAATCTCTGACTTCAAAAAGGTCTTTGCTTACTTCTTCCTGCACATGATTTAATGACACACCTAGATGCATTTCTACACTTTTAAGATTCATCCCCCATGACAACCCTTCGACACAAGCATTTGCAGGTATAGGATTGAACTGAATCAGAAAAAGAAAAAAAACTGAACCAATTATTTTTAAAAGTCCTTTCATTCCAATGCACTTGATCTTAATAGTTGAACACTAGTCAGTTTCTTCCTCGAGGTACATATTTTGTGAGTTATTGAACTCAAAAAAAGGTAAAACCTCCTACCTGACTGGATGATCTTGCAGAAATACCAGGAAGAAGAGAAAACAAATATTCTTATCCCATCATGGAAATGATTTTCATTTTTATTTTAGGGTAGGGTTTGTGATATTTGCCGTTGTCTAAAAAATGAGCAAGGCATGGTTAATTTCAGGTTCACCAGGTTGTGGGAAAACCACCTGGATCCTAAAAGCCATGAAAGCGCATCAAGGTTCTTGCGGGTATTTACGTCTCACTAATAGTCCCACAAATGAATTAGCGCAGTTACCACAAACTGAAATTGATTACACATTTCTAAAAGATCAGATACCTCATCTCCAGAACTTGTCAGGCTTTCATAAAGTCGTTACTTCGCAAAACGACGATTTACTTGTTTTTATTGAGCTCCCAGTATTACAAGCTCATACAGATCAGAGCACGTTTGAAATTTATTCTCGAATTAAGAATCAACTCGAATCCTTAGGGCTGTATCCAGAAAAGCATCTCCACTTTGGTAGAGAACCAGAATTACCAAGTCAGGACATCTTGGAGTTCACGAAACTTGAATCTTGCAGCCACGAACTTTTAGGCAAGGTGTGGGATCCACAGAGCTTAAATACCTTTTGGTTTGAGCTCGTAAACGGAGCCTATGGTGATGTCTATCGAGCTAAGGCTCTAATGAATTTGCCCGATGGTCAATCTATTTTCTTCAATTGGATTATCAGTCAGGAATGTTCACAGTTCCTTCCCTTGAGAACAATTTCCCCCCCTAATGGGAGACCTGAGAGAACATCAGAATTGGTTATACAAGGTATAGGACTCAATTGCACACGCATTCAGTCAACGATCGATCTCTGTTTGCTAAACAATGCCATACTCGAAATGCATCAACTGCCTCTGCGAGATCGACACTCAGAAGCTATTCAAGCAATCTAAATTATCATGAAAAATGCAGTCATCTCATGTCTACATGCCAACCTAGCTGCGGTAAAAGCAGTGCTAAATGACATTGATCAACAAGGAATTGATCATATCACCTGTCTTGGGGATTTAGTAGGTTATGGACCACAACCCAATGAAGTAGTTGAGTTAATACGGAAGCGAGCTATTGATACATGTCAAGGGTGTTGGGACGAAGATATTATTGAGGGTCTCAATGCATGCGAATGCAGCTACCCTTCTCAATTGGCGGAAAAGCGTGGACATCTTGCTCATGAGTGGACAGCCGAACAATTAACAGATGAAAATAAAAATTTTCTAGCCGGTTTGCCAACATCTATACGTAGAGATCGCATTCTATTTGTGCATGGAAGTCCCAATAGCCAGCATGAATATCTTCTACCGGATATGAATGCATTTGCAGCACTGGAAAGAGTTGAAAAAGCCGGAGCTGATATTTTATTTTGCGGACACACTCACCAACCATATGTACGTGAACTAAAAAATGGATCAATTCGAGTACGTCTAAAAAATACATCTCAAAACAACGCAGAAGAAAAAGAAATGAATTTACCAATGCGTAAAATTGTCAATGCAGGGTCAGTCGGCGAACCACGTCATGGTAGTACTAATGCTACCTATGTAATTCATGATGATATTACTGAAGAAATTGAGATCCGAGAGGTCACATATGATGTCAACCAAACATGTACAGCCATTATTGAGGCCGGACTACCACAAATATTTGCATGGAGATTGAGTCATGGCTTTGAATTTGCTGAGCAGGCAGAAGATGCTAGTCACGTTTGCGAACGATGATTGAACGCTGGGCACTGGTGAGTGGTCTAAAAGGTGACCTCGAAACCTATGAGGTGATTCAACGTGAATTAAAGAATACTCGTGCAGTTAAGACCTTGTTTGTACTGGGAGATATGGTTGGACCTGAAAGAAACTGTGATGCACTATTAAATCGACTAAAAAACCCTATACGTGGAGAATTACAGCCTCAATGCATTTACGGCTGGTGGGAAGAGCAACTGTTAGCTGAACAAGGGTTTCGTGGCGAGCAAAAGGCTGATGCTTTACGACTCAATCAAGGAGAAGAAGCAGTGACTGCCTTATTGGATGCTGTTGATCCTTCTCATCTCAAATGGTTGGCATCACTTCAATTTGGCTTCATCGAATTAGATTGTGGGCTCATCCACGGAAGCTCAGCAAATGTAGGTGATCACCTTACACCAGAAACATCTCCTCTAATTCTTCTTGATCGCCTCACCCGTCTCGATGTAAATAGATTGTTTACGGCACACAGTACTAAACAATTTCATCTTGAGCTAGCTGGGGGAGAACTCAATTCACAAGTCAAGGATCTAAATGGTGAACGTCAATATCAGCAAAAAGTATCTAAACAAAGCATCATTGGGATTGGAGCAGGACCAAATTACACTATCTATGATGTTGGTAGCGATAAAACACAATTTCTTTCTGCTGGTGGTCAATGCAATACAAGTGGCAACGGGTTTGCATGAAAATCGTCAAATGTTTAATAAGACAAGGGATATCATAGACCAACTGCTATTAGTTCTATCCACATAATCGTGGCTATTTCAATGAAAGCATAGCATCAGATCAAGAATAATTGATATATTCATGTATACACATTGCCTAAACTGGAAGAACCTGATCGGTTACCACCTCAAGCTGCGAAACTTACAAAAATTCTCGACGTTTTGTCAGTCACTTCTATAACGAGAAAAGGGTTAGTAGCGTAATCGCCTGGCAATTAATTCAGGGATAAAATGACGCAAGGCTCGAGTATCTAAGGGGTGAAATCAGCTCTGAGCGACGGCCGATCTGTTGCAATACTGCAGTTAACCATCAAGAAGACTTGATTAAAGCAACATTTATTGATTAATATGCAATTAACTCAATTCTTGTTTTTTATGTCCGTCTTAAAGAAGGCAGCATCTATTGCTTCTACAGGCATAATAGGAGCTACTCTCGTTGCATGTGGATCATCTGACTCCACTTCAAGCACCAGGTTAAGTGGAGCAGGCGCTTCATTCCCATCTAAAATCTACACCCGCTGGTTTGCTGATCTTAACGACGAAGGTGGTCCCAGAGTTAACTATCAAGCTGTTGGCTCTGGCTCTGGGCGAAAAGCTTTTATTGATGAAACCGTTGATTTTGGAGCATCTGATGATCCAATGAAAGCGAATGATATTGCAAAAGTTACTCGTGGATTAGTTCAAATACCAATGGTTGGAGGCACAATTGCCTTTGGATACAACAACCCTGGATGTGATCTTAAACTTACACAGCTAAAAGCAGTTGAAGTTGCAATGGGACAAGTCACTAACTGGTCTGAACTTGGATGTGATGACAAGAAACTGACTTGGGTACACCGATCAGATGGCTCTGGGACAACCAAGGCATTCACAAACTCAATGCAAGCCTTCTCAAAAACATGGACACTAGGAACAGGTAAGTCAGTTGCTTGGCCTGCTGGTGTAGGTGGTAAGGGTAATGCTGGTGTTGCTGGTGTCATCAGAAATACTGATGGTGCAATTGGTTACGTGAACCAGTCATACATCAAAGGTGAGATCAAGGCTGCCGCTCTTCAAAACTTATTTGGTGAGTATCTAAAACCATCTAGTGAGTCAGGAGCTAAAGCTCTTAATGGAATTACTTTAGATGAAAATTTAGCAGGTATAAACCCTAACCCAACAGCTAGAGGGGCCTATCCAATTGCTACTTTAACTTGGATCCTTGCTTATGAAACTGGTAATGGCTCTAAAACAAAAGCCATACAAGAAGCACTAAACTATCTTCTTAGCAATAAAGCTCAAAAGAAAGCTTCTTCCCTTGGATTTGTACCTCTAAAAGGTGATATTCTTGCCAAGTCTCGAGCTGCAGTAAAGCGTATTGGTAAGTAAATTAAATCCTCATGACATAAAAAAGGAGGCATTAGCCTCCTTTTTTATGTCATGAGGATTTAGCCTTGTGCAGAATCTTATTCAAAAAAGTAAGAGTTATTTAAAGAAGGGAGCGAAAGGCTGGTCAACCATGATAAGAGTACAAACAAGCTTGAACACCATAAACAAACTTGCATTCCTATAGAGGCATTGCTCCCAATCATAAATAGGACACCAGATAAGAGCGTACCAATTAGTCTCCCTGCAGCATTTGCCATGTAATAGAAGCCCACATTTAGACTTACGTTTTCCTTGTCCGTATAAGCAAGAACCATATATGAATGTATCGATGAGTTCATTGCAAAAATGAATCCAAATGTTATCAATCCAACTGTAATTGCTATTTCTGGATTGCTTTCTCGCCATAGTGCGATAGCTATTAGTGCTGGTATTGCAGTTAAGACAGCGCTCCAGAATTGAACAGAAGAAACTCCTGGGCTTGTTTTACTTCCCCATAAATTTCTTAAAGACGGCACAAACGCTTGAATAAAACCATAACCAATAACCCACAATCCCAGGAACGCTCCAATCTCAGAAAAATTCCAATTTAGATACGTTTCAAGAAACACAGGTAGTGCAACGACGAACCATACGTCTCTTGCCCCAAAGAGAAAAAAGCGAGCAAAAGAGAGGACATTGATCCCTTGAGATTTAGAAAATAAGTCTTTGAAGATTGGTTTGCTTTTCATCTTCCCAATATCTCCGGGCAAAATCAATGTCAAGACAAACGAAACACCTAAACCGATAGCCATTAATTCAACTGCCTTGTTAAAACCATAACTGGTCAGCAAAAGTCCACCTAGAAAATATCCAACTCCTTTGAGCGCATTTTTTGAACCTGTTAAGATAGCCACCCATTTAAATAATTGATTATTTCCACCATCTTCTTCTGATGAATCTGGAACGACAGTTTTAATTGCACTTTTGGCACTCATCTTATTGAGATCTTTTGCTATGCCACTAATTGCTTGAGCAACCATGACATAAATGACACTCAAAAGTTTCGACCAACCACTCGAAACTGGTATCAACATCAATAAGGCAACTATTTGTAAAAGAGTCCCGACCCATAGTGTTAGACGTAATCCATATCTTGCTCCAATCCATCCACCATAGAGATTAGTGACGATGCCAAAGAACTCGTAAAAAAGGAATAAGAATGCGATTTCTAAGGTTGTATATCCAAGGCTATGAAAGTGAAAAATCACTAGCATCCTTAGAGAGCCATCTGTAAGTGTGAATGCCCAATAGTTGGTCGTTACGATTCCATATTGCTGTAATGACGATAATTTCATGCTTTTATTTTTTTTCTTTTTCTAGCTCTATTACATGTGATACGAGATCAGCCATTCGACAGCTATACCCCCATTCATTGTCATACCAAATATAGACTTTTAGTTGAGTTTCGTTGACCACCATGGTTGAGAGAGCATCAATGATTGAACTCCTCGAGTCATTGACATAATCGATTGAGACAAGTGGTTTTTCTTCGTAACCGAGTATTCCTTTTAGCTCTCCTTCAGAAGCTTCTTTGAACACATGATTGACTTCTTCTTGCGTGACCTCTTTCTCCAATTCAAATACAGCATCAGTTAAAGATCCATTGAGGAGAGGAACGCGAACTGCATGGCCATTCAATTTGCCTTGTAATTCTGGAAAAATCATCCCTATTGCTTTTGCTGAGCCTGTGGTTGTTGGTATTAAACTTTGTGATCCGCTTCTGGCTCTTCTTAAATCTGGCTTAAATGAATCAACGATTACCTGTGTATTGGTTAGATCATGAAGTGTTGTGATGCTTCCATGCTTGATACCAAAAGCTTGATTAACGACCTTCACGACTGGAGCCAAACAATTAGTTGTGCAGGATGCAGCTGTTATTAAGCGATGTCTATTTGGTTCATATAAGTCATGGTTAATACCGTAGACGATATTTAGAGCACCCTCTCCCTGGATTTCACCTTTAACAGGACATGCAACGACAACTCTTTTCATTCCTAGAGTTTCGAAATATGGATTTAATGTTTGAGGCGTTTTGAATTTTCCTGAGCATTCGAGAAGTAGCTCTACCCCCGTCTTATCCCATGGAACTTTTATGAAATCGCTTTCTTGAGAAAATGATATTGACTGACCTTCAATACTTAGGTTGTCCTTGTCGGAGCTAATTGCTTTGTTCCAACGGCCATGAACTGAATCAAACTCAAGTAAATGTGCAGCTCCCTTTGCATTCCCAAATGGGTCGTTGATATGTGTAATCTCGATATTTTCTCTGTTCCAGAGAGCTCTAAGAACAAGTCTACCTATACGACCAAACCCATTAATACCAATACGCATAAAACTCAGCACAACAAAACTCATACATATCATACATCAATAATATTTGATACATCAACCTCTATTGATAATCATGGCAATTCTTGTAAAATTACAACATTACTATTGGACTAAGCAATTAATGAGTTCAGCTGTCGCCAATAAAAAAGCAATAGATTTACTAAAAGCATTAGCAGAACCTATCAGATTGAAAATAATTGAATCCTTGTCCAATGGAGAAAAATGTGTTTGTGACCTGATGCAAGAAACAGATCTAGCGCAATCCAAAATTTCCTTTCACCTCAAGGTTCTTAAAGAGGCTGGGGTTATCACAGATAGGCAAAGTGGGCGCTGGATTTACTACAAGCTCGATATAAGAGCATTAAAGTCTTTGCAGAATTGGATCAAAAAACTAAGGAAAGAGTGCCTGAATGAAACTTCTTCTTGTGAATAAATAACAAAGCATTCCTTAGCATCTTCAATTCACACATTTCAAAATCACTGGCACAACAGGGACTAAGCTACTGGAGAATGAAGTGCGAACTTTGAATGGTTGAGAAGGATTACATTTATACAAAATTGAATCAGCAGAATTTGAAAAATTAATTGCCATTAAGTCTTGATCTTTTTCTTGCAACTTGAAATACCACTAACTTTCAATCTTCTGATTTTTCCATCTTCCCATATCCAAAAAACAGGATCGGTTTCTTTTGCTTTCTGCAAGTCAGCTTGATGTCTCAAACCAACAGGCTTAAATTCCTTAGTTGGATCGAAATCGCTATCTCTAATTGACTGATTCAATACAATACTACCTTCCGAACCTGAAACAGATCGGTGATAAGTACCAATAGGTATCTGGAGAACACCCATTTTTTGATTGAGGCAAATCACATGATGAGGCTCTTCCCATTCGGGATTGAGCAAAGTAAAATTGCGATTCCCCGCTATGACCAAGTTATGGTCAACCTGGTGATGATGCACATAATACTGCTCAATTTCATCGTCATTTGGAGGAGAAATTGCACTTCCATGATGAATGACTACATCAGATCCATTAGAGCCTTTGACACCTGCATCAAAGAAAGTGACTTGAGGTGTTTCCCTTGAATAGCCTTTGTGACAACCAAAAAGGGAACCAAGTAAAAGTATTTAGGCATGAAGAAGGGGGACGTATTTCGATGTCCCCCTTTGAGTCCAGCTCATATTTTTTTAACCAACGAGCTCGGACTCCTATTTCATTTCTAGCCAACTACGAACAACATCCAAAGAGTATAAACACCTCCTTCTGATCTTTACTGGATAATTAAAACTGAGACTTATTTTATACCAATGGATCTCATTTTTTGATCAAAATCCATTCGAATTTTTTTTTTTTTTTGAACCTGCGACCTAGTGCTTCCAAATTAATGTGATTGGTTGGCATAAGTAGATTATGAAATGCTTTCTATTTGCTCCTGTCCTTGTGGCTTTAAAATCTGGCTATTAATCCTCGACATCTTTATGCAACTTTTGTAGTACTACTGAGTACATAGAAATAGGCAGGCTTGGTATTACGAAATTCTTAGTAATTGAACCTGAAACTGCGAATAATGAAATTGAAAAAATTGCAGAAAATGAATGCCTTAAAGGTCGTTAGTGCAAACTTCTCATGTGGAACAATTCATAATGCTGAGATTAAATTCCCTCTTTCTCAGAAAGCCGCAGACAAACAAATGGTTCTATATGAATAATTCAAACAATGGTAATGATAAGTTTTACTGATTAGGGAAGCCGGGAATCGCGCAGAGTTTCCCATGAGTGAGTGCAGAAATTTAAAAAGATGAGAGGTCTGAATTAATGCTGAGAAAATTTCTACGAGATACCGTTTCTTTTGATAAAAGGTTTGCAAAAGCGATCCAAAAGCATTTTTCTCTCAGTTATTATCAAATAATTGTGGCGAGTTGGAGCATGGGTCTAACAATTGGCTTTGGTTCAGCGTTAATACTTCATTCCGTTATTCATAAATGAGGTGGCCACCAAATCAAGCTTGGACTTCCACAAAGAAGCGAGAAGGCTACCGTCATTTTGAGGTGAAACAGTTTGGTGGTAAAGAAAAAGAAAGGTGGGTTGAGTTATATCCAGTCCTTGAAAAAGCAATGAGAGTAAGGGTTCCTATAGCAGAACTAAAAGATCCAAATAAATGGACAAGTGGATGGCTACAGCTCCCAGAAGGAGAATGCTGTGACGGTCAAGCAGAGGATATGACTGACGATTCAGAAGAAATCCAATGAAGTAAGCCAAATTATTTTGACACCTTTTTGAAACACACCGTTAAATAATGGTCATAAGAATTACTCCACTAGGAAATAAAGAAGTGATTACAATCTCATGCTGCTAATTTTCCGGTCTCAAATATTGCTTCTGCGATGGGTCACACGATTGAAGTTCACTTAGAAAGTTATGCCCGCTTTGTTCCTGATGGAACTGCTGATCTTTACGCTACAAGAAATAAAACGATTCAGACTGCATAATTGAGGCATCCAAAAAAATATCGATGCGCTTTTTTTCTTATCCCCTGATTGCTAGCAGCTTATTAATTGCCGGAGGACTGACCAATTCAGCTTCTGCCAATGAGTCAGTATTTAACTTACAGCTTAATAATTGCGACAATTCGAGCTCATTAGACATCTACCATTTATCTCTAAATAGCGGCAATACTGCCTCAGCTACTATTTGTGA
>QCOP01000022.1 GCA_003212885.1 Prochlorococcus sp. AG-432-D11 | reverse complement strand
CAGATTCGCGTGAAACCCTTATTTTTTTTCCATTGCAAAATGAGTCTATACTGGCGCCTCCCCAATACAATTCATTTAGGAAAGGGATATGTTGAAGATAATAATTATTCTGAATTCTGTCACTTAACACATATTACAAGAGGCGTCAGAAGAGGAGGAGCAGCTGCTGTAGATTTAGCCTTTGTAGCGAGTGGAAGAGTTGATGGTTATTGGGAAAGAGGCTTAGCTAAGTGGGACTTGGCTGGAGGAATTCCTATCGTCGAAAAAGCTGGAGGGGAAATTAGAGATTACAAAAGTAATAAATTTGAGCTATCTAAGGGACGAATTTTAGCTGGAAATAAACATATAAACGATAATATAATAAACATATTATCCAAGGTAAATCCTCTGAAAATTGAGATATAAAAAACTTATCTAAAAAAACATGGATTCAAAATTAAATCACACCACAAAGGAACTAAATGCTCAAGAAGTAGAAATCAGCAATTTCCTTCAGCAACAACTGGAATCTACCTACAAACAATGGGGATACGAAGAAATATCTCCTCCACTAATAGAGAGAATTGAAACATTAATGGCAGGTGGGGCAATCATAAATAAAGATATATTAAAAGTAGTTTCCGATGAGCAACTCGGTCTTAGACCAGAAATGACAGCATCTATTGTTAAGGCTGCGTGCACAAGATGGGCTAAAAAGAACCGACCATTAAGGTTATGGTCCACAGGTAAAGTATTTGAATCAAAGGAAGGAAGTGATGGCAAACTAAGAATTGAAGAAAGTATACAAAGTGGAGTCGAGGTTATTGGATTAAATGAGGATTCAATAGAAATTGAATTGTTGTATATTCTTCTAGAATCACTTAACAAAGTTAATCTAAAATCAACTAAAAAAGCAGAAATACTTATAGGTCATACCTCACTAATTAAAATTATACTTGATTCTCTTAGTCATACTGATCGCCATGAAATAAAGGATATTTTAACTAATTACGACCTTGTAAAATTGCACAACTATAATATAAGTTCCGATACTCGAAAAAATTTATTGAAAGTAATAAAGGCCAGAGGTAATCCTTTTGATGTGCTTGATTTCTTTAAAAGTACATATGGAAACCAAAAAATATTAAAAACATTAAAAGAGTTATTCGAAATAATTGTTCCAATTGGAAATAAATATGATATATCAATTAAATTAGACCCAACATTTCAACCTCATTATGATTTATATAATGGTATAATTTTTCAATTAATAAGTTATTCAGGATCAACTCCACTAGTCCTAGCGAGAGGTGGAAGATATGATGAACTTGTTAAAATTTTTAGTCAACATGATAGAAAAGAAACAGGTGCAGGATTTACTTTCTACTTAGATAAAATAAGAGAATTGACTAAGTACGAACCTATAACAAATAAAAAGATTAGTTTAGTAGCCTATAAAAATAAATCTGATAAAGAAGCTGCATTAGCAAGGCTAAAATCAATTCATGAACAAAACCAAGCAGCTATAATTGAGCTCAGTCCATGTGAATCAATTAAAAAAGCACAAGAATTACTATTCAAAAGAGGTTGCACGAAATTAGAATGGATAAGTAATTAATAAAGTATTAGAGATGCCTCACACTATTAATTCAAATATATGCGAGGGGATATCTTCATGTGCAAAAGCTTGTCCTGTAGGTTGCATAAACCAAGGTAAAGGAAAGAATCTAAAAGGAACAGACTATTTTTGGATAGACTTTGAAATTTGTATTGATTGTGGAGTCTGTCTTAGCGTTTGTCCAGTTGAAGGAGCTGTTATCGATGAAGAAAGAAGTGAACTTCAAATTAAACAAGATAAATAAGGTTCGGTCACCCCACCAATAAAAAAGGTGATATATATAATAATAAGGATAAGATTATTAAAGTAAATTTCCATTCAAAAATGTCAGTGATAGAAAAAGGACAAATAAACATACATACTGAAAATATTTTTCCAATAATAAAAAAAGCAGTCTATTCAGATCATGAAATCTTCTTGAGAGAGTTAATAAGTAATTCAGTGGATGCTATAAACAAAAGACGTATGGCGGCTATTTCAGGAGACTGCGATGAAATTATAGATCCAAAAATATCAATATCTATCAATAGAGAAAAGAAGACGATTAAAATTTCAGATAATGGAATTGGAATGAATGCAGAGGAAGTAAAAAAGTATATAAATCAAGTTGCATTCTCTAGTGCAGAAGAGTTTCTTCAAAAATATAAGCAATCCGACGAAGGTATTATTGGACATTTTGGCTTAGGTTTCTACTCAAGTTTTATGGTTGCTAGTAATGTTCAATTAATTACCAAATCTGCCATTCCTAATAGTACTGCCGTGCATTGGGAATGTGATGGTTCACCAAGTTTTCTACTAGAAAATTCAGAAAGATCCGAACCAGGTACGGATGTAATTCTGGAATTGATGGATGAAGAAATCGAATATATCGAACCAGCAAGAATTAAATCACTAATTACAAAGTACTGTGATTTTATGCCTTTCGATGTTCAATTTGAAGGAGAAACAATTAACAAAAGAAATCCACCCTGGAGAAAAAATCCAAAAGATTTAACAGATAAAGATTATATAGACTTTTATAAATACCTATATCCTTTTCAAGGTGAACCCCTTTTATGGATACATTTAAATACAGATTATCCATATAATTTGCAAGGTATTCTCTATTTCCCAAAGACTTCTGGAAGGGCTGATTGGGAACAAGGTGAAATTAAGTTATATTGTAACCAGGTTTTTGTTAGTGATTCCCTTAAAGAGGTCGTACCAAGATATCTTTTGCCTTTGAGAGGAGTTTTAGATTCAACTGATATACCTTTAAACGTAAGTAGAAGCGCACTCCAAACAGATAGAAAAGTTAGATCAATCGGTAATTTTGTATCTAAGAAAGTAGCTGATAAATTAAAACAGATACAAAATCAAGATCATAAGTTTTATTCTGAAATTTGGGAGTCAATATCGCCTTATATCAAAATAGGGGCAATGGAAGATGAAAAATTTGCAAGTCAAGTTGAGAGTCTGGTAATATTCCCGTCAATTATTGAATCTGACAAAGTAGATGATACTGTTATATCAAATAATGATAAATATTATACTACTGTTAAAGACTATATAAACAGGAACGATTCAGGCGATAAAAAGATTATTTTGTACAGTACTAATGAAATTACCCAAGCAAGCCATATTTCCTTATGGAGAAGTCAAGGAGCTGAAATATTAATAGCTGATGCAGTTATAGATTCACAATTTATTCCATGGATTGAATCAAAGAATACAGACGTTACTTTTCAACGAGTAGATGCTGAGTTAGCAGACTCAGTTAAGGAAAAAGATACTAATATAACAGATATAGATGGAGAAAATACCTCCGACTCACTTAAAAAAATTATTTCTGATGCATTGAATAATGACAAAATTACAGTTCAAATACAAGCAATAAAAGATAACAAAACACTAGCCTCAATGATATTGCTTCCAGAGCAAATGAGACGAATAAATGATATTGGATCCTTAATGGAGCAAAAATTACCTGGCTTACCTGAATATCATGTACTTCTAATCAATAAAAACCACCCACTTGCTGAAGGCATCTTAAAGTTCAAAAATTCATCGATATTAATTGGAACCGATGAGAAATCTCCAAATTCTGGTCTTGCTGATGAAATTGCAAGACATCTTTATGATCTCGCAAAACTTAGTCTGGGAGCGCTTGACAGTAGCGATGTTGCTGAATTTCAAATAAGAAATACTGACCTCATGGGTAAATTAATTGCAAAAGCTGCTTAATTATTGTTATTATTTATGGATTAAAAACTTATTGGGATAAGTCAATGTCGAGAGTATGCGACCTTTCTGGTACAAGAGCAAATAACGGAATGTCTGTCAGTCACTCTCATATAAGAACAAAGAAACTGCAACAGGCAAATCTGCAGCAGAGGCGACTCTGGTGGGAAGAGGGAAAGAAGTGGATAAATGTTAAGGTAACAACACGAGCTCTTAAAACTATTCAAAAGAAAGGTCTTGAAGCTTACGCCAAATCTATGGGGAAGGATTTAAATAAATTTTAAACTTTTATATGATCATTTAAGATAAAAAATGAATATTAGAAATGTAATAAAAAAATTATTAATAACATTAACAGTAATAATTACTATCTATATTCAAAGTGCTCAAGCATTAACTTCTATACCACCAATTAATGAAAAGGCTCCCAGTTTTGAATTATATGGTTTTTCACCTCTAAACAAAAACAAAGAAAACTGGTCTTTGTTGGATTTCAAGAATAAATGGTTGGTTTTATATTTTTATCCTAAAGATTTTACTGTAGGCTGTACATTAGAAGCAAAAAGTTTCCAATCACTATCTAACGAATTTGAACTAAGGAATACAAAAATAGTTGGCATTAGCAATGACAATGGAGAGTCGCATAAATCATTCTGTGCAAGCGAAAAACTCAGTTATATTCTTCTAACTGATTTTGATGGGAAAACAAGTTCTGATTATGGATCTTGGAATGCACCATTTTCAAAAAGAAATACTTTTTTGATAGATCCTCATGGAATAATTAAATATAAATGGATTGGCGTAAACCCAATCAGACATGCTAATGATGTACTATCAAAGTTAAAACAAATTCAAGAAGAATAATATGCATGAACTATCTTTAGGAACATGGTTTATCCATATGGCAACTCTAATTGAATGGACAGTTGCAATATTTGTTATTTCACTAATAGGAAAAAAGAAAAAAAAGAGGAGCTTATACTTTTTATCTCTAGCAATGATTCCCAATTTAATAAGTGCATTAGCAGCAATAACTTGGCATATATTTGACAATGCAGATTCCTTATCAGGTTTAGTTGTTTTTCAGGCCATTACGACAGTAATAGGGAACACTACACTAGCCTTTGCGGCATGGAACTTGTCTCGTGAAAACCCAATCGGAACATGAACTACGATCTTGTCCTGAAAACCATTGATTATTTTGCGAAAATAGATCCAAGCCTTTTTTTCATTGGATCTCTTATTCCATATTTATTTTTTCTGAAGTTCGCATCTCAAAGCACAGAAATACCAAAGCCATCATTAATAGGTTTTCAGTTGACTCTTGTTTTCGTTTTAATGACAATTATTTGCTCAATTATCGCTATTCTTTTTTTTGGTGATGATCTAACGAATATTGACCCTTTACACGGTAGTGCTGAAGCCTTCTTAGCCCTTAGCGATGGTTTTATTCTTTTTGGCTTTTTAAATGTTTTGCGGGAAAACAGGTGAACAACTCTTAAGATGTGATAATTGATGTGGTCAAATGTGCTTTTTCAAGGAGAATAGATAAGTTGCTTTAACCCTAAATGGTTCTAAACGTACTAGCCGCAGCTGCACCAGCCACATTTCATTGGTCACCAAAGTGTGCAGTAGTAATGATTGCATGCAATATTCTTGCCTATGCGATAACAAGAGCAAACGTAGCTAAACCAAACGAAGGATTTGAGATTCCAAATTCCAAATATTTTGGAGGAATGAGTCATGCTTCTGTTGTAGCTGCTAATTGCCTTGGACACGTTCTTGGAATAGGTTCAATACTAGGCCTTGCTGCTAGAGGAGTTCTATAGACAAATTTTTCTGCTCTTAAACACATATGGAAGAAGTCTCAATCCATATCTAGAGAAGTTGTAATCAAAAAGAATCATAGATAGGTCTAAAGGAGAGGCTTTATTACTAAGCTCGCTAATAACTTCTTCTATATAATCATCTCCTTCTTTAGTAGATATTTTCTTCCATACTTTATATGCAATTAAATTTGATATAGGCCATCTCCAACTGAGTTCCCTTCTGAGCCTTTTTTGAAATTTTCTACCTATATTGATTAAATCAGAAGAATTTATATAAGAAACTTGATCATATATATTGAAAATTTCCTCGGAAAGTATTTTTGCACTCAATAAGGAATGTCTAATTCCTTCGCCTCCTAAAAAATTAGCTGTACTAATAGCATCTCCTACTCCAATAACTCGTTGTTTTATATTAGACTCTGACCTAAATATAGAACTCTTAAGTTCACCTCCATGTCTTTCAACCACACTAAAATCTGACAAATTATTTTTTTTAAGAAGATTTTTAATATCTCTATTCATATTTATTTTATTAGTAAACATTTTTTCCAAACTACACACTCCAATTTTTAAACAATTATCGCCATTTGGAAAAATCCAGCCGTAGCCATATTTGATCCATTTACAACCAAGAAAAAATGTAAGGTTATCTTTCCAAAAGTTATAAGTAATGGAATCGACTTTAGCAATCCATTCAATACCATAACCTGTAAGAACTTTATCAAATGAACCAATTTGATCATTGTTTAGCGGTCCTAACAACTCTCTTTTAGATCCAGTAGCATCTATTACAAAATCAAATTGTTCTACAAATGATCGTCCTTCTTTAGAAATTAATTTTACAGTCGCATAATTTGAATATGAAATTACCTTTGCAACCTTGCATCCAGATAAAATCTTAACTCCACTATTAGAAGCTAATTCCCATAAGTATTGTCGAAATTTTCCAAAATCTAAAACAACACCAATTGAATCAGAATTTTCCCATTTATAAATATTGCTAGAAGGAGAAAAAATTCGCCATGAATTCCAATATGAGGAAATAACTTTTGAGGGAATAGAAAATTGACTAATAGACTTTAGCGGCAAAACAGCGCTGGAATAAGGATTATTTAAGGGGCTTTTTAGTTTATCAACCAAACTAATATTTAATCCTTTTTTAGCTAATAGATTTGCCAAATAAGCGCCTGAAGGGCCTGCTCCAGCAATTAATATTCTCAATGAATTAAATAAGAATTAATTGGAATTGGAAGATGAATTTGGAACAAATACATCACTTGATTGACTAAATGAAAATCTCTTTAAGATAGACTCAGCCATATGATCTGGTGTGAGACCTAAGGCTGATTTACTTTGAGCAGGACTAGCATGATCAACTAACTTATCTGGTATACCTAATCTAAGCATTGAGACTGAAATCTCTTGATCGCTAAGTGATTCTAAAACTGCTGATCCAAAACCACCGCATAAAGTTCCCTCTTCCATCGTTACAACTTTTCCTATTCTTCTTGCCAATGGATGAATCAGAGCTTGATCCATCGGTCTCAAAAATCTTGCATTTACAACTGTTGATTTAATACCTGATTCGCTAAGAATACTAGCCGTCTTAATAGAAGGAGAAACCATAGAGCCATAAGAAACTATCAGTAAATCATCTCCTTCTGCCAATACCTCCCCTCTACCAATCTTTAATGGCTCCCAACCTTCATCCAATATAGGAACTCCTTCTCCACTACCTCGAGGAATTCTTAATGCAGATGGTCCATCATGTTGAAGACAAGTAACCATCATACGCTGCAACTCAGCCTCATCCTTGGGAGCCATAACAACAAAGTTGGGGACAGAACGTAAGTAACTAATGTCATACTGGCCCTGATGAGTTGGGCCATCAGCTCCAACAATCCCTGCTCTGTCTAATACAAAAGTAACTGGTAGCTTTTGTATACCAACATCATGAATAAGCTGATCATATGCTCGTTGCAGAAAAGTACTGTAAATAGCAACTACTGGGCGAATTCCTTCACACGCCATTCCTGCTGCAAGAGTTACAGCATGCTGTTCAGCAATACCAACATCAACATACTGATCAGGTATAGCTTTTTGCAGAAGATCTAAGCCAGTACCAGTAGCCATTGCAGCTGTGATTCCAATTACTTTATTATCTTGCTCACATATTTTGACAAGAGTTTCACCAAAAACCTTGCTATAACTTGGAGCCTTAGGTTTCTTTGAAGGAATGGACTTTCCAGTAGTCAAATCAAAAGCAGACTGTGCATGATAGCCAACCTGATCAGCTTCAGCATATGGATAACCTTTCCCCTTTGTGGTAACTACATGAACTAAAACTGGACCACTTAACCTGTGGGCAGAATTAAATATTCTAACCATTTCATTAATATCATGTCCGTCTATAGGACCAATATATTGAAAGCCCAGTTCTTCAAATACAGCACCTACTTTAGGAACGGCGAGCCTTCTTACACTTCCAGTTAAAGATTTCAGTTCATTAGGAATATCCTTACCTATAAATGGGATATTTCGAACACTTTCTTGAACACTATCAGATATAAATTGAACAGGTGCACTATGCCTCATACGATTCAAATAAGTGGAGAGGGCTCCTACAGGGGGAGATATAGACATATCGTTATCATTTAAGACAACCAAAAGGGGAGTATTTGGAAGATGACCAGCATGATTAATTGCTTCTAGCGCCATCCCCCCTGTTAATGCTCCATCCCCTATAACAGCAACACACTTAAAATCTTGCCCTTTTTGATCTCTTGCAAGAGCCATGCCTAAAGCTGCAGATATTGATGTACTTGCATGACCTGCACCAAAATGATCGAATTTATTTTCACTTCGCTTTAAATAACCAGCAACACCATTTTGCTGCCTAAGTGAATCAAATGCGTCATAACGACCAGTTAGTAATTTATGGGGGTAGGCCTGATGGCCAACGTCCCAGATGACCTTGTCAATATCAAGATCAAGTGTTTGATAAAGAGCAAGTGTAAGTTCAACTACTCCTAAGCCAGGACCAAGGTGTCCACCGCTAGTTGAAACAACTTGAAGATGCCTTTCTCGTATTTGACAAGCAATGTCTTCAAGCTGACTTGTAGTCATACCATGTAACTGATTTGGATGACTAACCTCACTGAGCCGCATAAGCTTTAAAATTTATGTAACCAATCTACGGGGTCTTCAATCGTTTAGATAACAATCTTGAATAAACGAAAAAAGAATGTAGAAAAACTTTTAAAAAATTCAAACACAAAAAGGACCAATGGAGGACTATCTTCAAAAAATTCTAAGAGCTCGAGTATATGATGTTGCCAAAGAAACACCTCTGGAAAAAGCTACAAACTTAAGTCAGCGCTTAAATAATTCTATTTGGATAAAGAGAGAGGATCTACAACCAGTTTTTTCATTCAAAATCAGAGGTGCTTTCAATCGAATGAGATTGCTAAATCAAGCCGAATTAAAAAATGGAGTTGTAGCGTCAAGTGCTGGCAACCATGCACAAGGCGTCGCTTTAAGTGCACAGTTTCTAAAATGTAAGGCAGTAATTGTAATGCCTATTACAACACCTTTAATGAAAGTCAAGGCGGTGCAAGATTTAAAAGCGAAGGTAATACTTTTTGGAGAAACATATGACGAAGCCTTTAATGAAGCTATAAGAATAAGTGAATCTGAGGGGCTAACATTTATTCATCCTTTTGATGACCCCGAAGTAATTGCCGGTCAAGGGACAATAGCAGTAGAAATTCTTCGACAAAGTGATATCCCTCCTGACTGTATCTACCTAGCTGTGGGAGGAGGTGGATTGCTTGCGGGGGTTTGTGCATATGTCAAAAGTCTTTGGCCGAATATTGAGATAGTTGGAGTTGAACCTATTGATGCTGCTGCAATGACACTATCAATCAAAGCGGGGAAAAGAATTGAATTAGAAACTGTTGGATTATTTGCTGATGGAGTGGCTGTCAAAAAAGTAGGTAAAAGAACATTTGAAATAGCCCAAAAATATGTAGATAGAATGATAAATGTAAATACAGATGAGATCTGCGCTGCCATTAAAGACGTTTTTGAAGATACAAGATCAATTCTTGAGCCTGCAGGCGCATTAGCAATTGCTGGTCTTAAGTCTGATGTACTAAAACGAGGATTAAAAAATAAAAAATTAGTTACTATAGCCTGCGGAGCAAATATGAATTTCGAACGCTTGAGGTTTGTAGCAGAACGAGCTGAATTAGGTGAAGAAAGAGAAGCTATGTTTGCAGTTGAAATACCAGAAAAACCTGGAAGTTTAAAAGAGCTATGCCAAATTCTTGGTAACAAAAGCTTGACTGAGTTTAGTTACCGTATGTCCGAAGGTAAAAAAGCACATATTTTTATGGGCGTTCAAGTTCAGGGCCTTAATGACAGACACCAACTTATTGAAAAACTTAACAACAATGATTTTAAATGTCTTGACTTGAGTAATGATGAATTATCAAAAGTACATTTAAGGCATATGGTTGGCGGAAGGCTAACTAATAAAGCATCCGAAATTCATAATCAACACGCTTCGATAAATGAACTTCTTTATAGATTTGAGTTTCCAGAAAGACCTGGCGCTCTTATGAGATTTGTAAATAAAATGCGACCTGAGTGGAGTATTAGTATCTTTCACTATAGGAATCATGGAGCCGATATTGGAAGGATAGTAATTGGTGTATTAGTAGAAAAAAATGAAATAGAAAACTGGAAAAAATTTCTAGATGAACTTGGATATAAATATTGGGATGAAACTCAAAGCACAGCATACAAACTTTTCCTAGGTGCACATTCGAGCTAAACAAGTTATTTTGGGAAACTACTTGCTGGAGTTGGAATCATTACTAAAACTAAAAATGACTCATATGGCAAGCCTATGAGTGATATATCACTTCCAGCTCGTCTAGAAGCTGTTCTCTATCTAAAAGGGAAACCCTTATCAATTGGCGAAATGGCAGATTTACTCAATGAAGATCAATCAAATGTTGAGCAAGCTATTTTTGCACTAACAGTCAGTTATTCTCAACGTGACACTGCTCTTGAAATTAAGCAAATAAAAGATAAATACAGTCTTCAACTGATAACTGGTTTAGGAGAACTTGTTCAAAATATTCTTCCTGTCGATATTACCGTTGCATCACTAAGAACTCTCGCAACAATAGCAATTAAGAAAAAAATTCTACAATCTGAATTAGTTGATTTAAGAGGGTCAGGCGTTTACGATCATATAAAGGAACTGCTAGAAAAAGATTTTGTAGAGAAAAAAAGACAAAAGGATGGTAGATCCTTTTGGCTAACGCTTTCAGAGAATTTCCATAGAACATTTTCTATTGTTCCGGAAATGAACGCAAAGGTAGATAAAAAAGCAGCCTAATAATATACTTAATTAAAAAATTACTATGACATCAACTATCATATCCAATCTTTTTGGAGTTCTTGCACAAACCCTACAACTTTACTCATTTATACTAATCATAAGGGTATTACTTACTTGGTTTCCTAATGTAGATTGGTCAAACCCAATTTTTAGTAATATCAGTGCTGTTACAGATCCTTACCTAAATTTATTCCGGGGAATTATCCCTGCTATTGGAGGTCTTGATATTTCACCGATTTTAGCTTTTTTACTCCTTAATGTTTTGGAAAGTGTTCTTGGAACTCTTAGATATACTTTTTTGAACGCAAGTTTATCAGGCATCTACGGCTAACCCTCCTCCCTATCGAACGTCTCCACTTCCACCAATCTTGCCTCTTTTAGCTCTGCTTGCCAGTTTTTCTAAATTTGCTGTAGCTACTTCTTCAAGTTCAAAACCTAATTCTGAAGAAAGTTGCGCAACATACCAAAGTACATCTCCAAGCTCAAGCATCAAGGCTTTTTTTGAAGTCACATCAAAAACACCATCGTTATCCCTTAATACCTTTTTTACTTTGTCAGAGACCTCTCCTGATTCGCCGGCAAGCCCTAGAGTTGGATAAATAGGATTATTTCCAACATTTGGATACTTGGCCGTATCTCTGGACTTGGATTGATACTCATTAAGTTGCATATTTAGAAAATGAAAATCACTAAAAGGTAATAATTATGACCTAGAAGTGGTATTTTTTTGGTAATAGGAAACTGAAATGACTTTAATAGAACTTGCAAGAAGGACAAAAATTGTTGCCACTATAGGACCAGCAACAGAGTCACCTGAAATCATCAAAGAGCTTATAAAAGCTGGAGCTACAACATTTCGTCTAAATTTCTCACATGGAGACCATCAAGAACACGCAGAAAGAATTTCTACAATTAGATCTGTCTCAGATGAATTAGGGATTCATATAGGCATACTCCAAGATCTACAAGGACCAAAAATCAGATTAGGTAAATTTAAAGGAGGGCCAATAACAGTAAAAAAAGGTCAGACATTCAAGTTGACGCCTAACCAAATAGAATCAAATGATCAAATTGCTTCAGTTAGCTATACTAAATTAGTAGAGGAAGTTGATTCTGGTAAAAGGATATTACTGGACGATGGAAGGGTTGAAATGATTGTAGATGAAGTGAACAGGTCTGAGAATTATCTCAAATGTCAAGTAACAGTCGGAGGTATACTTTCAAACAATAAGGGAGTTAACTTCCCAGATGTTCAATTATCAATTAAAGCCTTAACGGAAAAGGATAAGGAAGATTTAGAGTTTGGACTAAAGCAGAGAGTGGATTGGGTTGCTCTTAGTTTCGTAAGAAATCCAGAAGATATGCAAGAAATAAAGCAAGAAATTCGCAATCAGGGCTATACAACCCCTGTAGTAGCAAAGATAGAAAAGTTTGAGGCTATAGATCAAATGGACTCCATATTACCTCTATGCGATGGAGTAATGGTTGCAAGAGGTGATTTAGGAGTAGAAATGGCTGCTGAAGAAGTACCATTGCTTCAGAAGGAATTAATAAAAAAGGCAAATAGTCTTGGGATACCAATTATTACAGCAACTCAAATGTTGGATTCTATGGCTTCTTGCCCAAGACCAACAAGAGCAGAAGTAAGCGACGTAGCCAACGCAATTCTAGATGGAACTGATGCGGTCATGCTTTCAAATGAGACAGCAGTTGGTGATTATCCAATTGAGGCAGTATCCACTATGGCAACAATTGCTAGGAGGATTGAAAAGGATTATCCATTAAGAGCATTAGAAAGTCATTTGCCTAGTACTATTCCAAATGCAATAAGTGCAGCTGTAAGCTCTATAGCCAGACAACTTAATGCAGCCGCAATTCTTCCGCTTACTAAAAGCGGTTCTACAGCTCACAACGTAAGTAAATTCAGACCTGCAACTCCAATTTTAGCAATTACTAATGACAAAATAGTGGCTAGAAGACTACAACTAGTTTGGGGAGTTAGTCCGCTATTGATCGAGAATCAAGAGAATTCAACAAAAACGTTTAATCATGCAATGGAGTTAGCTAGTGAAATGAACGTACTCAAACCAGGAGACATAGTAATCCAAACTGCTGGAACACTTACTGGAATAAGTGGATCAACAGATTTAGTAAAAGTTGCAATAGTTAGTGATGCAATTGCCAGAGGGAAATCTATGTGCGAGGGCAATATCAGTGGAAAAGTTAGAATAGTGAAAGGTATTAGTGATTATTCTCAAATCAAGCATGGTGAGATTATATTTATTGATAATAATGCTAATCAATATCTTGATACAGTAAAACAAGCAGCTGGAATTATAACAAAGAAAAATGAAAAGGAAATGGAGAAGTTTCTTACAATAAAAAATGTAAATACACCTATAATGTATGAAATAGAAGGAAGCCTAGAAAAATTAATCAACGGTGAGATAATTACAATATCATTTTCTGAGGGTGTCATATATAGAGGTAAGAAAAATAAAAATAATAATTAATGCGATCTAAAAAACTTTCCACTAAAGAAGCGTTATTAATGTCTATACAGACATTAAAAGCTAATAGACTTAGAAGCCTTCTGACAATGCTTGGTATAGTTATTGGCAATTCATCAGTTATTACATTAATTGGGGTAGGTCAAGGAGCTCAAGAATTAGCAGAAAATCAACTAAACAACTTAGGAGCAAATGTACTATTTGTAGTTCCTGGAAATAATGATACAAGAAGAAGAGGAGTTACATTTCCTAAGAACTTAGTTCTTGATGATGCAATAGCAATTAAAAATGAAGTGCCAACCGTAAAGAGAGTTGCTCCACAAATAACAAAGAATGAAGTCATTCAATACAAATCAAAAAGCTTAAGCACCTCAGTATTAGGAGTTACGCCAACATTCTTGAAAGTAAGAACATTTGAAATTGCAAAAGGTAGATTTATAAGTGATTCGGATATAAAAACATCTAAGAATATAACCGTAATAGGTTCTGAATTAAATAAGACCCTCTTTAATGAAAGTAATACATCCATAGGAAAAAAAATTAAAATCAAAGATCAATCATATGAAGTTGTTGGTATTATGCAAGAAAAAGGTGCAGTCTTTGGAAATAACGAAGACAACAATATATATATCCCATTATCCTCAATGGTAAGTAGAATTTCTGGTAAAGATCCAACATTCGGTACTTCTTTAAGTTTTATAAGTATTGAAGCAATAAATGAAGAATCGATTGGAGCAGCAAAATTCCAAATTACAAATTTGCTCCGTAGAAGACATAATATAATTAGAGATGATGACTTCGCTGTCAGATCACAAAAAGATGCTCTTAATATTGTATCTACAATTACAGGAGGATTGACTTTAATGCTAGCTGCTATTGGAGGCATTTCATTATTAGTTGGAGGGATAGGAATAATGAATATTATGTTGGTATCTGTCAGCGAAAGGACTCAAGAAATAGGACTAAGAAAGGCATTAGGAGCAAGAGAATCGGATATTCTTCTTCAGTTTTTATTAGAATCATTAATACTTTCTACTGCAGGTGGTCTTATTGGTACAATACTTGGAATAGGAGCTGTTTCAAGCATAGGATTACTAACCACACTGCCAGCTTTTATTGAATACAAAACAATAGTATTTACAGTTTCTATATCTGGCTCCATAGGACTTACCTTTGGAGTATTGCCTGCCAGGAGAGCTGCAAAGCTTGACCCTATAGTTGCACTTAGAAGGTTATGATATTAAAGGTTGTTGAAATAAAGAAATGTAATTTTAAAACCCCTTAAAAGTAAATAATTAACTCTTCTAAGTATTACATTAATAATAGTTATTTATAAAATATACAAATTCAACAAAAAAAATCAACGGTTAGAGGTATATCTCTTATAGAATGCTTTCAATACCAATTTTGATGAATGAATCAAAGATTTCGTTTAATAGCTCTTTGGGCCATCCCTATTGCTATGGCAATACTTATTTCCTGGCAGCTTTTTGCTTCTAACAGTACAAAAGGAACTCAGGAAAGCAATTCTCTAGTAGCACCTAGCAACACCGCTGTATCTAGAATGAGCTATGGAAGATTTATGGATTATATAAATGCTGGTCGAGTAACGTCTGTAGACATATTTGATGGTGGTAGAAATGCTGTTGTTGAAGCCATAGATCCAGATCTTGATAATAGAGTTCAAAGAATAAGAGTTGACTTGCCAGGCCTAGGTCCAGAACTTATAAACAAACTTAAAAATGAGGGGATCAGCTTTGATATACATGCACCAAAATCAGCTCCGCCTAGTTTAGGAATAATTGGAAATCTAATATTTCCAATTATTCTTATTTCAGGTCTTGTTTTATTAGCAAGAAGGTCAAATTCAATGCCAGGTGGTCCTGGTCAGGCAATGCAATTTGGGAAAACTAAGGCTAGGTTCGCTATGGAAGCCGAAACGGGAGTTAAATTTGATGATGTAGCTGGGGTTAATGAAGCTAAACAGGACCTAGAAGAAGTAGTTACATTCCTAAAAGAGCCAGAAAGATTTACTTCTGTTGGAGCGAAGATTCCAAAAGGAGTACTTCTTGTAGGTCCTCCAGGGACGGGAAAAACATTGTTAGCAAAAGCTATTGCTGGTGAAGCAGGAGTTCCTTTCTTCTCTTTATCGGGCTCTGAATTTGTTGAGATGTTTGTTGGTGTAGGTGCAAGTAGAGTAAGAGACCTATTCAAAAGAGCAAAAGAAAGTTCACCATGTCTTATTTTTATCGACGAGATTGATGCTGTTGGAAGACAGAGGGGTGCAGGCATAGGGGGTGGTAATGACGAAAGAGAACAAACTCTTAACCAACTACTTACTGAGATGGATGGTTTTGAAGGTAATAGTGGAATAATAATTATTGCAGCTACAAATAGACCGGACGTATTAGATTCGGCATTAATGAGACCTGGTAGGTTTGATAGACAAGTAACAGTAGATGCGCCAGATCTAAAAGGAAGACTTTCTATATTAAAAGTACATTCAAGAAATAAAAAATTAAACGAAAAACTTTCGCTAGAAAGTATTGCTAGAAGGACTCCTGGATTTACTGGCGCTGATTTAGCA
>QCOP01000021.1 GCA_003212885.1 Prochlorococcus sp. AG-432-D11 | reverse complement strand
TATACAGTCAGGAAATTCTGTGAAGCTTTCTCTCATCATATTATCTTGGTTCCTCTTTTGTGTGCCAGCACTAGCTCAGTTAAAAACTGAAAACGAACAATTGAATCACACCTCAAGTTCTATCAATCTCATTGCTGGATGGAAAGCCTCACCTCAAAGAACAGTTTCTAGTATTCAACCAAGAAAAAAGACATTAAGAGCATTAGAAGTTTTTAAAGACATGCCAGAACTAGATCCTTACTTCAATGAAGCAAATGGGTACGCAGTATTCCCAAACATCGGGAAAGGAGGAATAGGGATTGGTGGAGCTCATGGGAAAGGCGAGGTTTTCCAAAACGACAACGTCATTGGATCAACAACAATGAGTCAATTTTCAATAGGTTTTCAACTTGGCGGACAAGCATTCAGTCAAATTATATTTTTTAAAGACGAAAGAGACCTCGATAGATTCACTGAAGGAAACTTTGAATTCGGCGCATCTGCAAGTGCCGCTCTTATTAATGCAGGTGCAGCTGTTGAGACTGAATATAGTGATGGGATAGCCGTTTTAACTGTGTCAAAAGGAGGACTAATGTATGAAGCTGCTATCGGTGGGCAGAAATTTAGTTTTAATGAATATGATTAATAAGTGAACTACTTGTATCAAGAAAAAGAGTATACTTAATAAAAGGATAATAAATAAATACATACACATATTTTTTTTTACTAACACAAGCATGTATTTTTTTTGACAGAAATCAAAAACCAAACCTGTTAATATACAATTAATTTTAGATATAAATAGATGCCTCTCTTCAAATGTCTACAATGTGGTAGGGATATTGAAAGATCTATGAAGACGTTTTGGAGAAAAAAAGGCCATATAATTTGTTCCTCATGTTTAGATAAACTAGAGGTAATAGGCAACAATAAATAAGAATCAAAGGGTTTTTAGTTCTTTGAACATCTTTCTTCTTCTTGATACCACATAGGTTGAGGAAAATTTATTGAATGGCTAGAGGGAGGTCTAAAACTATGAAGTTTTTCTAATTCATACATCCATTTAGCACTAAAGCCTATCAAGATTTTTTTTTCTAAAAGTTCTTTAAAAACTAAATGGCGTCTAGTGGTCAGCAACCTATAAACCTTGTTAAATAAAGAATGGTCTCTATATAGATCAAGCCAAAAGTCATAAATACTCTCCAAAACAACTAGTGGTATTTCATATGAAATTCCTTCTTCCGAATCCGAGATTAAATAACCATCTTGCCTACATTCCTTAACTAAACTTGTGATATTTAATGCAATCGCCTTCATTACACTCTTACATGCCTCTTGTCCTATCAACTCTTTGCGATAGCACTCTATAAAAAACTTGTTATCATCCAAGGGATTTTGATTTTTAGAGGTTCCGATTTTCCAAAAGCCTTTTCCTTTCTTCTCTCCATTAACTAAATACAAGATAGTAACATTCCTATCCAAAATAATTAAACTATAGAATAAAACTTCTATTTAGCAGGAAAATCAAAAAACGTCAAAGTCAAAATTCGGTGATAAAATTTCCAAAAGCCAAAAATTTTGAAAGGAGAGACTCTTCAAAGCAAGACATATCACTGCTAGTTATAACTAGTAAGTCAACTATTTTAAACTAGCCAACCCACTCTCTAATTGAATAAATAAAAGCAACTACAAGGCTGGGTAAAAAAACAATGACCCCAAGGTGAGGAGGAATTATCATAAAAAGGAAAGAAACTCCTAATATCCAAAAGATTAGTTTTTTCCAACGCTTTCTTGAAGCTTGTCGTCTCTCAACGTCGTTACGTTTTGAGCCGTTTTTCATCAACTTATCAAACTCATTCATAAAGAAAAAGAACGCTTAAAATTATAATAATGAAAGGTAGTTCCATTACTTGAGTTGTCTTGATTAACAACATGTGAAACCATCTCCCATCCATCTTTCCCAAGAGCTTCAAACATCTCTGGTAAAGTAGGGACTTCTTGTTCTCCTCCCCATCCACGAATACGTTCACCATCAATATCTAGTAAGTTAATCTCTTGAGTAATGCCCCGACCTTTGTAGTCTAAACGTATGTGCTTATATTCCCATTGTGCCATAGCAAAAAAAAAACTCATTAAAGTATATCAAGGTCTTTTGGATAAAGTAAAGTAAAAAAGAGATAAAAAATTCTCCAACTTTCTAATGTCTAAACATTGCAGCTCAAATAATTATTAAGGTTTAGCAAAAAACAATTAAGACACTAAGTACTCTTCTCAGATTGAAAGGTTAACTCTAATTAGTTTGAAGATTAGACGTATAACTAATTAGTCTTTAATTTAGTCTCATAAACGGCACCATTACATACACCTACAGCCAATGATTGCTTAGCTTTCTCACCCCATCCATATAAATCTTTTGATTGATCAATCCAATTAACTGTACTCTCAAAACATCTATTCCAATAAGCAGCTTGCCTAGAGACAGGAACTAATTCAATAGCTATACAAGCGGAAGAAAGCGCAATGAGAGCGACAAAGGTCTTATGTAATGAATTAATCATTCATGCTTTGATGTACTGAATCTATTCAAGCGCTTTTAATAGACAACTTTAACAAAGTGTCGAATACAACTTAATTCAAAGCAAAGCTACTCTTATCTCTTAAACAAAGTTTCATAATATATATAAGAGATACTTTGACTTTTCATCTAAAGGGTACGAAAAATAATCATAAAATTGTTGGCTGGCATAGGAATTACTTCATCATCTTTAAATCCACTCTCAAATGCGAGTTGTCTTACCTCCTCTAAATCTCTTACACCCCAAGACTGATTTTGCAATCTTAATGACTGATCAAACAAAGAATTGCTTTCGCTTATATGAACGCCTCTATTCATAAAAGGGCCATATAGGATCAAAAATTTGTTCTTATTCAAAAGCTGTCCTGCCTCCTCAAAGAGTGCTAGAGCACAACTCCAAGGTGCAATATGAATCATATTAATACTAATAATTCCTTGGAGACTTGCAATAAATTTCGAAGTTAGGGGCCATGGTCTTTTCACTACATCTAGATCTAATGGCTGGCCCATTTTTGTAGTTAAATTGGAATAGCTAATCCATGCACTAATACTTTTTCGGTATGAAATATTTGGATCACTTGTCTGCCAAAAAATTTTATTAAAACGCTTTTGAAAAATAACCCCATGCTCTCCACTCCCACTACCAATTTCAAGGACAGAGCCACCTCTATTAAGAAACCTATCAAGAACATCTCCTATATATTGTTTATTACGTTGAACAGCTGGGAAAAAAAGCCTTTCATCCATAGATATCCTTTACCTTTATTGAATAAGTTTAAAGCTCATGCCATATAATAGTCTTAAATTATATTTTTTTAACTTTTTTCTTTGCTAATAATTTAATAAATGATTACTCTAATAACAAGTTAGCTATAAATTCATTTTGAGATATATTAGAAGAGTTGAATCTAATGATTTTGAAAAACTAAAAGACATTTACTTGGATGCTATAAAATCAATATCTACAAGTGACTATAGTAAAAAACAAATAGAGGCATGGGGAGCAAAGGCTTACCTACCAAATTTGCTAGACAACTGTTTTAGTGGAAGCAAAGGATGGCTAAGTGTGGAAGGCAAAAAAACAGTAGCCTTTGCAATTCGAAAACCTGAAAATAGAATTTCTTTGCTTTACACAAGAGGAGAATACAAAAGGCAAGGGCATGCAACATCATTGCTAAAGAAAACCGAGTCTGATGCTGTTAATGATGGACAAAAGTACTTAGTCACTGAGGCAAGCTTTCTTAGTAAAAATCTCTTTATAAAATTTGGCTGGAAAGTCCAAACAATTGAAACGATCAAGATTGCTGGTGTTCCCTTCGAGCGATTTCTTATGAGAAAAAACATCATTACCTAAAAATTAAAATTAAAATTAAAATTAATCAAAAACAGCTCAAACTAATTTGATTAACATTTAAGAAACTTTAGAATTAATTAACCTGAAATTTATTGGTAGAATTTCTAAAAGTTCTAATTTTGCATAAAATAAAAAGAAATAAACAATTATCACAATGGAAAGAACTGGTCAGTCAAGCTTAGGCATAGCTTCTTTAATTATTTCAGGTGTTGGATTTTTAGCAACGTTCTTATTAATTATAATTGCAGGAATTTTAGAAACCTCTAGCCCTGGGGGTATGAATGAAGAATCAATAGAAGCAGCCATTGTAGGGCTATTTATCATTGGCTTCTTAGGTTTAGAATTAATCGCCATAGGTCTAGGTATCGCCGGCATCTTCCAAAAAGCAAAAAGCAGGGTTACAGCTATCATTGGAACAAGTATTGCTACTGCAACCATTATCATCACAACCTCGTTAATTCTAATTGGAACGGCAATGAGTTAGTTAAAGCTATTGAAAAACGAAAGAATATAAATTTAAGATTTACGCCGACTTGAGATTAAGTTTTCCAGATTAACGCAATTGGTTAACAATTCCAACCGATAGTTCTCTATTAGGATGGATGCAACAAGTTGCTTTTTCTTTTTAGAACGTAGTCCTGCCGCTCCAGAAAGGGTTTACATTGCCATGTCAATCTCCTATTTTCTCATCAACTAACAATCGGAATTCAAACACAGGTCTCCGAAAAAGATGATTAAATAGGTTTATCCACCTATTTAATTTAAAGACACCCTAATTGCAGTGGTATCTCAAAGTAACAAGAAGTAGTGGTTCAGCTAAATGTTGTTAAGATTATTGAAATCAAGGTAAGGAATTATTAAATGGCTTTTTCAAACGAACAATATTATGAAGCTATTAAAAATAACGAACCTGTTAGACAAGCTTTTACTAAGATCAAAGAAGCATGTCAAGCATTACAATCTGGAACTAATTGTCCCGACGAAGACATAGATGACTTCCTTAGATTCATTATCTCGACGTGGAAAACTCAATAGATATAGGCATTCTATAAAAATTCTAGATAAACTCAAATAACAACTAGCGATAGATCTATATTTCTAATATTGGTTTTTATATAGACATCTACTTTTCATTGCACATCAAAAAATCTTAAGTATAAATAGAGAATAAAGTAAATGTCTAGTTTCTAAAGATTACAAAAAATATAAGGACCTTCACCAGAGATTCCCAAATCAACAAATTTTTTAATTTTAAAAAGTGAGTTTCTCGAATGGAATGGTTGTCTTAAAAAAACTTGTATTTATAAATGATTTCATCAGGTAATCAAGAAGAAGATTCATGAATTCAAATAATTGCTTGGGAAAAGCATTGATAAGACATAATTATTGCGTTATCTTGAATTGAATGTGATTTTTTTATGTGGAATAGTAGATTAGCTAATTTATTGAGAATTGATGAATCCCTTTTAGCAGGGGCATCAATGTATGCAGAAGACCTGGTAAGAATACAAGCTTCTGAAATAAAATGGTTTTCATTAAATGCCTTCGAAACAAAAGATTCTACTCTGGACTATGAATCATTTATTGTCTAAGAAGGGTAGTCATTTAATAATGATTATCTCATAGGATAAGACTTTCGTCCTTCTTAATAAATAAGAATATATTAAATATCGCCTAAAAGTAGATAACATGACATAGATTGACTACATAGCAAAAGTATAAATAAGAATATCTGAAGGAGACTCCAAAAAATATAGTCCATACTAACTACGAAAAAAAATATATAGAAACAAGCAACAGTTTTATCCTGTAGAAATCAGCTATGATTATTTTATAGAATTAAACAAGATTAATTTAAATTTGAAGAAATTATGTTTTTCATTGGTCTTATTTTTTTGTCGGAAGAGCCTGGCATGAGCTTAAACTAATCAACAACTTCCTTGATGAAAGTACTAAAAAAGAGCTACTGAAAGCATGCAAACAACATAAAAGAGATGCTGAAAGAAATAACCTTTTTACAAAAGAGAGCTGGGATAAGGCTTGGGAAGAATACAAGAGGGTGAGGAAATATTTTTTCAAGAAAAAAAGCTCCGCTAGAATAGAATTAATTGATTACTACAGAATCTTTTCTTATCAAAGCAACGTATCAAATAATGCATCCAGAAATCTCAATCTATAACTAAGTGTCTTTTGCAAAAACTCATTATTCTGCATCTTTAGAATATTCTTAGCATCTTCTCCTAAAGCAATTTTAATGAAATTAATATCCTCATCAATCCATTGATTAATAATTTTATCTTCAATCTCAATATGAAATTGGAGGCCATACGCAAACTGACCAATCTTAAAGAATTGCTCTGCACATCTAGAACTACTGGCAAGCAACTGAGCACTATTCGACAATAAGATCCTATCTGCATGCCAATGCAAAACAGCCATTGGTTCGTGCAAAAATGGGATCATATCATCTGGGCCAGCATTACTTGCTTTGAAAATATTTGACCAACCAATTTCAGGTAAAGGCTTTAGTGGGGATCCAAATTTTAAACTTTCAATATCACCACCTGAAGCATAAGCTAAAAGTTGGGCTCCTAAACAAACGCCAATAATGGCAATGTTCATTTCTAAAGCTTCTTTTAAAAGATCAATTTCTTTATTTAGCCATGGATATTCAGGATTTTTAATGTCACGTATTCCCATCGGACCACCCAGAACTAAAAGTAAATCACCAGGTTCTAATTCAGGAAGACAATCTCCTAAATCTAATCTAAATATACAAACATCTAAACCTCGCTCTAATGCAATCTGGCAAAACAAGCCGGGACCTTCTCTCTCCAAATGCTGAAGAACTAATAACCTAGACATAAAAAATTAGTTTTAGCAAATAGATAGTCAATGAACTCATTAATAATTAAAAGCATTAAACAATCGTTGAGCAGTTTGTTGATCCTTACAGTGCTTCTTTGCTGCATCCTAATACATAAATTTAAATGCAAATAAGATAATTCTACCTTCTAGTCAAAAAGAATTTTCCTTATTTTCTTTTTGATTAAAAAATCTATAAATTGTCATATCATATAAGAATTAATAGACTTTAATCAATCATCATTCAAAAAGCAGTCATTATCATTATTTTTCATCACCTACTGTAGTAATTGACTAAATCATAAATTAGATAGATGAGAAAAGCACTCCCAACATATAAAGGCAAACGAGGAAACTTGGAAAGAATATTTTTTGATTCTGAATTCTTCTTTTTATTAGTCTTAGGAGGTAAGCCCTTATCCTTCCGCCTTTTTCCTTCTCCCATACCTTTTTCTCCACCAAGCTATAATTCATAGTATAATTAATAAAAGATATTTGTAAGAAATTTATAAAAACCTTTAAAAAAATATATATAATAGAAAATATCTTCTAAATTCAAATTATTTAATGATTTAATTAATGTATAAAAGTATGTGAAGTTAGTATTTAATCATTTCTTTTCTTGGTAATTTGAACCTTATTAAAAGATAAGAATTAAAAAAATACTTGTATTTACGCGACTTTTTCTAAATGTAACTTAGGGAATAAAGAGACGATTTCACCTTTAGGTGTTGTATATACACGCTCAACAACCTCACCTTTAAGAACAATTATTTTTGTAGTTTTTGAACCCACAGGTAGGAGGGCAGAAGTTGGTCTAGAAGGCCATTGCTCTAATAGTTGAGAATCAATCTTTCTGTGAGATTTTACTTTTGAAAGACTCTTTGTTTTTTTCTTTGAACCCATTACTCTTTTAGAAATTACAGATATCTACCTTGTACCTAATTATTGATACTCCGTAAAGGTTTTATTAAGAAAACTTTTGGAGAAATTTAGACTGTTGTTCTATAACAGATCATTTTACCGTCTTAATCTTTAATTTTGAAGCAAATATTAGCCATTGGAGTCAGGTTAGGAAGAAATACTGATGATTTTATTAATACTACTAGATAACTTACGTATATATAGCTACGGGAGTCTTAAATGAGCAAGTCAATCGATCATTTTAGAAGAGAAGAAACCAAGCAAGCAATAGACGATTATTTTGAATGTGCTACTTTTTGTTCTGTAGAAGAAAATGAAAATGAATGTCAAACAATTTGTATGGAAAGGCATCTAAAGGGGAATTATTTTTAATTGTAAATCCTCAACTTTTAAAAGGCTTTTATATTTTTTATGTTCATGTATAATTAATCATACATAAACATAACTAGTAGAGTTATTATGTTTTATTGTATAAACAATATAATTTTTGCTCTATTAGAGTTGTCTGGCTAGGGGATACTATTTAATCAATGTCAAAAGATTAAGTTATTTAGTATGATGAAAAAATAAATTAATTATCTAATAAATATCCAACCAATAAATCATAGAATATGCTTTTTACATCAAAAAGCTTAATTAAATACGATTAAATAACTGTCCATCGCTTAAGCAAAATCATGAGAGATGCTTTATAAATAAAAAATTATTTTTTTAACCTCTTAAATTAATTAAAGTGAAAATTTTCTCTAAGTTACTATTAAGTTCCTGTATTGGTATATCAGCATTCTCAGCCCCTGCTTTTTCTGGAGGTGATCCAACTCTCCCTCTAGAGCAAGAAAAAGAAGCTTATTACCAAGAAGTACTCGATAATGATAAAGGTACATATATAACTGGAAGTCTTGGCTTAAGTAAAATTGGAGATCTTGATTACGAAGATACTGATGGAACTATATATTCAGATCTACTTGAATTCGATACTGGTGGAGTTAGTGAATTAGGCATTGGATATGATTTTGGTACGTTTCGTATAGAAGGAACATGGAACAAATCTCATTCTGATCAAGTTGAGGTGGCCAGTGTAATTGCTGTAGACATGGAAAGCGAAGTAAATACATACCTTGGATCAATTTATTATGATTTCTCTACCAATTCAAAATGGACACCTTTCGTTGGAGCTTCATTAGGTAGAGGTAGTTGGGACACTAAACTTGATGGTATAAAAGATGACGCTTCAGGACTGGCATATGGAATACAAGGTGGTGTGAATTATCAAACTTCAGATTCAATAGATGTATATGGAAAATTATCTAGAGTTGTTATACCTGAACTTGATTTTGATGATGGAAGTCAGGTAGAGAATACACTGATTACATCCGGAACAATAGGGGTTAGATTTAGGTTCTAAAGAGAATTTATTTTTAATATCTATTTCTAAATAAAATTATACTAAAGCCAAATAAATAAGAGTAAAGATAATATCCTTAATATTACTTGTTTTAATTACTTGCATAGTTTTATATATTTTAAATTAATTTTAGGTGAAAAATAGAAACCACTAAATCTTCTTATTAAAATTATTTATTGACAAACTAGTCATAGTTTAAATTAGTTATATATAAAAATAATGTATTTTAATATATAATAGATAACAAAAAGAAGGCCTCCTCCATAAATAAATCCCACAAGGCCAGAAGCCCAGTCATTGTAGAATCTTGCGGATATATATATAGTGAGCAAACCAATAAATAATAAGTAAATTAACATAACTATGAATAATTAGTTTTATGTTAACTTACTAATTGAACTAATAGGATGTATTATCTAGATGAGATTTTACTAAGAAATCTAGAAATAACATTAATCGCAAGTAATAAAATAACTAAAAAGAAAGAAGCAGCCCAAGCTAATTGGTTTTGAGCTTCATATGGTTCTAGAGCAAAGTTATAAATTAGTACAGATAATGATCCCATTTCATAAAATAAGTCACCAAAACCTGTAATATAATATCTTGAAAATAAAGCAGTAAAGATAAGCGGAGCTGTTTCTCCTGCTGCTCTAGCTAAACCTAAAACTATTCCAGTTACTATAGCTCTAAATGCAGTTGGTAAAGTTACTCTAATAATGGTTGTAAACATTGAAGCTCCAATACCTAATGCTCCTTGCCTCAACTCATCAGGGACTAACTTTAAACCCTCATCAGTAGTTTTAATAACAGAAGGAAGCATTAATATAGATAGAGACATTCCGCCGGCAATTCCGCTAAACATACTTCCAAATAAAATTTTCGTTGAAACAACAACTGCATAAATAAAAACACCAGCAATTATCGACGGAATACCGGAAAGTACATTTGTACCAAAGCGAACGAACCTTGCAAATAAGCCTCCTTTGGAATATTCAGCAAGGTATATACCACCACCTATCCCTATAGGGATAGAAATCAACGATGCTATTGAAGTAATAATAAGAGTGCCAACAATTGCTGGCCCTATTCCTCCTGCAGATATGAGGTCATCACCTGGTGGTTCTGGCTCTAATAATAAAACCTCCCAATTAATCTGAGCCCCTCCTTTTAAGACAACGTAAAAAAGAACAAATACTAATGGCAAAACTGCAATAATAGCAAAAATTGCTGATAACAAAGTCAATGAAAAATCATTTAAATTCCTTCTGGAACTTGGCTTAAATTTTAACTTTTCTTTTAAAAAGAGATTTGTCATAATATTTTTACTAGTTATATTTAAGGCTTAACTTTTTAACAATCCATTGAGCAAAAATATTAACAACTAATGTCAGGATCATTAATACAAAAGCAGCATACATCAGTGAAGAAACTTGACTACCATCTGCTTCTCCAAATTGATTTGCCAACATTGCAGATATTGTGTAGCCAGGAGAAAGAATTGACCAGCTGAAATTATTTGAATTACCTATAATCATTGTTACGGCCATAGTCTCTCCCATAGCTCGACCTAGTGCTAGCAAAATACCTCCAGTAATACCTGAAATGGCTGCAGGAAGAATAATGTTAAATATAGAGGACCATCTTGTAGCACCTATGCCATAGGCAGCCTCTCTAAGCTTCTTGGGTACTTGGTTTAAGGCATCTCTTGAGATAGAGGTGATAATAGGCAAAATCATGACTACTAGAATCAATATCGCTGGAGCCATTCCAGCCCCTGAAGGCTCTGTACTAAAAAAAGGTGTCCATCCAAAGAAAACATAAAGTATTCGCAAAAGAGGTCTAATAAAAGGTTCCATTACAAATATTGCCCAAAGGCCTAATACAACAGAGGGAATTGCTGCTAAAAGTTCAACCATTAAACCTATAAGTTCTCTTAATCTTGCAGGGATAAAATTTTCAGTAATAAATATTGCTGTCCCTACTCCCAAAGGAACCGCAATTATTAATGACGCAATAGATGTAACTAATGTCCCATATATAGCTGTAAATGCCCCATATTCATCTTTAACTGGATTCCAAGCAGAAGTAAGCAAAAATCTCAAGCCATATCTGCTAAAAGATTCAATCGACTGAAAAAAAACAACTATAAAAATAGAAAAAAGGATAATTGAAACAGAAGCTGCCATCAGTAGGCAAAAATGCTTAAACCCTTTATCAGAAAGCCTTTCTAGTAATGGCCGTCTTTTAAGAAGAAATCTCTTGGGGCTTTCAATAGCCACTCTTCTAAGATTTATATTTCTATTACTATACTATTCTTTTAGTGATTGTCATAAAAAATTCGATTAATGGCGCAATGTAGTCAATTGCATCTTATTTAATAAGCATCGGATATCGAGAGGGTTTATAATTATATTAAAACTCTATAGTTTATTCTTGATCTGATCATAGTGTTAGCCAATTTATATTTCTTACAAAAAAATCCTATTCAAAGAAGAAGATAATCTTTTAAACAGAAGTTTTAGGACTATCATTACAACATCTTTTTTAATAGAGACTAATAACAAATAAAAAAAGTTTCTTTTAGGAATAAAATAAAATTATTCTTAAAAAAACTAAAATCGATTAATTAAAAGATATTTTTTTATGAATCAAAATATATATTTGATAGTCTATTTTAATTCATAAATATTAGAAGACTATTCATTATTATATAAAATCTATTTTATGCAATAGATAATTAACTCTTCTACTGTTTACTCCGAGATCACCTCCACCAAATCTAGAAGCTGATTTAATTTGAATGACACCTTTAGAAGATGAATTAATCTTCAATATTTCAAGGTCATCAGGGAATCTAAAAATCAAACTTCTGCAAACACCTTTCCAATAATCATCATTCTTTTCTAAAACATGAGTTCTTGGTAAATCCTCAGCAATTTGAACAAGATCAGAGAATACCGCATTTACATTTACACATTCTTTCACGATGAAAACGCAATTAAATGGATTTAGGCATGGGGTAAGACCTAGTTGTTTCGTCATATTTACTAGAGAAAAACCAATTTTGCTAAACCAACTTTAAACCATATATGGAAAAACAAAAAGATTTATTCAATAGAGTTTAAAGAATTTGGCCTTTTTAAAAATGAAAGGGGAAATGTCTACTGAAAAATATAAAAAAATCAATAAATCTTGATTTGAAGCCTAGAAAAACATAGCTGTCAAAAAAAATAAATTCCTGTTCTGATCTACAAACAAAGAGTATTTCTTCTAATTGCAAGATGCAAAACTTTGGCTAGGTATTCAATAGAAAGACAAATCTACTAATTATGAATACTGACTCACAGCTTAAAGAAACATTATTTAGAGTTGTGAAAAATGCTGTTAAAAGAATGGAAATATTGGAATGCCCTGCTGATAGGCTATGCTTATTTAATGAATATAAAGAATGGTTAGGTGAAAATATTGATAATGAAGTTTTGGCAATGCCCAGCACTGACATAAATAATTAATAACTAAGATATAACTAATTGAATCAACTAGACCAGTTTTTTGCTAAATCAATAACGCTTACTATAAGGCCAAAAGCAATAACCGGTGGAGAAACCCAACGCAGCATAAACTTGAGATATTTTCTTAACCTTAAATTTGAATTAGACCCATCTAGATCTTGATCAAACCTTGATGGAACGATCCAACCTAGGAATATAGATAAAAGAAATCCACCTAAAATAAGCAGTACTCCTCCAAAAACACTATCCATCTTACCTAGAATATTTAAATTTAAAGCCGAAGGTAAGCCTAATAAAAACAATAAGCTACTAGCCACAAAAACAGCCTTATATCGAGTCCATCCAAGACGTTCCATCATTGAAGATACTGGAACTTCTAATAATGAAATTGAAGATGTAATAGCTGCAATATATGCAAGTGAAAAGAATAAAATAGCGACTATTCTCCCTGTAAAACCAAGACTGCCAAGTCCTGTTGGCAAAGAGATAAACAATGCTCCTACAGTAGATTCACTGACAGCTTCTTTCAAACCAAAACTTATAACTATAGGGAAAGTAATCATTCCTGCAAGTAAACCAACGGCAGTATCAAGAGAGGCAACACCAATTGCTTCCTTGGGAAGTTTATTCTTTCGATCTAGATAAGAAGCATAAGAAATCATTATCCCAATACCTAAACTTAAAGAGAAGAAAGCTTGAGTAAAGGCATTTCTTATATTTGTAGGGTTAAAAAATTGAGAAGAATCCCACTTAAGTAAAAAAGTTCTATATCCTTCCCATGTTCCAGAAAGTGTTGCAGCCCATATTGCAAGAATTATAAGCAAAGCAAACAATATAGGCATGCACCATTTAGTTAATCTTTCAATTCCGCCTCTTACGCCAGCAGAAACCACCACAGCCGTTAGAAACAAACTTACAAGCTGGCCTAGTAAAACGCTACTTCCACTGCTAATTGAACCAAAAAAAGCTTCAGCTTCATTAATGTCAGAAGGAAGTCCAAAGAAAATAGAATGGAGAAGGGTGTCTGCAGTCCAACCCATTAAAACTGCATAATATGAACCAATCCCAAGTGGAGCTATTACAAAAAGCCAACCCATTAGAGACCAATTTTTACCTGCTGCTTTTTCTGGAGCAATCAAAGCACTACTTCCTGTACTTCTTCCAAGTACCATTTCAGCAACAAGAACAGGCAAACAAACAACAAGTACAACCAATAGGTATAAGAGTAAAAAGGCTGCTCCGCCACCCTGAGAAGCTCTATAAGCAAAGCCCCATAGATTTCCTAAGCCCACCGCACTCCCTGCAGCCGCTAGAACAAAGCCTAAGCCTGAACGCCATTTCTCTCTTGCCATAAAAAATGTCCTTTAAAAATTGATTATGATGATTTAGAACTGAGAGTCCAGAAATATTCAAAACTTGTAGGAAAAACGCTTTAAAAAAACTGTCGAATTTTTGTCTGACAAACAATTGAGCAAGCTTTTTTTAAAAATTTTCATTAATGACGCTTGATCTCATTAATCGAATTAGAACGTAACAAAAGAGATAAAAGAATTTTTTATGAGCGACGATCACAAAATTCATTATTTTTCCACACTCAACTAAGCAAAAATTTCAAAAGATAAAGCCAAGATCTATATTTCAATAAAAAAGACCCTATGGATAGTGTCCTAAGGGCCTGGGTGATGGGGATACTAGTTCTAACGTTTTTTTAGCAAGAAAACAACCCCCACTAGAAATAGGGCCAAAAGCCTACTTTTTGTCTATTTTGCCTATATCTAGTGTTACACCTTTGCCAAAGATTAAAAAAACTTGCTACTCTTTAAAAAATGCCTGGGTGATGGGTCTCTCAGGTAAGTCGAATCTCTCTATAATCTCAATAGAGAGATTTTTTATTTTTCAAAAAAATTCGAACTAGGCCATTGCGTAACTGCTTAGATCAACAAAATCCATTTATTAGAAAAAATAATCATAATTACTACAATTTTTTTATAAATTTTTGATCTTTTGAATTATTCAAACAAAATTATATTTTTTAATTTAAACTGTAGCTTTAGTAGTCATAGAGCAAACTTAAAGGAGATTAATCTTGGCATATAATAATGACAAATGGAATTTTGTTCCATATAGCGACTTGTTAGAAATATCCTAAAATAAATTAAACTTTTTACAAAAAATGAAAAATTACAAGTTAAATAAATTAAAAGAAAGGCTAAAATCTATAGTTGGAAAGAAGAGAGTTATTTTTGGAGAGAAAGCAACTAGAAGTTTTAGGACAGGAATTAGAGTAGGTTATGGAGATGCTGTTGCGGTTGTCTTACCAAATGACCTTTTACAACTATGGAAAGTAATAAATTTATGCATAGCTCTTAACAAAATAGTAATAATTCAGGCAGCGAATACAGGCCTTACAGGAGGTTCAACTCCTGATGGTAATAAATATGATAGAGATGTTGTAATTATCAATACTCTGTATCTAAATCAAATAATTCTATTAAATAATGGAGAAGAGGTTTTAGCTATGCCTGGAGCAAGCTTATCCAATTTAGAGGAAATGCTTAAGCCAATAAATCGTGAGCCACATTCTGTGATTGGTTCATCATGCATAGGAGCCTCAATCATAGGAGGTGTTTGCAATAATTCAGGAGGCAATCTAATCAAAAGAGGTCCGGCCTATACAGAGTTATCTCTTTATGCAAGATTGAACATAGATGGTCAATTAGAATTAATTAATCATTTAGGTATTGATCTTGGAGAATCTCCTGAGGAAATCCTAACAAACTTACAAAAATCTAATTTTAAGAAAAGCAATATCGCTAAAACAAATAACAAAGGATCAGATAATACATATAAAAAAAGAGTTAGGGAAATTGATTCGAATACACCCGCTAGATTCAATTCAGATAAAAATCGACTCTTTGAAGCAAGTGGCTGTGCTGGTAAAATAATAGTTTTTGCTGTGAGGCTTGATACTTTCTCAAAACCTAAAACCCAAAAGGTTTTTTACCTTGGGACCAATAATGTAGACATATTAACAAGTATAAGAAAGATTATTCTTTCAAAGTTTAATGAACTGCCTGAGATGACAGAATATATGCATTATACTTCTTTTGATGGTGCAGATAAATATGGTAAAGATACTTTTCTGATCATAAAATACCTAGGTAGAAATATTATGCCTAAATTATTTAAGCTAAAAAGATTAATAGATACATTTCTCTCTTTTATTCCCTTTCTTCCTCAAAATATATTTGACAAGTTTTTACAAAATTTTTCTAGACTACTGCCTGACCATTTGCCGGCAAGTTTAAGAGATTATAGAAATAAGTTTGATCATTATTTAATTATAGTTGCAACTGATTCTGCAATAGAAGAAACAAAAGATCTACTTGAAGAAATATCATCTAAAAATAATTCATCAGAATATTTTGAATGTAATAATCTTGAAGCAGAAGACATTTTACTGCATAGGTATGTAGCAGGTTTAGCGCCAAAACGTTCAAAAATCATGCATGCTAAAACCTCAGGTGAAGTTTTAGCATTAGATGTAGCTCTACCAAGAAATTATGAATCTTGGCATGAAATTCTTCCTAAGGAGATCTTTGATAATTCATTAAAATCATTTCAAATGGCTCATTTCACGTGTATGGTATTTCATTGGGACTTTTTACTTAAAAAAGATACCAATGCAAATGAATTAAAAAAAAGAATTCTTAATAAATTGGATGCCATAGGTGCTCAATATCCAGCCGAACATAATGTAGGCCATTTATATGAAGCAAATAAAGAACTAGCTGACTTTTATAAACAGTTAGATCCCTGCAATGCTTTTAATGCAGGCATAGGAAAACTGTCTAAAAACAAATTTTATAAAGAATAAAAGAGTAGTACTTATGTAAGCATTTATCTGACAGATAATCATGATAACTTTTTTAGTAATTTTTTTACCCCTAAAATAGAAGAATTCATAGATAAAGCTACACAAAGCTTTAACATTACAATTATCATTCCTTAACAATCTATTTTTAACTTAACTAACAAAACTTCCGCAGAAAAAGTAAATTGTATTTAGTTCATATCAAATATATTTATTAATGGATTAAAATCACTTGAACATATGAAGTAAAGTAATTGATTGAATCAAGAATTTTTGATATATTTAAGAAGATCCAGTAGATTTACTATATAAATGTCCCTTAAAAAGACTGCTCTGATTGCTGCATCTATTCTCCTAATCGGAATAACAGTTTCTTCTTGTAGCTCTAACAAAAGTATCAATACTCGATTAAGTGGAGCAGGGGCATCCTTTCCTGCCAAAATTTATACTCGTTGGTTCTCAGATCTTGCAAAAGAAGGAGGTCCACGTGTAAATTACCAAGCCATTGGATCAGGCTCTGGTCGCAAAGCATTTATTGATCAAACAGTTAATTTTGCCGCTTCTGATGACTCAATGAATGCGAATGATATAGCAAAAGTAACCAATGGATTAGTCCAAATTCCAATGGTGGGAGGAACTATAGCCTTTGGTTATAACTACAATTGCGATCTCAAGCTCACGCAAGAGCAAGCAGTTCAAATTGCAATGGGAAAAATTACAAACTGGAGTGAAGTTGGTTGCCCTTCAGGGAATTTGACCTGGGCTCATCGCTCTGATGGCTCTGGAACAACTAAAGCCTTCACCAATTCAATGCAGACTTTCTCTAAAGCATGGACTCTAGGTACAGGAAAATCTATTGCATGGCCAGTAGGTTATGGTGGCAAAGGAAATGCTGGAGTTGCAAGCATAATCCGCAATACACCAGGTGCAATTGGCTATGTTAATCAGTCTTATATAAAAGATGATATTAAAGCAGCTGCTTTGCAGAACTTATCTGGTGAATTCTTGAAGCCATCAGTTGAATCAGGAGCAATAACTCTAAATCAAATTATTTTAGATGAGAACCTTGCTGGAAAGAATCCAAACTCAAAAGCCAAAGGTGCTTATCCAATAGCTACGTTGACATGGATTTTAGCTTATAAAACTGGAAACGGTAAAAACACAAATGCAATCAATGAAACGCTCAACTATCTATTAAGTGAAAAAGCTCAGAACAAAGCATCATCTCTAGGCTTTGTTCCTCTTAAAGGTAGAATTCTTGATAAGGCTAGAGCAGCTGTGATGCAAATTGGAGAATAAAACCTAAGTTAACTAATGATCAATTAAAATTCTTAATTAAATTAAGAATAGAAAAGGAACGCATGTCTGTTTTCATGAGTTAAATTAATACAAGCAACAAATATTTTTGAATTTTTCTTCCATTTTAGTTTAAACGTTTCTATATAAAGTTTTTTACGAATAAAAAAGCAAGACCAAACCTTTCTCAGTTTGATAGATCTCTTTTTCTTCTCTTCTTAGATCAATCGCAATTTCTAACCCTTCTTTGAGTGCCTTATCAAAAAGTAGTTCAATCGAAAGCTCATTTGTCTTACACAAAGCTGCTATTCCAATTGATGTCGAGAACCATAAAAAGTGGTTAGTTTGACCTATTGATTCCTGGGAGAAAGACTCAAGCAGTAGATTAATGATATTCTTCATTATCATAAAGATACATAGTTAATAATATTTAATTATAAATTCTTTGGTGAAAAAATTTTCTAGTAAAAACCTAGAAAACTAAAGGTTCTTATATTTTTATAATTAAGCGGATGACCAGACTCGAACTGGCGACATTCAGCTTGGGAAGCTGACGTTCTACCACTGAACTACACCCGCGCTTAGATTAACCTTCAATAAAACAAATTAAATTCAAACGACCCCAAGTTTCATCGCTACTTTAACCTTCTTAACTATTGCATCATCTATGTCATTATCTGTCTGAAGAGACAACCACTCCAATGCTGAGATAATCCATTGCTTCATTTGCTTCTTGAAAAGTTTTTTTAATGTTAAAAACAACATTGGCTTTAGCAAAACAAAAAGGATAGCGGACATAATTGTGAATCGAAAACTTTGAAAGATCAAACGTCGAGAATAGAGTTTAAATTCAAAAAGGTATGAATCTATAGGATACGGACAAAACCACTATCCATAACGCATATTGGAATAGCGTTAGCCATGCACTAAAGGGTTCTGAAATGACATTAAATTAACCGCTACTAGAGGACATTTAATAAATATAGGTTCATAAGGAAATTCTTATGATTAAGAGTTTCAACTTAAAGCAAGTTAATCCATGAATAATTAAATAATCCATAACTTTTTGTCTTTTGTATAAATGGCTGCTTTTTTGCTTGTACCTACCTACTAAAAAAAGTTGAATATATATTTTTTATAGTTGTGAGCGGAGACAACCTACACGGTGATCAGTCATTAAAATTTTATTCCTGCCAAATGACTAAGGCAAAAACAATTGCCATTGATCACTACAAAAACAAATTAGTTCATCAAAAGACATACAAAGTCCAACTAAATCTACAAAATGATAAAAGTGATCTAAGTGAAGCGGCTTAAGCAAAGAACTATTTTATCAGTCTCAATGTTGCTCAAAACTATAAAGCAAGCTTGTTTCAATTACATTTAACCTAAGAAGAGCCATTTTGCTTACTTTTTTTTCAAGAGAGCAAAGATGAAGCAAATACAGAGAAAGCAATAAAAGAAATAACCCTATATGATTTAGAAGGTAATTTGATATAAGCTCAATATGAGTAAGTAAAATTGAAAGATGATGGGTCAACTAAATCTCACTAAGTCTGCTGCTACTGAATTAATAAGACAATCCGCATTTGGAGGTACACCTGGAGAAATGCATATTGATTTATTATCAGATGGTTTTGATGAAGGATGGTTATATATTCGACTTAGAACTGGAAAACAAACTGGTATCCCAATAGCACGAACTTGTGGAATCACTTTGTTTGCACCTGAACATCAACTGAGTTTATTAAAAGACTTAAGTCTTGATTATCAAGGAGATCTTAGTGGTGGTGGTTTTTTGATAAGTACTCCAGAAGGAGCTCAACCAAGCATGTGTGGGTCAGGTTTTAAATTAGTTTCAAAGTGATATTTATAATTTTTTTTTGAATTACACGCAAGATCATTAGGATTTATTGGAAAGACTTAGCAATCATTATTTAATATAAGATGAAATTTTTCATATCATCTCAATCCATTTTGGGAGTCTTTCCTTATTAATATTTTGCAATTTTAGACATATCCTAATCAGCTATCTCTAGAAAATATAGATCATCATTTTTTCTATAACTTCATTCCTTATTCCACAAAATAGAATTCTGATATGACGGTCTCAATTTTTCGCCTAAAATCAAATCTCAAGAAATTATTCTTCTCCATTTTCTAATCTATATCAATGATTTTTAAATCCTCTAGGCTCAAATGAATTTTTACCCTTAAGCAAACTACTTCAAAAATACAGTGATAAGATTTTGTATTGAATTTTTTAATCCCATTCAGCGTTTTTTTGCGCCTATTAGGTAAATTAATTTTGAGAACTAATGTTCATTTCTCCTCTGCATTTAGCAAGCAATTAACCTTATAGCTCTTTGCATAAACTAGACACAACACCTACAATTATAGCGATGGTGATTATAAAGATTATTTTATTCAGTTGTTTTTCATCTAAACATTAGTTGAAAAGACCAACTTAAAGATTATATTTTAGACTAGACTTT
>QCOP01000020.1 GCA_003212885.1 Prochlorococcus sp. AG-432-D11 | reverse complement strand
TTTCTAGTTTTTTTACTATACCTTTTATATTTTGAGTTTCCTCCCTATTGGCTATAAGTATTGCATCGTCAGTTTCAACAACAACTAAATCTTCAACACCTAATGTCACTAATAATCTGTTTTCACTTCTTAAATAACAATTTTTACTTTTTTCAGCAAGAACTTTCCCTCGTTTTACATTCCCATCAAGATCTTTGGTTCCAGTTTCCCAAAGGGAGTTCCAGTTTCCAACATCATTCCAACCTGCTTCTAAGGGTAGGACAGTGCCTAAATTAGTCTTTTCCATTACTGCAACATCAATAGACAAATTAGGACATTTCTCAAATGACTGCTTCTCTAATCTTAAAAAATTCAAATCTTGGGAATCTTTTTTTATTGCCTCTTCACAATACTGAACGATTTCTGGAGAGAATTGTTGCAGTTCTTTTAACATTACACTTGCTTGAAATAGGAACATACCGCTATTCCATGTGAATCGAGGATCCGAAAGAAATTGCTCTGCAGTGGATTTATCTGGTTTTTCTACAAATTTATGAATTGATTCACCCCTTAAGTCCTGAGGGTTTAGGGGCTCTTTAGCCTCGATATACCCATAACCTGTCTCAGGTGAAGTAGGTATTATCCCAAACGTCACTATTCGTCCTTCCTCAGCATATACTCTTGCTTTATTAATTACTTCTATAAATTTTGAGTTATTTTTGATCTCATGATCTGCAGATAGCACTAAAAGCAGTGGGTCGGTTTCGTCTTTTATGGCTTTTAAAACGGCAACAGTTATCGCTGGAGCAGTATTGCGACCTACTGGCTCTAAAAAGATTGCTTTTGGGTCAACATTAATTTGCCTCATTTGTTCGGCAACTATGAACCTATGATCTTCGTGTGAAATCAATAGAGGATCTTCTATCCCTTCCAGCTCTTTTAACCTTTGTTGAGTTTGCTGGAGAAGGGTTTCGTTGTTATCTCCACTTAAAGACCAATATTGTTTGGGATAACTTGCACGTGACAAGGGCCATAGTCGTGTACCAGAGCCGCCACAGAGTATTAACGGAATAATGGGTCTGACGTTCATGTGGTGAATTTCTTAATTTAAATAATAAACAATTAAAGTTCCAGTAGGCCTGGGGGTGGGACAATTAATATCCAGCCTTCTTGAAGATTTACGGTGGGCACAATTTTTTCTACAAATGGAATTAGTATTTTTTTACCTGATGTTAACTTAACCTCAAGTAAATCATTCCCTGAATTGATTAAATTAGTAATTTCACCAATTGCTTCTTCATTGAATTTTAATTTCACCTTTAAATTGAGAAGATCTAATAGATGAAATTCACCTTTTTTTAATTTTGGTCTTTGATTAGAAGGTACTAATACTTTAAATCCCAGCAATAATTCGGCTTCACTTCTATCATTAATTCCACTAAATTTCACACAAAAAATTGTCTTTCCAGGTATTCGTCTTCCTGATTTCAATTTCAATTTTTTAGGAGGCTCTTTGTCTAGTTGAATCCATCTAAAACCTGATTCTGTAAAACGTTCCGGGAAATCACTATAGGGATTGATTTTTACCTCCCCCTTTAGACCATGAGGAGCAACAATTTTACCTATTGTTAGCCAATTGATTTCCGCTGTCATTTTTCAAAGTCGAACAATTAAGATAGGCATAATGATCGAATAGTCTCCTGTGAACAAACCCAAAGAAATTATCTTGCCAGGATCCACAGTAATTGTGAAAGATCAAACTTCTATTTACAATGGTTATAAAGGATTTGTCCAAAGGATTGCTGATGATAAGGCAGCAGTTCTTTTTGAAGGAGGAAATTGGGATAAATTATTAACCATTCCTATAGTGGATTTGGAAGTTACTTAGTTTTGAGTTAGTTGCCCAAGGGCTTTTTGAGCAGCATTCTTCTCAGCATTTTTAATTGAGCTGCCCCAGCCATCAGAAATTTTTTCATTCCCGATAGAAACTATGCAGTGAAATCTTTTTACATCTCCGTGTTTTTGTGACAGTTCTTTAATGTTATAAGTAGGCTTTTCTAAGGATTGCGCTTGGCACCATTCTTGCAGTCCAGATTTAGAATTACCTCTGTGTGGATCCGCAAGAACTTGTTCACTTGTTTTTTCCCAAAAAGGGTTTAACCATTCGAAGATTGGTTCTAAATCATGGAAGCATTCATAGATAGCTCCGATGAATGCTTCTGTGATTTCAGCTATGAATGTTGACTGAGCCGCCTTATCATTAAATGCTTTGGGACTTATAAGCATTAGCTTATTGATACCTATTTCTCTGCCTACATATGAGAGCCATTTATCACTAACTAGTTGAGCCCTAAGTGCGGAGCGTTCTCCCACTGATAATTCTGGATACTGTTGCTGTATATATTCTGAGGCAACTAGTCTTAGAACGGCATCCCCTAAGAATTCCAGTCTTTCATGATTGAACCGACTGTTATATGAAGTATGCGTTAGAGCTTCATCAAGAATATTGAAATAAAGCTCCTCTTTTGACTTGAAGTTTTTAAGAGTCGATGAATGAATGTGAATCTTTTTTAAAAAATCATAAATTTCTTGAATCCGTTTAGTTGAAATTATTTTTTTATTTGAAGACATAAGAAAAATCGAAAGTTTTATTTTTTATCAGAAAGGAAATTTTAAAAATTATTTAGGATGAAAGCAGGGAGTAAGCCGGGTTCTGTTAACTACCATTTCAAAAAGTGGTAGTGGGTGATCATCTATCTGGGACTGTCGTTACCGACAGCCTCAAGCGGCCTTAAAATGGAATTTGGCAAGATGGCCGACCTTATCCCTTAGCCTTGCTCCCAGCCGGGGTTTACCTAGCCAGCACCTCTCAATGCTGCTGGTGCGCTCTTACCGCACCTTTGCACCTTTGCCTGTACTCAAGCAGTGCTTAAGTCATTGGCTGTGTTTTTCTGTGGCACTATCCTCACGGTCACCCGCACTGGGCGTTACCCAGCAAGCCTGACCATTAGGGAGCCCGGACTTTCCTCAACCAAGTACTTATTGCTTAAAGCGATAAATCTTGATTGCGATCACCTCTCCTGCTTTCAGAGTCCATAATGCCTAAAAGGCATAATTTATTCTATGGGGTTGTAGCTCAGTCGGATAGAGCGACGGTTTCCTAAACCGTAGGTCGTGGGTTCGAATCCCGCCAACCCCGTTAGTCAATTTAGAAAGTTCTTATATCTATATATAGTGGACGGGCAAAATGAGTACTCTCTCGCTAGTGTGGTTTTAGTTGAAGAGTCATTATGACACAGCTTCACGATCTTCGTCTTCGCCTTCTTGTTCAGCAAGAAAGTGAAGAAATAGCACAGGATCAACCTGGAGAATTGGATCTTTCCATCGTTCAAGCACGATGCTTGTGTTGGTTAGCTTTATTGGCTGAAGCCCATGAAGACCAAGCTAGTGAGGCAGAGGGCAAAGGTGATACAGAGCAAGCCATGGGTTGGTTTGCTGATTCAATGAGATTGCGAGATGTTATTCAGGTTGTCACAAGTATTGAAATTCCTATTCCTGAAAGTGTTGATGATTCGGAATAGTTTTTAGAAGAAATTTTGATTTTGATTTTGTACTGAAAGATGCAATGATGGTTAATAACTTGTGTGGACTGACTTGTCAGAAGAGCCCTGTCAATGCCCAGACTGTCAAAGGTTCTATCGGGAACATGACCGGTTGATTAGGGAATGTCCTACCTTGCGCCAGCAGCAAGAATTAAATTGGGCAGCGCTTCAATCATTTAGAACGCTTGCTAGCAGGGTTCTAGAAGATTTGCAAAAGCAACAATTGAACAGTAATAAAAATGCAGTTGAAGATGACAGTCAATCAACTCTACAAAATGTAGATCGAAATATTGAAGCAGTTACTGATCACGTGATTTCAGATTTAGAAAATCTCAACGCGCATTTATTCTCTATTGAAGCTTTGATGGAAAGAATATTTGATGTAAAAGTACCAGATATAGTTGAAAAAAAATTCATTGAACTTGCTGGGGAGTTAGCTCCTGACCCATTAAACCCTGATCGATTAAGATTGAATAGATTATTGCATCAAACACCTGACTTGCCTGATAAAAATTAATTTTTATTGAACATCACATTTAATTTCAACTGAAAGAGGATTGACTTTCCAAATTGATTGACAATACTCTTTGATCGATCTATCTGATGAGAAAAATCCAGATCTTGCAGTATTTAGAAGGGACATTCGATTCCATTCTTTTTTATCTTTCCATGCCAGACTCACATCATCTTGAGCTCTTAGATAATCATCAAAATCAGCCATTACAAAAAATGGGTCATTACCTTTGAGACTATTTAAGAGAGGTTTAAATAACTCAGTATCTCCATTGCTAAAATGCCCTAATTCGATTAATCTTAAAGATTCAGATAATTCATTAGAAGAATCTATATACTTTGATGGTTGATAGCCATTATTTCTTAAATTCATTACTTCACTTTCAGTTTTGCCAAAAAGGAAGAAGTTTTCTGGACCTACTCTTTCTCTAATTTCTATATTTGCTCCGTCAAGTGTTCCGATTGTTAGTGCTCCATTCATTGCAAACTTCATATTCCCAGTTCCAGAAGCTTCTTTGCCAGCTGTGGAGATTTGTTCAGAAAGGTCAGTAGCTGAATAAACTTGCTCTCCAAGCTTTACATTGTAGTCAGGTAAAAAGACGACTCTTAATCTCCCTTCCATATCAGGATCTGCATTAACTACTTCTGCAATTCCATTGATGAAACGAATCATCAACTTTGCCATGAAATAACCAGGTGCGGCCTTCCCACCAAAAATAACTGTTCTAGGAGCTATTTCACAATTAACATTGTTCTTTATTCGAAGGTATTGAGCAATAATTTGAAGAGCATTTAGGTGTTGCCTTTTATATTGATGAATTCTCTTTACTTGTACATCAAATAAACTTGAAGGATCCACTAAAATCCCAGTCTGCCTATGAATATAACCAGCAAGTTTTCTTTTCCCTAACAGTTTAGTTTCTCCAAAAAGATTAAGGAATTCATGATCATTTTCTTTGTCTTCAAGTTTTTTGAGTAGATCCATATTAGTAATCCAATCTGATCCAACTTCCTGATCCAAGAGTGATGCTAAAGAAGGATTGGAAAGGCCTACCCACCTGCGAGGAGTGACCCCATTAGTCACATTTGTAAATTTTTCAGGCCAAAGTTTTGCAAACTCAGGTAGAAGTTGCCGCTTGATTAAATCAGAGTGAAGAGCCGCCACACCATTAACATGATGTGCACCAATAGTGGCCAAATGAGCCATTCTTACTGCTTTCCCACCATCTTCATCAATAATTGAGAGTTTTCTCAGGATAGAATCGTTGCCTGGATATCTAAGGCGAACTTGTTGTAAGAATCGCCTATTGATTTCATAAATTAGTTCTAAGTGTCTTGGAAGAAGACTTCTAAATAAATTAAGATCCCATTTTTCAAGAGCTTCCGGAAGTAGTGTGTGATTTGTATATGCAACTGAACGATTTGTAATTTCCCATGCTTCTTCCCATTCGAAGTGATGCTGATCTATAAGAAGTCGCATCATTTCTGCTACAGCTATTGCAGGATGAGTGTCATTTAACTGGACTGTCCAATGTTTAGGGAAATCTTTAATCGGAAGGCCTCTTTTTTCAAGACTGCGAATCATGTCTTGAAGAGAACAACTGACAAAAAAATGTTGTTGTTTAAGTCTCAGTCTCCGTCCTTCATCTGTACCATCATTTGGATATAAAACTTTTGAAATTGTTTCTGAAGCAACTTTCTCCTCTACAGCACCGTAATAATCGCCAATATTAAATGCATAAAAATCAAAACTTTCGGTTGCATCAGCTCTCCATAAACGAAGCCTATCGCAATTATTAACTTTATACCCGAGTATAGGGATATCGTGAGGTACTCCAATGGCATGTTCTGAAGGAATCCATCTAGATCGATAATTTCCTTTGTCATCTATGTAACTTTCTGTGCGACCTCCAAATCCAACGAAGCATGATTCATCTGGCTGAGGTAGTTCCCAAGGCCATCCGCCTTTTAGCCACTTGTCAGTTACTTCAACCTGCCAACCATCGCGAATAAGTTGATTGAATATTCCAAATTCATATCTGATTCCATAACCAATAGCAGGTATTTGCAAGCTTGCAAGAGATTCCATATAGCAGGCTGCAAGTCGTCCAAGCCCGCCATTCCCTAATCCTGGCTCTTCTTCTACTTCTAATATATGACTGAGTGACTGAACTCCAAAGCGTTTGAGTGCTTCTTCAGCTTCATTTTGAATACCCAGATTTAAAAGATTATTGTTGAGCTGAGGGCCTATTAGAAATTCTGCAGATAAATAGGCAACTGTCTTTTGGGGTTTTGCTCTTATAGCTTCTTGAGTAGCAAGGTATCTTGTCATCAATCTATCTCTAACGGCATAGCTCAAAGCCATATATAAATCTCTGAGACTTGCAGTAGTAGCAAGTTTCCCCAAGCTGAAGAATAAATGCTCTGTCATCCCATCGAATACAGCATCCGCATCTATTCCTGCTTTTATAGGATCTGCGTAGCATCCAGGAGTGGGCAGTCGCAGATCTAGGGGATTGGAGCTGCTCATGACGGAAAGAAATATTGACGGACGCTAGCTCAAGTTTTTTAGTGATACTTGCCAGTAACTTCAGATCAACACTTGTTAGGGAAAATCTTTTGATTCACATAGTAGAAACGCGATTGATTATGATTTAATTCTCAATATTGGCTTTTGTAAAAACCTTCAGTTAATTATGTCTGTAGAAGTTCTCTCTGTTTTAAGTGCTCATGACGTAGAGGTTGCTGAAACTCTAATAGGAGTTATTAGGTTTTTATTGATATTTGTCGCAGCAAGAGTCTTGGCAGAATTGCTTGTAAGGGTAAGTTTGCCCACCATTGTTGGTGAGCTCTTGGCTGGAGTTGTTATAGGTGCTTCAGGATTTCATCTGCTTATTCCTCCAAGTGCGCACACTACTTTAAATTCCAGTTTGGTGAATTTCATAAGTTCTCTTGCGTCAATTCCTCCTGAAGCAGTACCTGATCTGTATTTTGAAACCTTCCCGTCATTGCAGGCTGTTGCAACTCTAGGTTTATATGCATTGCTCTTTCTTACAGGTCTAGAAAGTGAGTTAGAGGAATTAGTTGCAGTTGGAGCACAAGCTTTCACGGTTGCTATGGCAGGGGTCATTTTGCCGTTTGCTTTTGGTACTTTTGGCTTGATGTTTCTTTTTCAAGTTGATTTGATTCCTGCCATTTTTGCAGGGGCATCAATGACGGCTACAAGTATTGGAATTACTGCCAGTGTTTTTGGTGAACTTGGATATTTAAAAACTAGAGAGGGCCAAATTGTAATTGGGGCTGCTGTGTTAGATGACATTCTGGGTATTGTGATACTTGCTGTAGTTGTTGCATTGGCTACTGGAGGTTCATTAGAAATAGCCCCAATCATTAAATTAGTTGTTGCAGCTACAGTTTTTGTTATTGCTGCAATTGCTTTAAGTAGAACTGCTGCACCTGGCTTTGATTGGTTGATTGAAAGATTAAAGGCTCCTGGTGCTGTTGTGGTTGCTTCTTTTGTTATTCTTGTTCTAAGTTGCTTTGTAGCAACTGCTATAGGCTTAGAGGCTGCTCTCGGTGCATTTGCGGCAGGGTTGATTTTAAGTAGTTCTAAAAATAACCATGCTATTCAACAGTCAGTACTTCCATTAGTATCACTTTTTGCGACTATCTTCTTTGTTTTAGTGGGAGCAGGCATGGATCTTTCTGTAATCAATCCTTTAGACCCTGCTAGTAGATCTGCCCTTATTGTCGCAGGATTCCTTTTGGTAGTCGCAATAATAGGAAAAATAGCTTCCGGCTGGACATTTGTTATAGACAAACCAACCAATCGGCTTGTAGTTGGTTTGGGCATGATGCCTAGAGGAGAGGTGGGTTTGATCTTTTTAGGGTTGGGAACCAGTGCAGGTTTGCTTACCCCTTCTTTGGAAGCTGCTATTTTGCTGATGGTTATAGGAACCACCTTTTTAGCACCAGTTCTACTTAGGATTGTGCTTAAAGATAAAACGCCAGGAGGGGGAAATTCTATTCCTGATGAAGTAGCGGCTGACCCAGTTGGCTTAGTTTAAGGCTGGTTAAAATGTCATCTAAAACTGTTTTGGAAACATCTTGGGAATACTTGGGGCATCCGGTTTTTGCGAAAACTGAAGGACCTATTGATAAGACAAGAAAGAATTTAAGTTCTGAACACCCAGCTTTATTACTGATACATGGATTTGGAGCTTCTACAGATCATTGGAGGTATAACATTCCTGAATTGTCTAAATACTATGAGGTTCATGCGATTGATTTATTAGGTTTTGGCAAGAGTGCTAAGCCAAGGTCTCTTTCATATGGAGGACCTTTGTGGAGAGACCAAATAGTTGCTTATATAAGAGAGAGGATTGTTAGACCGACTGTGATAGTGGGGAATTCCTTAGGAGGCTATTCTGCTCTTGCGGCTGGATCTCTTTTAGGTTCTGAAGCTGCTGGAGTAGTTCTACTTAATGCAGCAGGTCAATTTAGTGAAGAGAAAAAACCACCGAAAGGGTTTATGGCTACTGCGACCAAAACAGTGGGAGAAATATTTTTAAGAAATATTGTTTTTCAAAGAATACTTTTTGAGAATTTAAGAAGATCTTCAACTATCAGAAAAACCCTTAAACAAGTTTATTTTAATACAACAAATGTTGATGATAGTCTTGTTGAGTCAATTAGAAAACCATCATTTGATGAAGGTGCTTTTAATGTTTTCACTAGTGTTTTTAACCCTGGGGGACCTCCAGGAGAATCTCTAGATCAATTATTTGCAAAATTAAGCTCTCCGTTATTGCTTTTATGGGGCAATAAAGATCCTTGGATGAATACCCCAGTTAAGAGATCTATCTATGCAAAATATATACCAAAAAGTACTAAAGAAATAGTTTTAGATGCAGGGCATTGCCCTCATGATGAAGTACCTGATCAGGTTAACTCTGCGTTAATTAATTGGATGCAATCTATTTAATTTAAAATATGGTGGGACAATTTACACAGAAGAGTAACCCCTATCCACATTGGGAGTTTTTAGATAAAAAAGAGAATTTGAGAATTAGGGTTGTTCCTGAAAAAGGTGGATTAATATCAGAATGGAGAATTAATGAAAAAGATCTTTTGTATCTAGATTTAGATTCTCTTTTGGATGACAATAAAAGTATTAGAGGTGGAATACCAGTTCTATTCCCTATTTGTGGTCCTGGTGGTAAGTTTACATTTTCTAACGCTACTTTTAAGCTCAATCAACATGGCTTCGCCAGAAATATGCCTTGGGAAATTCAGCTTTTAGATGATGGAGGTGGTTTCTCTTTGCGCCTAATTGCCACTTCAAAAACTCTTACCTTATATCCATATAATTTTGAAATAATTATTCAAATAAGGCCTATTAAGAATATTCTTAAATTAACAACTTTAATTACAAATAATAGCAACGATGTAATGCCATTTAATTTTGGTTTCCATCCTTATTTTCAAGTAGAAGATCTAGAAAATATGACTATTACTGGCTTGCCAGAAAATTGTATTGATCATTTGACAATGGATTCAGATCAAACATTTAAGCATTTAAACAATCTTTTTAGGGGCGTTGACTTTTGTTCTATTCCAGCAAAGGAAGTTGTTCTTTTAAATAGATTGAATGGTAATAAGCTCGAAATGCAATATCAAGCTCCATTTAATCGAACAGTTGTGTGGACAGATCCTCCTAGGCAAATGGTTTGTTTAGAACCTTGGACAAGTCCAAGGTATTCTTTAGTACATGGTGATGGGATATTATTTCTTGCACCAGGTGCTTCAAAAGAGTTGAATTGCCAATTTTTATCAAATTAATCTCGACAAAATTATGGGAGCCAATGTTTCACCACCAAATGTTGTAAATATCAGTGATCTTCGAACTCTGGCTAAGCAGCGCTTACCCAGAATGGTTTTTGATTACATTGACAGTGGAGCTGATCGTGAGCAAACGTTAGATCAAAATTGCACCGCTTTTAAAGAGGTTTATTTTCGACCAAAATGTGCTGTTTCAATTCCAGAATGTAAATTATCGATTTCTGTTTTAGAACAAAATTTTCAATTGCCTTTTATTTTGGCGCCTGTTGGTAGTAGTCGAATGTTTTATCCAAAAGGGGAAGTTGTTGCGGCCAGAGAAGCTGGGATAGCAGGTACTGGTTACACGCTTTCGACTCTTTCTGGTTGTAGGTTGGAAGATGTCAAGCAAGCAACAAGTTGTCCAGCATGGTATCAGTTATATCTTCTGGGTGGAAGGGATGTAGCTTTAAAAACTATTGATCGTGCAAAAAAAGCAGGTTTTTCTGCACTTGTCGTTACCATCGATACTCCTGTTTCTGGATTAAGAGAGAGAGATCTTCGCAATGGAACTAAAGAATTATTGTCAATGAACCCAATCAAGATGTTGCCACATATTTCTCAAATGCTGGTTAAACCTTGTTGGCTGACTCAATGGTTTGGCGATGGTGGTTTAATGAACTTCCCTAATGTTGAACTTGAGGATGGCCCTATGGGTTATACCGAAATAGGGCCAGCACTTGAACAATCAGTGGTGACCTGGGAAGATCTCAAATGGATTAGAGAAGCCTGGGGGGGTAAAATCATTGTCAAGGGAATACATATTGCAGAAGATGCAAGACAGGCTATTGATTGTGGTGTTGATGCAGTAGTTGTTTCTAATCATGGAGCAAGACAATTAGATAGTGTTGCACCAACTATTAGTTTGCTGCCTGAAATAGTAAGTGCTGTTAATGGAAAGATTGATGTGTTATTAGATGGAGGGATACGTAGAGGAAGTGATGTTGTAAAGGCCTTATGCTTGGGTGCAAAAGGCGTTTTAATTGGAAGAGCTTATGCTTATGGATTAGCTGCTGGTGGTGGACCAGGAGTAGCTAGAGCAATTGATATTCTTAAAACAGATATTGTGAGAACAATGAAATTATTAGGTTGTGATTCAGTGGAAAAATTGAATCGTTCTTTTATTACTTTTCCTTCAGAATGGGAAGGTTTGTAGTATATTTTTTGGCTACAATTTCTTTATAATGAAGATTATTGTTATTGATGATGATCCAACAGGATCGCAGACAGTTAAGAGGTGCCCATTACTTATAAAGTGGGATAAATATATACTTAATTATGCATTTAAAAGTAATTCCGAATTATTTTTTATACTTGCTAATACAAGAGCAATGCCTGAAGAACTTGCTGAAAGTACAATTAAAGATATTTGTAAGTCAATTAAAAGTTATTTAGATCTTAATAATATTAGTCTTGAAGAAGTCTATTTTATTAGTAGAGGAGACTCTACTTTAAGAGGGCATGGTTTTTTAGAGCCAATGGTAATAAATGATGAGTTAGGACCATTTGATGCAACTTTTCATATCCCTGCTTTTATTGAGGGTGGTAGAACTACTGTTAATGGAGAACATTTTCTAGACAATATTCCTGTTCATAAAACTATGTTTGCACAAGATAATATTTTTGGATATGATACCAATTTTTTACCTGATTGGTTGGAAAATAAAAGTAATGGTCGAATTAAAAAAAGTAATGTAAAGCTTATTTCATTGGATCAATTAAATGAAGCAATTGAGGGTCAAGAAGGAAAAAATAAGTTAATATCTTTTATTGCCGAATTGCATTCTAATATATCAGTTATTGTTGATGCTACTTCTAATCAGCACTTAGATATTCTTGCGAAGGTTTTGGAAAATTTTCAAGGCAAGAAAAGATTCCTATTTAGATCAGCAGCTAGCTTTATAAATAGTATTTCAAAGATACCCAATCATGATAATCAAACCAACTGTTTGGCTTCTTTGCAATTTCAACAAGATAGTTCTACGTCTAGGTTTGGATTAATAATTGTAGGATCACATGTTCCTTTGGCTGACACACAATTAAAGTATTTATTACGTGACAACTTGTGTGAAGGTATTGAGCTATCAGTTTTAGAAATTAAGCAAGCACTCGATTTGAATTCATCAGAAGAAAAAATAGAAGCATTATATGAAAAGTGGTGTGGCGATATAAAGAAAGTTGTAGATAGTAAAAAAACACCTGTTATTTATACATCTAGAGGTGAATTAGTTTGTTCTAACAATGTGGAAAGAATGAAGTTTGGTTTAGCTTTGTCCAAAGTAATTGCATCTCTAGTAGCTAGATTAATTGATAATATAGATTATATAATAAGTAAAGGTGGGATTACTACTAATGTATTACTTTCCGATGGACTTAAAGTTGATATTGTTCACTTGGAAGGCCAGATTTTGCCTGGATTATCTATTGTCTACCCTGTAATAAATTTTCAAAAGTCGTTTCCTCCAATTGTTACATTCCCAGGTAATTTAGGCAAAGAAGATACATTGCATCTGGCATGGCAGTTGATGGTTTCTAGAACAATATGATTGATTTAGAATCTTTGAATTAATGAATCTGCAAATTCACTGCAACTTAATGGTTCAACTTTAGGTTCCATCATTCTAGCGAGGTCATATGTTACCTTTTTGTCAGCAATGGATAGGCTAATTCCTTTTGTTATCAGGTCAGCAGCTTCTTGCCACCCTAAATATTCAAGCATCATTACCCCACTAAGAATTACTGACCCAGGATTAATGCGATCAAGGCCTGCATGCTTAGGAGCAGTACCATGTGTTGCCTCAAAGATTGCTGCATTATCTCCAATGTTTGCACCTGGTGCCATCCCTAGCCCTCCAACGATTGCAGCTGCAGCATCAGATATATAATCTCCATTAAGATTCAGGGTGGCAAGAATTGAATACTCCTGGGGCCTTGTTTGTATTTGTTGGAAAATGCTATCGGCTATGCGATCATCAACCATGACCATTTTTTTCCATTGTTGATTGCCGTGGGTTTCTTGAATTTCTTCGATAACTGATTTGACTTCATTGCAAATATTATTTTTTTTATCTGAGGTTAAAGATTCAAATCCAGGATCAATTTGCTTTGCATTTTCTTCAATTGTTATAGATGGATTATTTTCAATATTTGATAAAATCCAACTTTCTCTTTCAGAGATACATTGATTCCTAAATTCTGTTGTAGCTAATTCATATCCCCAATCCCGAAAAGCTCCTTCAGTAAATTTCATTATGTTGCCCTTATGTACAAGAGTTACATGTCTTTTATTTCCTTCAAGCTTGAGGGCATGTTGAATTGCTTTCCTGATATGCCTTTGACTTCCATATTTACTAACAGGTTTTATTCCTACTCCAGACCCATTGGGTATTTTTCGTTGATTTATATTTTTACTTTCAGGAATAACCTTATTATTTAAATGATCGATTAATGTTAGTAAAATTGGATCTGACGACTCCCATTCAATTCCCATATATATATCTTCAGTATTCTCTCTATAGACAATCACATCTAAATCTTCAGGACGTTTATGTGGGCTTGGTGTCCCCTTGTAATACCGACAAGGTCTAACACAACTGTAAAGATCAAAAATTTGACGTAAAGCTACATTTAAAGACCTGATCCCCCCTCCTACTGGAGTTGTTAATGGGCCTTTGATTGCGACACCATATGTTTGTATTGCTTTAATCGTATCGTCTGGAAGGTATTGAAAAGTTCCATATAAATCACATGCCTCATCACCAGCATAAATTTTAAACCACTCAATTTTTCGATCAGCTCCATATGCTTTTTTAATTGCCTGATCAAAAACTTTTTGCGATGCTGGCCATATATCTACGCCAGTACCATCTCCTCGAATAAAAGGAATGATTGGATTCTCTGGAACAATAGGTATTCCATTTTGAAATTCTATTTTGGTACCGATATTAGGTGTGACTAATTTGTTGAAAGTGTTCATGTGTTTTCTAATTGTTCAAATTCATTTCAATGAGGTTATGCCTTTTTGAGTAAGCTTTTTAAAAATTGGTATTTTGCAACCAATCTTTAATTGCTTTTTAAAAAATGAGCATCGTTTGAAATTACGTGGCATCTTCACCATTAATAGGCGCTTTTCGATGTGAATGCATTAGACAAAGTTAAAAATTTTGATCTAGCACTGTTTTTGGCTTCAGTGGCTACATTAGTTCGGGCACGCTTCCCTGCTGCTTCTCTTAATTTAAGTCCGTGGCGCGATGATCCTCATACAAGGCTTTGGTTTGAAGAAGAAACAATTGATTTGTCTTTTCACTTTCCTGGATGGTCCAGGCGTCTTGAGTGTAGAAGTCTTTTGTTTCAATTGACCGTATCAAAAAATACAGATGAGACCTCTGCGCAGTTGCTGGGAGTTTTGATAAGGGGCATGTCTTTTGATGGAGAACGGTGGAGATTAGCAACTGTGGGAGACTGGAAAGTCATTGGATCACATTTACCCCATTCTTCAGAGATGGAGTCATTGCGTTCTATTTGTCGCGATTTATTCAAGTTGTTTCCTTCTTACAGTTGAAAAAAGGATTATTGTTTTTTTTGGACAAACCTTCACTAAATTAGGTATGTTTTGAATCTAACTATTTGCAAGGATTAACGATGTCTGTAGAACTTGCAACGCAACTGAGAGAAGGAACAAAAAAATCTCATACTATGGCTGAGAATACTGGATTTGTTAGTTGCTTCCTCAAAGGTGTTGTCGACAAGACCACATATAGGAATTTGGTTGCAGATTTGTATTTTGTTTATTCAGCTATGGAAGAGGAAATTGGAAAGCTATGTGAAGCAGGTCATCCTATAGTTTCAGCTATAGGTTTTACTGAATTAAATAGGAGAGAAACACTGGAACAAGATTTAAATTTTTATTTTGGAAAGGGTTGGAGGACCCTTCTTATGCCATCTCCATCAGCTAAGGTTTATGTAGATCGTATTAGAAATGTCTCTCAGGTAAAGCCTGAACTACTTATTGGGCATCACTATACAAGATATATAGGTGATTTGTCAGGGGGGCAAATATTAAAGAGAATTGCTAAAAAAGCTATGAATTTGAATGATAATAATGGGTTAAATTTTTACGAATTTAATAATATACCTGATGAAAAAGAATTTAAAAAAAATTACACTAGGACTTTAAATTCTTTACCAATTGATCAAGACATGGCTGATCTTATTGTTGATGAAGCTAACTCTGCTTTTAAATATAATATGGAAATGTTTAAGGAACTTGAAGGAAATCTTGTGGCTACAATTGGCAAAATATTGTTTAATTTGCTTACACGTAATAGTCGCCGTGGAAGTACCGAAGAATGACAATTTTTATATTTTTGAAAAGTCATTATAGTTCAAAGGTATTTTTCTTGGTTAGATTCTTTTTGAGATATTTATTTATTAATATCTGATTTTATGTTTAATAACTTCCTCGAGGAGATTAATCAAAGTCTTATAGATCATGGAGGGCATGTTCTCGAAACACCAAAAGAATTTCAGGAATATCATTCAATTAAAGGTGACGCCTGTATAAAAAGTTGGCTTTGGCATGTACCAGGCTTTAGAAGATGGAGAGTTACAAGAATGGATGCTAAGGATAAGCTTCAGGTTTTAAATTCAGTTGCTTATCCAAATTATGATAATGAACAACCAATTCTAGGCATCGATTTATTATGGTTTGGTTCTAGAAATAAGTTTGTGGCCGTATTAGATTACCAACCATTAATTCAAGATAAAAGATATTTTGATAATTATTTTGAGGGACTCAAAGGAATACATAAAACTTTTCAAGAATCTTCTAATCAGGTCAAGATGAATATCTACGAAGAAGATAAATTTTTTTCACCCTGGGTTATTTTATGCAAAGGTTCATTGCAAGAAGTTAGTCAATATCTGCCATCTATTTATACTAAATTTATTAATTCATATTGGAAATTAAATTGTGATCGTTATTTATCAGATCAACTATTAAATATTCAAGAAGTTGAAATGCTTCATATTAAATATGATACTTATAGTGCTGAAAAAGACCCCGCCCATGGTTTATTTAAAAGTTATTTTGGAATTGAATGGGCTGATAGATTTTTGTATGAGTTCCTTTTTCCAAGAAGTCGAGATGTTTTTTCCTCAGAGGAGAATAAATGAGTTTATCTAATGAAAAATTCCTCCTTCAATTTTCATTGCCAGGCTGGTCATGGAATGATTTTTTGAAGGAAGCCATTGCAAAGCTCTCTGTATTTGATTTAAAAGAGTCTTTTATTCCATTGGAATTTCTTAATAAAAGTAGTATAACTGGCTCTAAATCTAGACCTATAAAAGTTAAAACTTCAACATGGGCATGCACTACAAATAAGATCAAGTTAGGCCGATCTGCATGCATAGATGCAGGTACATTTGCTTCAGTTTTAAATCTAGTAATAATTCCTCGGAATAATTATGATTTACCTTTCTTTGGTGCAGATCTAGTGACTTTACCTTCAGGACATTTACTAGCTTTAGATTTGCAACCTGCATTAATTCATGACCAGCTTCATACAAAAAATGTTTGGGAAAAACTTATCCCTTTGAAGGAGAAATGGCAGTCTTTCTTCCCGCCAGGAGGACCAATCCCTCCTGATGCCCAGTCTTTTTTTTCACCAGGTTTTCTCTGGACAAGATTACCATTAGGTAAAGAATCAGATAGATTAATAAAAGAAAAGTTTTTTTTAGCATTCCAAGATTACTTAACACTCTATATGATGCTTTTGAAAGATTCTTTAGAAGTTTCTATTGAACGTTCTGAAGAGATTTTATCTGGTCAGAAAAGATATATGGAATATAGATCTGCAAAAGATCCCGCTAGGTCTATGCTGAAGCGTTTTTATGGGGAGGAATGGACAGAAAAGTATATTAGTGAGATTCTCTTCAAGCTTTAAAGTAATAATTCATCCTTTTATTATATTTTTTTATTATTTTGCATCTTTCTATGCAATAGTGAAATTAAATCTTTTTTAGTACTTCAAAATCCTCTTATGAAAAAAAGTATTTTATTTGTATGCTTGGGTAATATTTGTCGCTCTCCTGCGGCAGAAGCTGTATTTTTTAATTTACTTAAGAAACAAAATATAGATTCTTTATATCGAGTCGATTCAGCAGGAACAGGTGGTTGGCATGTTGGAAGATTGGCTGATTCAAGAATGAGAGAAGCAGCTGCTAAAAGAGGAGTTTTAGTAACAAGCAAAGCACGTCAAATCTCTTTAAAAGATTTTAACGACTTTGATTTGATTCTGACAATGGATAATTCTAATTTGGCAGATGTTAAATCTCTTTCGAATGAAATTAATGCTCCATATAAAGCTAAAATAATTCCTTTACTTTCCTATTCATCACATACAAAATTAATTGAAGTACCTGACCCTTATTATGGTGGAGAGAAGGGATTCGAAGATGTTTTGGATTTAGTAGAAGATGCTGCAAAAGGACTTTTACTAGACCTTCAGTCTAATAATTAATCGACCAAACTTCCTGAGGTACTGCTTCTTTGAACATTTCTATTAGTAAATCTAATATGTTATCAATCGATAAACCATCAGTAACTATTTCTTGGGCATCTTTTGCTTTACTTAAAGGTGATATATCTCTTGTGCTATCAAGAAAATCCCTTTCTTTAATTTGTAATTCTAAATCTTTTAGTTCTGGCACTTTAAAGCCTTGATCTTCTAAGTCTTTCGCTCTTCTGAGCGCTCTTTCTCTAGGTGATGCCGTAAGAAAAATCTTAAGTTCTGCATCAGGAAAAATCGTAGTTCCAATATCTCTTCCTTCAGCAATGAGTCCCCCATTTTGGCCTAGACGCTTTTGCTCTATGCTTAATGTGTGTCTCACATGAGTATTTGCGGCGATTGCGGAAACTTTTGATGAAATATTTGGCGAACGTATGTCTTTACTTACGTCATGATTGTTTAAGAAAATAAGTTGTTCTCCGCTCTGTTCAATTTTAAATTCAATGTTTATTGTTTCTAGCGCATGTATAACATCTGAGTCATCATTTAATTCTATTTGAGAATTCTCGAACAATAATGTTACAGCTCGGTACATTGCTCCTGTGTCTAAGTAAACAAGGTTTAGTTTTTCTGCTAAGAGTTTTGTGATTGTGCTTTTTCCTGCACCCGCTGGTCCATCAATTGCAACAATAGGCTTTCTTTTCATTAGGAATTTGTGATCAATTAATCGTGTTTCCCCACAGTGCACTGCTGCAGCAAGTAGAGAAAGATTCTTAGGTTCTAAAGTAGGACTTAATTCCTTTTTATCTACAATTTCTACATATTCAACAGTAAAATTGTTTTTTTCTAAATCTTTTTTCAAAGTATTTAGATCAATGAGCTTGCCATCTGCAAAACGTTGAGCTTGATTATTTAGTAATCTTGGTAACGCTTCAGCTTTTCTTCTTTCTTGATTAGTGAGAAAAAGATTTCTAGAACTATAAGGAAGGCCATCGCTCTCTCTAACACTGGCAATGCTTTGAATTTGTACGGGAAAATTAAAATCTTTAAGAAAGGATCTAATAATTGTTAATTGTTGCCAATCTTTTTCTCCAAGAAAGATTGCTTTTGCTTTAATGATTTTAAGAAGTCGAAAAATAACTGTAACTACTCCGTCAAAATGGCCAGGTCTTGTTGAACCGCAAAGGTGTGATGTTAATTTTTCAGGTACTTTGATATTGAAATGACTTTCAGGTCCTTTTGGAAAAATATCATCTATTTCTGGGGTCCAAATTGCATTCGCACCTGAAAGTTTTGCAAGTTTACAATCTCTTTCAATTTGCCGAGGATATTTTTCAAAATCTTCAGTTGGTCCAAATTGTAAAGGGTTTATAAAAATCGTAACTAGGACTTTATGGTTCAGGTTTCTTGAATACTTTTCTGCAGCTTGGATAAGTTGTTGGTGCCCAAGATGAAGACTACCCATTGTTGGGACAAAAGCTATACGATGATCATTTTCATTACACCAGAGTAAAAGGTCTTTCTTGGTTTTTAATACTTGAAAACTCGACACTGATAACACCTAAAGGTTAAGAGGATAAAAAGGGAATGTTTTTTTTCAATTATGGAATAGAATTTATTCAATATTGAATTAATATTTATTTATTAATCAGTAAGTTAATAAGGAAGAGGATTAACCAGAAAGATTATGGATTACAAGACATCAGGAGTGGATGTTGAAGCGGGGAGGTCATTTGTCAACCAAATTCGTAAAACTGTTGAATCTACCTCCCGTAAAGAAGTTATTGGCGGTATTGGTGGTTTTGGAGGATGCATCCGATTGCCAGAAGGATATAAAAAACCTGTTTTAGTAGCAGGGACCGATGGTGTAGGAACAAAACTTGAGTTGGCTCAGGATCATGGATCTCATTTCGGCGTAGGGATTGATTTGGTTGCTATGTGTGTGAATGATGTAATTACTAACGGAGCTGAACCATTATTCTTTTTGGATTATGTTGCCACTGGGAAATTAGGACCTCAAGCATTAGTAGATGTGATTAATGGAATTAGCTATGGATGTAGACAATGTAATTGTGCATTATTAGGTGGCGAAACAGCCGAAATGCCAGGTTTTTATTCAAAAGGGAGATATGACCTGGCTGGTTTTTGTGTAGCTGTTGTTGAACAAGATAAAATTATTGATGGTCATAAAATTCATCCAGGAGATAAGATTATTGGTATTGAAAGTAGTGGTATACACAGTAATGGTTTCAGTTTGGTTAGACAAATTGTTCAAAAATCCGCCATTGATCTTAAAAGGAAAAATATTGATCTTTCAAGTAATCTGAATTTATTAGATGTATTGCTAAAACCTACTCATTTATATGTTTCATTAGTAAAATCATTTTTCAAAAATAAATTATCTATTCATGGAATGGCTCATATAACAGGCGGAGGACTACCCGAGAACTTACCTAGATGTTTCCCAAAAGGTCTTCGTCCAAAGTTAAATATCGGTTCTTGGGAGATTCCAGAGATCTTCAGATGGCTTCAAGTTCAAGGTAATATTCCTGAGGCAGATCTATGGAACACATTTAATCTTGGGATTGGTTTTTGTGTAATTATTCCTCCTGATCAGCAGGAAAAGGCGATTCAGATTTGCTTAGAGAATTCAATGAAAGCTTGGAAGATTGGTGAAGTTGAAGAGTCCAATGAGAGCAGCTTAGGAGGTTTGTCACATATTTAGATCTTTTGAGTCAATTGCACTTCAGAAGATATTTTCTTTTTCATAACAAAGGCATTAATTCCTTCTCCATCTATTGATAAAATGCTAAAAATTAAAGTAAGCTGATAACAAGCCGAATACTAGTTCGCAAGTTGCGAAGTTAGATCGTTATTTAGTTCAATGCCTTTTGAAAATCAACAGCGTTCAACGCGTAGACGTAGTTCAGCAGGTCCAGTTCCTCCTCGTCGTCCTTTAACTAATCTGTCCAATTCTGGAGATCTTCGTCAACAAGGTCCTAGACCGACTTTTCTAACTTTGAGAGATCATGGCAAAGTATATGTAGCAGATTTACCAAATCTATCTGATGGACAGCTAGCTCATATTTCTAAAGAAGCTGAAGAAGTTCTTTCTAGCTTGGAAAGAAGAATTAACGATTTAGAGGGAGAGACACCTGGCCTATCTAAAGATAATGACACTCTTATTAAAGCTTCGACTAAGCATGAAGTGACTCTAAGATTCATTAGAGCAATTGAAGATGAACAACAGCATCGAAAAAATAATCCTGCCTTAAAAGATGCTGCATCTGAATCATTGCCTCGAACATTTCTAGAGATTGCTCGTCATCGATTACCTGGAGCAACATTTGATTCTCTTTTACGAGAGGCTCTAGAAGCTTGTGCGAAAGAAGAGATTCAAGCTCAAGAATCAAAGGATTCAAAAGATTTATCTAGGAGCAACGTGGATCCAGTAAAAATAATGGATTTACCGTCTCAAAGTGGTCTACCAGTCGTAGTTAGTAGCGATAATGATTAGGCGCATTTTTTTTAATATTAAAAGTAGTTGTGGATTTGGAAATTCAAGAAAGATTTGATAAAAAAGAAGACAAAGAAATTAATACTTCTTTGCAAATAAATAGCGAAAATAAAATCTTATGTATACATTGCAAAAGAACTAAAGATAATGGCCTT
>QCOP01000019.1 GCA_003212885.1 Prochlorococcus sp. AG-432-D11 | reverse complement strand
TAACTCATCTGCTCTAGTCCCTAAGATTGCATCAACAGGATCTCCAGGTGCAATTCGTAATAGTAAAAAAACCATACTTACTATTAGCCACAACATCATTGGAGCTAGAGACAACCTAATAATTAAATATTTAATTAAAGCTCTTCCGCGACTCATTTTGTTTTATGCAATTCATCAAGAATTACAAAGCCTGCTCCATCAAACTTAGGTTTAGAAAGGTTATTTTGTCCCCAGGCTCTTGGCTTGACAAGCCAAACAGGTAAATAGGCTCCACCACCTGATGTAAGTTTTTCTACCTTTTCAAGTTCATTGTTTCTTTCTAACCCTTCTAATGATTCACTTTTGTTTAAAGACTCTTGAAGCTCTTTTGATCCCCAAAAACTACCACTAAAGACAGATTCTCCTTCTTGACAAATCTCGCCAATGATTATTTTGCAACTTACAAGAGGTGATAAGTATGCTTCTGGGTCAGGATATGGACCACTCCAATCAAGCATGACGGCTTCAAATGCACCTTCTGATAGTTGTTTGTATACAGTTGTAGATTCAACTCCATTTAATTTGAGAGTGAGGCAATTTGGTAAGTCTCTTTTAATTTGTTCTTGCCAGGTAAGAGCTAATAGTTTATCTGCTGGAACGTTAGATCTATAAGTAAGTAGAATATTTAGGTTTTTATTATCGCAATAACCTTGATCTCTCAATAATTCTGCTGCGAAATTAGGATCATATTTTGGCCATAGAGCTTCTTTGGAACTTTTCAGTAAGGGAGGTACCAATGTTCTCAAAGGAGTTCTTAATCCATAACTAACCTGATTTGTAATTAATTTTCTATCTAACGAATATGATATGGCTTTTCTTATTTCTTTCTTATTTAATGGTTCAATATTACTACGCAATGTTATATAACCTATTTCGTTAGCGGGCCCAATACCTTCAACAAGTTTACCATTATTGGCCATTTTATGAAGAGCAAGACGTTGGCCATCTTCAACTGAATTAGAAAGGAGTATATCTACCTCACCAGTTTTAATTGCACTAAAAAGTGATGTAGAGTTATTGAAATTTATATAGTCAATTCCACCATTTTTAGCTTGTTTTCCCCAATATTGATCAAAGGGAATCAAACGTTGTTTTTCTTTCTCAAAGTTTGTCAGTTTATATGGACCTGTACCTACAAATGCATTATTCATAAAATTATCTTTGTATTCTGCATAGGCAGTTGGTGAAACGGGAGTTAAACTAATTGAAGTTAAAAGACCTATAAGTGAGCTTGATGGCTTTGTTAGGCTTATCTTAAGCAAGTATTCTCCAGCGGCATCAATAGAAGAAATACGATCGCCTATAACATAATTTAATGTGCCAATATCTATAAATCTCTCTAAACTAAATTTCATTGCTTTTGCATTAAACTTAGTTCCATCATGAAATAATACATCTTCTCTAAGAGGAATTAGAATTGATAGTCCATTGTCTTCAACTTCTGGAAGTTGCTTTGCTAATTTTGGTTGAAGATTTCCATTTTTGTCCAGCCTATAAAGAGGATCACCAATAGCACTTATTAATTGTAGAGCTCTTAATGTATTAGCCTGAGCAGGGTCAATTGATTCAATTTTTCCAGCACTTGCAACAATTATTCTATTTGAACTAACGGAGTTTTTACATCCTATTATAGTTAGTGAAAGAATCACTGAAGGTATTAATAATAACCTGCTTAAATTCTTGTTCTTTAAGTTCTTATTAATTTTATAAAAGTTTCCAAGTAGAGATAAATTCATAGTTCTTAATTAAATTTTTAATAGACATGCTATTTGATTAAATGATATTTCAAATACGGGAGATCCGCTAGCTAAAAGAGGCCATCTTCTTATCCAGCACTTTTGTTGTTTGTAGTCTATACCAATTACTTGAAACACATTTTCATCATCAACTAACTTTATACACTTACCTAGATTAAGGTTGATTGAGCTTCTTCCCTCTTTAAATGTTATGTTTTTGTTTTTTAATAACATAGATTTTCTTCTCAGAGATGAAACTAAATTTTTCCTTTAAACCACAATTAACAATTATTTGGTGTTTGTGCCATGTTTAATTTAGTTTAAAGACATCCTAAGTGAGAGGCGATTTTGATGACTACTGATAGGTTTTTGATTTCCTCGATCGATCTCATCATTTGTCCTTGAATCCCCTTATGAGTTATAACAACAATCTCTGCTACAGATTCACTTGAATCAAATTGTACAATTGACTTAATTGATACATTATTTTCTCCAAATATTTTCCCAATTTTTCCAATTACACCTGGCGAATCATTAGTGATCAGTCTTAAATAGTTTTTTTGTATAATTTCTGATGGCTTTACTAAAACACATTTGCTCCATTGACTTGCAGATAACAATGGATTTAAGCAATTTTTTCCCTCACGAGTAATTCTCTCACTTGCAATGTTAAGAATATCTGCCACAACCGCTGAAGCGGTTGGTCCTGCTCCTGCGCCTGGACCATAAAACATTACTTCCCCTATTGGACTGCCTTCAACCAAAATGGCATTATTAACTCCACTGACTTTTGCCAACGGATGATTTTTCTCAATTAATGTAGGCTCTACTCTTAAGGCAAGCTGTGTTTCTTTATTTGATTTGTCCGAGAGGGACTCTGCTATTGCAAGAAGCTTAATGTCATAGCCAAGTTCGTTAGCATATTCGATATCTGATGATTGTAAATTTCTAATACCTTTCGTTGGGACTAATGATCTTTCAATTGTTCCTCCAAATGCAAGCCCACTTAGAATTGAGAGTTTGTCGGCAGCATCTAGGCCGTCAACATCTGCAGTAGGGTCTGACTCAGCAAAACCTAATTTTTGTGCTTCTTCTAAGACATCATCAAAATTTGCTCCTTCTAGTGACATCCTTGAAAGGATGTAGTTTGTTGTCCCATTGATTATCCCACTTATTTTTTTTAACTTATTTCCCCCTAAGGATTGCTTTAAGGGTTCAACGATTGGGATTCCTCCTCCTACGGCACCTTCGATTAATACATAAACATTGTTTGCTTTAGCAGCATTAGCTATTTCATCACCATATCTTGCTATTACAGCTTTATTTGCTGTTACTACAGATTTTCCTAAAGATATTGCCTTAAGGATTAAGGTCCTTGCTGGTTCAATTCCTCCAATTACTTCAACAACTAAATCTATATCTGGATCTTCAACAACATTCATTGGATCGTCAGTTAATAAATGAGAAGGGATTTCCTTGTCTCGAGATCGCTTTAAGTCTTTTACTGCAATTTTTTTCAAACTAACTTCTGAAACTAAAGGATGTCTGCCTTCAGGAGATAGAACTATTTTGACAACACCTGTACCTACTGTTCCTAGTCCTAGTAGTCCTATGCGAATTTTGGATGTCATTTTTGAATTTTTTACTTTGTTTTCGATTAACTCTATGAACAAAAAGAACTTCTTATAGGAATTCTTGCGCTTCTTTCTTCATCTTGAGAAGAATGTTTAGGAATCCATTTGCCCTTGAAGGAGTCAAAGTATTGTTTAAACCAGTTTCTTGAATGAAAATTGGATCAATATTTACAATTTCCTGTGGTGTAAGATTATTTAATCCTTCGATTAAAAGAGAAAGCATTCCTTTGGTTATTAGCGCATCAGAATAGCCCTTCCAAAACAGTCTCCCATTTAGAAGTTCTGGAAATACATATACTTCAGAAATACACCCTTGTACTTTATTTGCTTCTTTATGCAATTCTGATGGAAGACTAGGTAATTTTTTTGCAATCCAAAGGAGGTATTCATAGCGTTTACTTGGAATAGAGGTTGATCTAAGCTTATTAACAATTTTGTCTAAAGCAATACTGCCAAAAGTACTTTTAGAGAATGATTCGTCTTTGATGGTCATTTTTTTAGATTTCTATTTTAATAATAATTTCTGATGTTTTTAAGATAAATAAGTTTTTATTAAGAACTTACTTCAAAAACACCATCTTCATTAATCCATCCATCGAATGGGATATCCCATGAATCTATTGGTAAAGGCTCAACCTGGAAACAATTTCTCGGGAGAACTACAAATGATTTTATTTTCCTCCAATCTTTTTGAGCTCTTAATCGATCAAAAAAACCACCACCGTATCCTAATCTAAATCCTTTCTTGTCAACAGCTAGTCCTGGAACAAAAAGCATCTCAATATCTGTTGGGTTTAATTTTTTCTTATTAATAGGTGCAGGTATCCCATGGGAATCTTTTATAAACGCTTGGTTTGTTGATAGGTAATAATTTAGCTCCCTATTATTTGTACATGCAGGGAACGCTAGATTTAGATCAAGTTTCTGTTCTAATGGTCTTAAATCAATTTCTCCTTTTAAAGGCCAGTAAATTCCAACAGCTTTATTGATTCCTTTTTCCTTAGTGAACTTGCCTAGAAAACTTTCTACATTGATGTAAATTAACGATTTTAAAGACTCATATTTCTTTAATCTAATTTTTTTATATTTTTCTCTAAGATGTTTTTTTTGATTAGAAAGCATTTTTATTTTGATTAAAAATCAATCAATTCATTTTCATTAGTCTTGTAAATTCCTGTTAAAGCTATTGCAAGGGCATCTGCAGCATCATCAGGTTTTGGAGGTTTGACAAGATTTAATTCTCTCATTACACCATCAAGAACTTCCCCTTTCGATGCACGACCAGATCCAGCTATAGATAATTTTATTTGCATAGGAGGAAATTCAAGAATAGGAATGTCAAAGCGAGCAAGGGTCATGATTAAAACACCTCTGGCTTGAACAACACTTATTGTTGTACTGGATTTGTAAAAGAAAAATTTTTCTACTGCTGAAATAGTTGGCCTCCATTTTTTTATTAGAACTCTTAAGTCTTTAGCTATCTCTATAAGCCTCTTTGATTCTAGTTGTGTTTTTCTAGTTTCAATAATTCCACAATCAAGCATAGTTTTTATGTCATTTTTTACGTCAATTATCCCATAACCTACTCTTGCAAGTCCTGGATCTATCCCAAGCATTCTCAATGTATTACTCCACTGAAGCTAAGTTGAAATCATTAGTATCATTTTGATCATTTCGTTCAAATACTTTGCAAAAGGCTTTGATAACTCGATCGCCAGAATCAATTTGCTCTAGAGGGTCTTTTCTTAGTCGATGCCTAAGAGAGCAAGATACTACTCGGGCAATGTCTTCCTCTGTGACTTCTGTTCGCCCCTCAAACGCAGCTAAAGCCCTTGCCGATCTGTTCGTAACAATATCTCCTCTAAGTCCATCAACATCTAATTCTCCACAAACAGCAGAAATCCTAAGTCTTAATTCTTCATCTATATTTACTTTCAAAAGCAATTCTTGGGCAGCAATAACTTTTTGTTGAAGCGAATTTTGTTTCTCTTGTATTGAGTCTATGAATTTATCAGGATCATTATCAAAACTTGTTCTTTGATCAACTACCTGGACTCTTAGTTCTGCTTCTCTAACAGTTCTAACCTCAACGCTCATACCAAATCTGTCTAGAAGCTGAGGCCTAAGTTCACCTTCTTCAGGATTACCTGAGCCTATTAATACAAATCGTGCTGGATGCCTAACTGAGACACCTTCTCTTTCCACGGTATTCCAGCCAGAAGCTGCTGAATCTAGAAGAACATCAACTAAATGGTCGTCAAGAAGATTAACCTCATCCACATAAAGCAATCCTCTATTAGCTTTTGCAAGTAGTCCTGGTTCAAATGCTCTAACCCCCTCGCTTAAAGCTTTTTCAATATCAATCGTCCCGCACAATCTATCTTCGGTAGCCCCTAGAGGTAGATCAATCATTGGGACTTGCTTTTTGCTAACTGAGGGATTGTTCCCTTTCGATAGCTCTTCTTGTACTTCTGAGCTTTGAAGATCTGGGTCTGCAGGGCAGCTGTTATATGGGTCGCCTTCAACTACTTCAATTGCAGGCAGAAGGTCTGCTAGAGCCCTTATGGTGGTTGATTTGCCAGTGCCTCTGTCTCCCATAATCATCACACCCCCTATGCGAGGGTCAATGACATTGAGCAGAAGAGCTAGTTTCATCTCTTCTTGGCCGATAACTGCTGCAAAGGGAAATACCCTACGTTTCCTTGATAAACTCACTTGAAATTTCTTTGTCTTCTTTTGGATTGTTTCATAAGGGGTTCCAAAGATCTATTTAAGCTTGATAAAGATCTATAAATTAATTTCTTGAAATGATTAATTTCGGTCATTTTCTCTCAAGTTTTTAGAATTGATTGACTGAATTTTAAAATGTTCAACCATTGCAGCACTGAGGTTTCTGATGATTTCAGTTGATCTTGGATCATTAAAGGGACCTTTAACTAAAAAACCAGCAACTCCTCTCGAGTTGTTTGGCAGTCTAATCAGGGCAATATCACCAAAGGCTATGCCAATGTCGCCTGTTTTGTTATATACCTTATAGCCTTGGATCATTAATTCATAGTCAATATTTTGTATTTCATTTATGCCTAAGCCATTGAGTATACCTCTGGGAATCAATGTATTTGTCCGAGAAGTGCTCATTATTTCGAGGAATAAATCTCTTGAGCTTGATTTAAGCACTCCATCTTTTTCAACAAGCTTGACTGCTTTTACTAGATCTTTAACCGTGGATGTATTTGTCCCATCAAGGTCTGGTAAAAAGTTTTTGATTTCAGTATTTTTTAATCCTAATTGATAAAAACTTTGGTTTAATTTGTCTATACCTCCTAAATGATTTATGAGCATATTAGTAGCGCTGTTGTCACTTACTCTAATCATTTCTGTTGCTATTTCATGAATTGGAAAATATGTCCCTTGTGGTTGATATCTTATCCATCCAGCGCCTCCTGCAATTGAATTATTAGTTAGTTCTATTTGATCATCCCATTGAATTTTTTTGTTATCTAGTTTTTTTAATACACTTATTAATATCGGTAGTTTTATGGTGCTTGCTGCAGATAAGACTTGATTTGAATTGTACTCTGCATATCTACCATCATCAATTTCTAAATAGGCTGATACTTTAAGATCTTTCTGAGCTTCAATTATTTCTCTCCACCTATTACTTAGCCTAGTTATTTCTGTCTTAGATCTATTAAAATGAAATATTTTCTTGAAATTCTTTTTATAATTCATAATATTCGTTTTATCTAAACTATTATCAGAACTGATATTATCAAGGTCGAAGAATTGAATAAATGTTCCTGAAATGATTCCAAGACCAATACCTATTAATATTGCTTTAATTCCATTTTCAAAGTGACTTATTTGTTTTGTAGGCATAATTTAATATGATTAAGTTATTCCTTTTTTGTAGAAGGTTTATGATTTGAGGTTTTGTTGAACCACCTTATTTGTCTTATTATACCTCTAAGAAGTGCGACTTCTTCCTCTCTTGCTTCTGCTCTATGGAGTAATCCTTTTATCTTTGAAAGTCTCGATTCTGCTGTATGTTCATAAATAAAGCCAATTTCTAAAAGAAGCGTTTCTAGATCGTTAATGAAATTTTTAAGATTGATTGGTGAGACTAATTTGAATGGACTTTGTCTGAATGACTTTCTATCGTCGCTTATGCAGTAAAAATGATGTAAAAGTATTGAAACTGCATGAGAGAGATTTAATGATCGGTATTTTTTCTGAGTTTTTATAGTTATTACTTTTTGGGCTATTTGAAGTTCATTATTAGTTAAACCTCTATCTTCTCTGCCAAAAACAATTGCGATAGCTTTTTCATTCTGCCCTTGCTTTAGCCATCGAATACCTTCTTCTTCTGTTGAAAGTGGTATTCCACCATGGTCTTGGCGACCACATGTTGCCACTATTCGATCACAATCTTTTACTGCATCTACAAGAGTAGTGAATATTGAAGCTGATCGTAGAACACTAGAACCATGAACTGCCATCCTTAGGGCTTCTTTATCTAAAGGGTTGCATTTAGGTGAAACTAATCTTAAGTCATCTACACCAAAATTTTCACAAAGCCTTGCGATGCTACCGAGGTTTATTGTCCCTGAAGGTTCTACTAAAACAACTTTTAAATCAATATTTTGTTTATTCAAAGTTAATCTAGTGAGTGAAGGTAACTTAAGAGATCTGCCATTGACTGTTCTTCTATCTCGAAACTTGGCATTGGAGGAGTAAGACCTTTTAAAACTTGATTTATAATTTGTTTGTCAGTTCGAGATTTCGAGATTTTATTTAGTTCTGGCCCTACTAACCCTTGAGCTGAAATTCCATGGCATCCAACGCAATTCATTTTAAATAGACGGCCACCATTTTCTACTGATCCTTTGAGAAGAAGAGTTTTCTGAATATACGGGTCAGGTTGGTTTAGCAACAAAAAAACGAGAGCTGCTAAAGATAATAGGGCAATTAAGCCTGAGAAAATCTGTTCTGGACTAATCCCAAATTTAAATTGCATTGTGTTTTCTATCCCATTTGATGAAGGATTTTCCACGAAACGTTTCCTAACATGAAACAATTGTGCTTAATAGTCGCATTAAACGCTAGAAAAATGATTGAACCACTTCTTTGCGGAATCGTTTTGGGTCTTGTACCAATAACTCTTTTGGGGTTATTTGTTAGTGCTTGGAATCAGTATCGACGTGGGAGTAGTTTGGCTGATTAAGTCTCAGGAACATTAATCCAGTTTTCCCATAGTATCTTTCTCTTCTAATTGACCACTCACGTGTGGGATAGAATTTTTGTTGAATTGAATATTCACAGATCACTGTGGCATCAGGTTTTATCCAGTTGCCTAGTACAAGATTTTCTAAAGCTAAATGGTACAAGCCTGATTGGTATGGAGGATCAAGGTAGACAAAATTAAATCTATAGTCTTCTTTGTCCTCTTGTCTTGTGAAAAAGACGCTTTTTTGAGCCTCTAGCCCTTTCTTAAGAATAGTTAGTGCGTTTCCATGGACCACTGCAATTTCTTTCTTTGGATTGTTTGAAAAGTGAAAAGAATTAAGGTTTGTTTTAGAGACTTCGTATGTTTTTCTGTTTTTCTCGATAGCAAGAACCTTTTTAGCACCTTTAGAAAGGGCTTCGCATCCAATCACGCCACTACCACTAAAAACATCTAACCAAGACGAATCTTGAATGCTTTGAGCAAATATATTCATAATTGCTTCCCTAACGATTGAGGATGTAGGCCTTGCTTCGAAACCAGAAGGACTTAAAAGTCTTTTGCCAGAAGCGGACAGCCTAAGTTGTCCCTTCAACTTCTTTCAATCTCTTTTGAATAAACCCAGGCAAGCCAATTAGAAAGCATTTTTTGTCCACTTGCCCCTGACTTTTCTGGATGAAACTGACATGCTCCAATATTTTTCTTCCACAGTAAAGCAGTTAATTTTAGATTTCCAAAATTAACTGATGCTGCAAGATCGTTTAAGTTAGTTGGTGAAGCCCAATATGAGTGGACAAAATAGAACCAATCAGGCTTTGCATCATTATTACTTATTAGAGGGTATTTTTTTTCATTGTTTAATTTTTGCCAACCCATATGAGGGATCTTTTCTCCTTGATTCCCTGGAAGTTTTTTTACTCTTCCTTGGAAGATACCTAATCCATTCAACTTTCCTTCTTCGCTAGATTCCATCATCAACTGAAGGCCTAAACATATTCCTAATAAAGGGCGTTCTTCTTTAACCCATTGATGTATTTTTGGGATTAGTTTTTTTTCTTTTAAGTTTTCCATGGCAGGGTCAAAAGCTCCTACACCAGGAAGGATTAAAGCAACACAATCATCAAAATGATTTGGACTAGTGACTATTTTTATTGTGGCATTTAATCTTATTAATGACTGTTTTACAGAATGGAGATTGCCCATTCCATAATCAATTAATCCAATTGTATTAACGCTCACTTATTCAAAAAGATGAATTTTTTGGTAAAGCATACTTAAATAAATGGGTTATTTTAAAAAACTATAGGTGTTTTGAAATTGTTCCAGAAAGAGTTGCTTTAGGAACAGCTCCTACAACAGTATCTACTTTCTGTCCATTTTTAAAAATCATCAATGTAGGAATACTTCTAATCCCATATTGGCTTGCAACATTAGGATTTTCATCTGTGTTTAGCTTACAGACTTTGATTTTTCCTTCAAAGTCTTTAGATATTTCCTCAACAATTGGTGCAACCATTCTGCATGGTCCGCACCATGGTGCCCAGAAATCTACGAGTACAGGTACTTCACTTTGAAGAACTTCCTGCTCAAAGGAGGAATCGGTTACAGCTGCAGCTCCTGCCATGCCTTTTGACTTATTTGGTAATTTGATAAATATATTTTGCAGAATAGCAGGATTATTGCCATAAATTCTTCTTAGATTGAATGGAGTTTTAATGAACCATGAGGAAATCAAGGTTTTTAGTCAACTTAATTATGAATTGAAAGGTTTTTTTCAGAAATTTTTGTTTTTCTAACTTTTCTTTCTTAACTTTCTAGTTACTTGCCCATGCCCAGTTGTTGTGCTTTTTGATATACCTTGCCTTCCGTAAGAAGTGAAGGGGCTATAACTATCTCTACGTTTTGCATCTCTTTGATGTTCTTTGCTCCTAAGGTTCCCATGGAGGTTTTTATCGCACCTAAAAGATTATGAGTTCCATCATCAAGACCAGCTGGGCCGCGAAGGATTTGGTTTATAGAACCTGTGCAACCAACTTTTATTCTTGTGCCTCTTGGTAAAACTGGACTGGGCGTTGCCATTCCCCAATGAAAACCTTGCCCAGGGGCCTCTTTTGCTCGAGCAATTGGAGAACCGATCATTACGCCATCAGCACCACAAGCTATACATTTACAAATGTCTCCCCCTGTAATAATTCCTCCGTCCGCAATAATGGGTATATATTTACCAGTCTTTTTCTCAAATTCATTTCTAGCTGCAGAGCAATCAGCAACTGCTGTTGCTTGAGGAATCCCAACACCTAATACCCCTCTAGAAGTGCAGGCTGCGCCAGGACCTATGCCAACAAGTATTCCAGCTGCTCCAGCTTCCATAAGCTTTAGGGCAACCTCGTAAGTTACACAGTTACCAACAACAACTGGAAAATTAAGTTTTTCACATAATTCTGGAAGGTTTAAGCTTTGAGAGCCTTCTTTGCCAATGTGATCTGTCGAAACAACAGTCGCTTGTAAGAAGAAAATATCTGTATCGCTTTCTTTTAGGATAGATTCGTATTTCATGGCTGCAATGGGAGTTCCACTTACTGCCGCTATTCCTCCTAAAGCTTTGATTTCATTGATTCGCTTTTTTATCAGATCTTTTCTTACAGGTTGACTATAAATTTTTTGCATTAAAGCTACAAACTCTTCTTTACCTACTTTGGAAATTTCTTCTAAGACAGTCTTTGGGTTCTCATATCTTGTTTGGACACCTTCTAAATTAAGAACTCCCATGGAACCAAGCTTAGTCAGTTGAGCTGCCATGTTCACGTCAACTACTCCATCCATTGCACTTGCAATGATTGGAATTTCAAGGGTTTGACCTCCAATCTTTAATTTTGTATCAGTGATATCAGGATCAATAGTCTTAGCTCCTGGTACGAGGGCTATTTCATCGATGCCATAAGCTCGACGAACTTGTTTAGAGTGACCAAGTTGGATATTCAAATTAATTCAATGAAGTTTTGCCAAGTTACCAACGTTACCGTTCAAAGCTTGATTTGTTTTGATTAGGTAACCAAATATTGGTTGATTCTAAATTTAGTTGTTTTACCTATCAAGTGAACTAATCCCGAGATAATCTATTAATGATAATAATTGGCAAAGAGCTTTTATATGGTTGATTCACTGGACCCAGACAAAGGATTGCCTGGCGAATTCGAAGATCGCATTATTCACACTGATCTTCGCAATGAAATGTCGCGTTCTTACTTGGAATACGCGATGAGTGTAATTGTTGGAAGAGCTTTGCCAGATGCTAGGGATGGCTTGAAGCCAGTGCATCGAAGGATTCTCTATGCCATGTATGAATTGGGTTTAACAAATGATAGACCGTATAGAAAATGCGCTCGTGTTGTTGGAGAAGTTTTGGGTAAATATCATCCACATGGCGATACAGCTGTATATGACGCCCTTGTGAGAATGGCTCAGGATTTTTCGATGCAAATGCCTTTGATTGATGGACATGGAAATTTTGGTTCTATTGACAATGATCCTCCTGCTGCAATGAGGTATACAGAGTCCAGGCTCCAGTCTCTGACTATGGACAGTCTTTTAGAAGATATTGAATCCGAAACTGTTGATTTCTCAGATAATTTTGATGGCTCACAGCAAGAACCTACTGTATTGCCAGCTCAGATACCTCAACTTCTATTAAACGGTTCATCTGGTATTGCGGTGGGTATGGCTACTAATATTCCTCCACACAACCTTGGGGAATTAATTGATGGAATTTTAGCTCTTATTTCTAACCCTGAGTTGTCGGATATAGAACTGCTTTCAATAGTGAAAGGTCCTGATTTCCCTACTGGTGGTCAAATCTTAGGACGTAGTGGCATTAGAGAAACATACGCTTCTGGTAGAGGTTCAGTAACTATTAGGGGAGTTGCTGAGATTGAGACAATAGAAGTGAAAGGGAGACCTGATAGAGACGCAGTTATCATTACTCAGTTGCCTTATCAAACTAATAAGGCAGCTTTGATTGAAAGAATTGCTTATATGGTCAACGACAAAAAATTAGAAGGCATTTCAGATATTAGAGACGAAAGTGATAGAGACGGAATGAGAATAGTTGTTGAATTAAGGCGAGACTCTTATCCGCAAGTTGTACTAAATAATTTATTTAAATTAACGCCTCTACAGGCTAATTTTAGTGCAAATATGCTTGCACTTGTTGATGGAGAACCAAGAACTCTTTCTCTAAGGGAAATGCTTAATGTTTTTCTTAAATTTAGAATTGAAACTATAGAAAGAAGAACAAAGTATCTCTTGAGAAAAGCTGAGGAGCGTAATCATCTGCTTCTTGGTCTTTTATTGGCGCTTGATCAATTAGATGAGATTATTGCTTTAATTAGAGGAGCTGCTGATACTTCAGTGGCAAAAAAACAACTTCAAGAATTACATGGTTTGACAGCTATTCAAGCAGATGCAATTTTACAAATGCAGTTGCGTAGATTAACAGCATTAGAAGCAGATAAAATAAGACTTGAGCATGAAGACTTATTATTGAAAATTGATGATTTTAACGATATTCTTTCAAACAGGAGTCGTGTATTTGATATTATAAAGAATGAATTAAATACTCTTCGTTCTAAATATTACTGCCCAAGAAGAACAGAAATACTAGATTTGGGCAGTGGAATTGAAGATATAGATTTAATTGCTAATGAAAGATCTGTTGTTCTTCTTACGGAAACAGGTTATCTGAAAAGAATGCCTGTTAATGAATTTGAGGCAACTAGTAGAGGGACGAGGGGAAAGTCAGGAACAAAAAGTCAAGCTGAAGATGCTGTGAAATCATTTATTAGCTGTAATGATCACGATAATTTGCTTCTATTTAGTAATCGTGGGGTTGCATATTCTATACCTGCATATAGAGTTCCCCAGTCCAGCAGAACTGCAAAAGGGACTCCCATTGTTCAACTTTTGCCAATACCTAGGGAGGAGGCGATCACTTCTTTGCTCTCAATAAGCTCATTTAATGATGAAAGTCATTTGTTAATGCTTACAAGAGGCGGGTTTATAAAACGAACATCTGTGTCTGCTTTTAGTAAGATTAGATCAAATGGTCTTATTGCAATTGGTCTAGAAGAAGGAGATGATTTGAGGTGGGTAAGGATGGCTGCCCCTGGAGATAGTGTTTTAATAGGTTCTAAAGCCGGAATGACAATTCATTTTCGCCTCAATGATGATGAACTTAGACCCCTGGGGAGAGCCGCAAGAGGTGTTAGGTCAATGAATTTACGCAACCATGATTGTCTTGTTGATATGGATGTGCTTCCTGCACATTTAGTCGAGCATGTAGCTAAATTGAATTTATCTGATGATGAAGATGTAGATGAAAATTCTAGCGGAGAGGGACCCTGGGTTTTAGTTGCTTCAGCGAATGGTTTAGGTAAAAGAGTACCTATTGGTCAATTTAGACTTCAAAAAAGAGCAGGGATGGGATTAAGAGCAATTAAGTTTCGAAGTAAAAATGATGAGCTAGTTGGTCTCAATGTTTTAGGTAAAGGGGAAGAGCTTCTCTTAGTAAGTGATAGAGGGGTGATAGCAAGAACTCGAGCAGATGAAATTTCGCAGCAATCTAGAGCAGCGACTGGAGTAAGATTACAAAGATTAGATAAGGGAGACCATCTCTCTAAGATTGTTTTGGTTCCGCCAGAACAAGACGAAGAAAAAAACACATCAGAAACTCTTAGTGAGAATCTACCCATTACTTAATAAGCAATTTGAAATCCACTGATTGTTCTGACGTTTTAGTTATGGGTGCTGGGCCTGCAGCACTGTGTATTGCTGCTGAATTAGTTCAACAAGATTTAAATATCAGTGTATTGGCTTCTCATCCGCCTACTAAGCCATGGCCTAATACTTATGGAATTTGGGCAGAAGAACTTGAATCTTTAGGTATTGAGTCTTTGTTGGGCCATCGATGGCAGGATACTGTTAGTTACTTTGGAGATGGGAATGGTGTCCCAGGTAATCAATCCACAAAGCATAATTTTGATTATGGTTTATTTGATCAATCGTTATTTCAAAAAGCACTTTTGGAAAAATGTTCAGGATTGTCATGGCTCATCGAGACTGCTGAAGAAATTTCTTTTCTAAATGGCATTACAGAAGTTATTTGCTCCTCAGGTAATACTTATTTAGCAAGATTAGTTATTGATGCGAGTGGACATAGAAGTCCTTTTGTAAAAAGACCTGACCATGGTCCAATAGCACAACAGTCAGCATATGGGGTTGTTGGAAAATTTACATCACCACCTGTAGAAAAAGATCAGTTTGTGTTGATGGACTTTAGACCTAATCATTTAAGCGTTGATGAGTTAAAAGATCCGCCTACATTTTTGTATGCAATGGATTTTAGTAATCAAATCTTTTTCGTAGAAGAAACATCTCTTGCATACTCTCCCCCCGTTTCTTGGAGTAAATTAAAGGAAAGGTTAATTCTTAGATTGGCTAAAAAAGGTATTGAAATAGAGGAAATTATACATGAAGAATATTGTTTATTCCCCATGAATTTGCCATTACCAGATAGAACTCAATCTTTATTGGCATTCGGAGGATCTGCAAGTATGGTTCATCCTGCTTCCGGCTATATGGTAGGTGCTCTTTTGAGAAGAGCACCTAAACTAGCTAAAAGACTAGCCAAATCTATTGCAGTTAACCCGCCATTAGATTCTGCACGTTTAGCCAAGGAAGGCTGGGCTGAGCTTTGGCCTATGGAATTAATCCAAAGACATCGTTTATATCAATTTGGTTTAAAGAGGCTAATGAGCTTTGACGAAACTCTTTTAAGAAGTTTTTTCAAAACGTTCTTCAAATTGCCTATTGAAGATTGGTCAGGATTTTTAGCAAATACTTTGCCTTTGCCTAAATTGATAGTTGTTATGCTCAGATTATTCACTATATCTCCTACTAAGGTAAAACTTGGTATGGCTGGAATCTTAAAGAAATAAATTTGTTCTAGATTGAATACCAATCTTTTGCATAAATTAGAGGAAAAATAGGGTCTTCATTCTCAATTTCTTGTACAATAGGTTCTTTTATTCCTTTTTTGTTTTTAATAATATCAATAAGATACCAGAATCTTTTCCTATGAATATTTATTCTTTCTTTGGCAATATCAATAGTTGTTCCTGCTTTAAGAATAAAGCTCCAGTCTGATGACTGTAGTAGTAGTAATTCTCTTGCTGCTTGTTGGAGAATTCTTATATCTGATTCCTTAGAAATATTATTTGTACATACTTCTGCCATCGCTTTACCTGCATTTATCCATTCATTTACTACCCAAGAATTAGTTTGATTGACCCAGTAATTGTGATACCCTCCTTGTCCCCAACTTGATTGACAAGGTTCGCATAGTTGAAGTTTTTGATCAGTTCTAAGTACCTCTTTTAAGGTGATAAACTTAATATCAAATGATGAAGCTAGTTTAAATAATTCATGAATGAACTCAGGTCCTTCAAACCACCAATGGCCAAAAAGCTCAGCATCAAAAGGAGCAACTAAAATTGGTGTAATAGACATGGCCTTTTTAAGTTTCTCTAGTTGTGACTTTCTTTGTTCGAGATATGAAATTGCATCTTTTTTGACTTGTTTCTTTGCCAGTAGAGGTTCATATTCTTGTTTTTGATCTAATGACTTCTTTTTACCAGTAATCTTATGAAGCTTTATCCCTAGAGGTCTTTGGCTCTTAACTCCTATTGATTTTAGTTTTTCTTCTGGCAAGTCCCAACCTAGATCTCTATGGAATTCTCTGTAATGGCTATTCCCTGGAAATCCTTTGCTAGAAGACCATACTGGTAGTGTTGAATCACTATCTCTACCAAAAAAAGCCACTCCATTTTTACTACATATTGGAGCATAAACTCCATATCTAGGCCTGGGGGTGGAATGAAGTATTCCATGGCCATCTAAAACTGTGTACCTCAGGTTTACATCAATTAAATGCTTATCTAATCCTTCGAAATAAGCACATTCAGGTAGCCAGATGCCCTGAGGGTAAAAGCCAAATGTTCTATAATGTTCTCTTACAGCAGTTCTTAATTGACCTCTAATTGATTCAGGTGTTTCCCTTAAAAGAGGTAAATATCCATGAGTAGCTGCACAGGTTAAAATATCAATATTTTCATTTTTATAAAGTGTGGAAAATCTAGAGATTAAATCTCCATCACAAGAATGCCAATTTGTTAGTTGTTTTTGAAAATTAGTTTCTAGGTATTCTGATGATTTTTTGTAGTTTTTATTTGTTTTTGATAGGAGTTCTAATCTTAGTTTTAGCCATTTTGGAAATCTTTCATTCAGTTCTCTATCCTCCAGCAAAGCAAGAAGAGTTGGTGAAAGAGATATTGTTAGCTTAGGCTCTAATGAAGGTTCTCTTGCAGAAGATTCCAATAACTCCAGAAGCGGTAGGTAACATTCCAAAACAGCCTGGAAGTACCAATCCTCTTCTAGTGATCCATGCTCTGCAGATCGCACATAAGGAAGATGTGCATGTAAAACCAGTGCTAGGTTACCGTTAGCCAATATGTATTAAATAGATCTTTTGAATTTATAATGTTTTCTACCACCTTTCTTGTTAGTTAGAATAAAATAAAAATCTTGCATTAATTTCGTGCATCCCCATGGCTAAGGATCCAGGCCGAGTTTTAATATTTGATACTACTCTTCGTGATGGAGAGCAATCTCCAGGTGCCAGTTTAAATTTAGAGGAGAAGCTTGCCATAGCTCATCAGTTAGCAAGATTAGGAGTTGATGTTATTGAGGCGGGATTTCCATTTGCAAGTCAGGGGGACTTTGCTGCCGTACAAAAAATTGCTGAGCAGGTAGGAGGAGATGATGGTCCTATAATCTGCGGACTAGCTCGCGCATCCAAGGCAGACATCAAGGCCTGTAGTGATGCAATAGCTCCAGCACCTAAAAAAAGAATTCATACTTTTATCGCCACTAGCGATATTCATTTAGAGCACAAACTACGCAAGTCAAGAAAAGATGTTCTTCAAATAGTTCCAGATATGGTTAATTATGCAAGATCGTTAGCAGAAGATGTTGAATTTTCTTGCGAAGATGCTGCTAGAAGTGACCCTGAATTTTTGTATGAGATTATTAATGTAGCAATTAGTGCAGGTGCAAGCACAATCAATATTCCAGATACTGTTGGATATACAACTCCTTCAGAGTTTGGTGACTTAATTAAAGGCATAAATGAAAAAGTGCCAAATATAAATGATGCAGTTTTATCAGTTCATGGTCACAATGATTTAGGCCTAGCAGTTGCGAATTTTTTAGAAGCTGTCAAAAACGGGGCTAGGCAGCTTGAATGCACAATTAATGGTATTGGAGAAAGGGCAGGGAATGCAGCTCTTGAGGAGTTAGTTATGGCTCTTCATGTTAGGAGAAGATTTTACAACCCATTTTTTAATAGGCATCCCAATAGTCCCACTCCTCTTACTGGAGTAAGAACAGAGGAAATAACAAAAACCTCTAGATTAGTATCGAATTTAACTGGAATGGTTGTTCAACCTAATAAAGCAATTGTTGGAGCTAATGCTTTTGCTCATGAATCGGGTATTCATCAAGACGGTGTTTTAAAAAATAGGTTGACGTATGAAATTGTTGATGCTCGTACCGTTGGACTTTTAGACAATAAAATTTCTCTTGGTAAATTAAGTGGTAGGAGTGCAGTTAGAGCAAGACTTGAGGAACTTGGTTATGACTTAAGCCGGGAAGATTTAAATGAGGCGTTTCTAAGATTTAAGGATTTAGCAGATAGGAAAAGAGAAATTACTGATCGAGATTTAGAAGCAATAGTTAGTGAACAGGTCATGCAACCTGAGGCACGTTTTCAATTGCATCTAGTACAAGTTAGTTGTGGAACTGCTTTAAAGCCTACTGCTACAGTTACCCTTGCTGATCAAGATGGTAGGGAGCAAACAACTGTTGCTCTTGGGACTGGACCTGTTGATGCGGTTTGCAAAGCTTTAAATGCACTTGCAGGAGTACCTAATGAGTTGATTGAGTTTTCAGTAAAGTCTGTTACTGAAGGAATTGATGCTTTAGGTGAGGTAACAATTAGATTAAGAAGTGATGGGCAGATCTTTTCTGGACATTCTGCTGATACTGATGTCGTTGTTGCTGCAGCACAGGCATACGTAAATGCTTTAAATCGACTTGTTTCCTCAGAAAAATTAGGTTCGATTCATCCCCAACGTGATGTGGTAAAAGCTAACCTGTAAAGATGTTTTTCACACCCACCCTATAAAGTTATACAATAAATGGGTGACAGTAGAAAGATCGAACATAGGTACAACACATGAAGGAAGCTCTTTATCGTTTGGCATCTTTAGATGGAAACCCTCATCCAGTTTTAGATACTCCTTACGAGTCAATAGAAGCAGCAATCATTGCTGCAAATAATTTGGTCTCTTCGAATTACAAAGCTGGCAAAAATCTTCCATTGATTCGAGAGCATGTAGGTATTGAAGTTAAAACTTCAAATGGATCATGGAGAACAATATCTTATTCATAATAAAAACTTAAGATGCCATAGCTCTAGGTCGTTAGGTTTATTTTTTAAGTTCAGAAAAGCTTTTCATCTGTAAATAAAGAAATAGAGTCTTTTTTTTATCTTTATATTGTTAAAAATTTATGGACAGCTTCCCATTCCTGTTTAAGAAAAATATTTTTCTATTTATATTTAATCAGTATAAGCTGGTTCCTTCATTTTATTTGAGTGTAATAACCAGATCCAATGCAATAGAATCTGTTATTTAGGCTATCAAATAGAGTCAATGATTACGGATTTCAGCAATAAAAGAATCATAAGATAGTTTCAATCCGATTAAAAAAAATAATTTTTACTAATTACTAGTTATTTTAAATATGAAGATAGTAGAAAAATTTGATGGTCAAAAATGTTCGAGGATACTGGCTTCTAGCTTGGACAGGATTATTCTCAAATGTTCTTGCTCTGCCTCTAATTGCCCATGTTGTTAGCTCCGGCCCGCCATTACATACCACAAACATAAGCATCGCAATTAGTTTGGCTTGGCCAGCAGCGATTGTTGGAATAGTAGCCTCTTGCGGATTACTAGCTCAAAGAAAATGGGGAATTGTGCTTTCAATAATTTCTCTTTCAATGGTTCTTACTGGAGCATTGCCTTATGGGATTATCAGATTAATCTTTGAGGGAGATTATTTTGGTTTAAGTGGCATATCATTAGTAATAGCAGTATTAAATTTATTAGCACTCATTTATTGGTGCCTTCCTGGTCATAGGGGTAATATTAGATTGTGAATTTTTTTATGATTTCAACCAATACTTTTGTTTCTGATTTTTCTTGAAAGGTTTTTAAAATTAAAAAGATCCCTTCGCTGAGTGAAGTGGGTATTTGATTCTTCTATGACTCATTCTTTTCCAAACTTTAACAAAGGAATTGATAAGCAATTCTATCTCTGATCTTCTTAAACTACTGTTATCTAATTGGCCGTCGAGTTGTCTAGTTTTAATTATGCTTCTGACTGTATTTGAAGCTTCTAAATCACTGCTTTCCGGACCTAGTGCTCTTAGCGCCGCTTCACATCCATCTGCAAGCATTAGTACTGCTGTCTCACGACTCTTTGGGATTGGCCCCTTATATCTAAAATCTTCTTCGGTAATCTTCAAGCCTTTTTCTATAGCTTTGTGAAAGAAATATCCCATTTTTAATGTGCCTTGATGCTCTGGTATGAAATCAGCTATTTGAGCAGGCAGTCTATATTTTTTTGCAAGTTTTAACCCTTCATCTACGTGTGCTTGAAGTATACTTGCGCTTTCTATTGGATCATTTAATTCATTGTGGGGATTTATCCCATCATCTTGATTTTCTATAAACCATTTAGGAGCATGAAGCTTGCCTATGTCGTGATATAGGGATCCCGTTCTAACTAAATCAATATCTGCATTGATACTTCTAGCGCCCTCTTCAGCTAATCCACATATCATTAATGTATGTTCAAATGTGCCAGGAGCTTCTCTGGAAAGTTTTCTGAGTAATGGTCTTTCTTGATCTGCAAGTTCCATTAGTCTTGCCTTTGTCAAAAGGCCAAATGTATTTTCTATTAAAGGGATTAAAAATATTGTAAACATTAGAATGATTATTAGCATTGCCGATTCCGAAACTAATGATTCAACATTTGGTAAGGAATTTGCTATCGAAATGCTTGTTATTCCTTTGGTGTTTCTTATTAAAATCCACTCAAAAAGAAGAGCACCTATTGGAAATAGTATGGACATTTGCAAAAGCTGGGCCCTGCTCCTCATTTGAGCTGCTTGGAAAGCTAAAAAGATTGAAGTTGTTGAGGCAATTAGTAATCTAGTACCTAAGCCTAATAGTGGAACTGGCCATATTAGACTTGCGACAGCCATCCAGCTTAAAGCAGATGCGGTTCCTATTCCTTGAGAAATAAGGAGAGTAGGTGGTAATAATATTTGTAGGGGACTAATTGAATTACCAAACCAAACCTTAGTAAATTGAGCTACGAAAAGTAACAATAATATTAATAGTGCATGCTTTATTGTTGAAGAAGGTTTCTCTCTTTTCATT
>QCOP01000018.1 GCA_003212885.1 Prochlorococcus sp. AG-432-D11 | reverse complement strand
TAGTAAATCTTTTAAGTACTTTTTATTGTTTTTTCTTTTATCAACTTTTATTTCTGCTTGTGATTTAACTTCTCAAAAAACTTCTAAAGAAATTAATAAAAAACCTTTTGTTCTAACAACTTTTACTGTCCTAGCTGATATTTCAAGGAACATTGCAGGAGAAAGAATTCAAGTTGAATCTATAACAAAAGAGGGTGTTGAGATCCATGGTTATAATCCAACACCTAGTGATGTTATAAAAGCAACGAATGCTGATCTTGTTATTAAGAATGGACTGGGTTTAGAATTGTGGGCAAATGATTTTATACGTTCAGCAGGAAAGGTTAAATTGGTTGTTTTGACTGACGATATGCAGCCATTATTTATTTCAGAGGATGCATATAAAGGCAAACCTAATCCTCATGCTTGGATTTCTCCTATTAGAGCAATTGCATATGTTGATAAGATACTGGAGGCACTTATTGAACTTGATCCCCAAGGAGAGGATTATTATATTGATAATGCTATTAAATATAAGAACCAGTTGAGATTATTAGATAGTCAGCTAAGAAGAAAATTATCTACCGTTCCACAGGCAAAAAAAGTTCTTGTTACTTGTGAGGGGGCTTTTTCTTATTTAGCGCATGATTATGGCATGAAGGAAGCATATTTGTGGCCTGTTAATTCAGAAAGTCAAATAACACCAAGAAGAATGCTTAATTTAATTGAATTGGTTAAGAAGAATAATGTTAATTCTGTTTTTTGTGAAAGTACTGTAAGTTCTAAAGGTCAATTGCAGGTTGCTAGTGCTACTGGGGCCTCATTTGGTGGTACGTTTTATGTTGACTCTTTATCTGACTCAAATGGTCCTGCTTCAACCTTTATAAATCTTTTAAAACACAACACATACCTTATTCAGAAAGGTTTTACTGAAGATTAAACTTTTTTTTGATGAGATGAATTCAAGCTTTGATCACAATGTAAATGAGTCATTGTCTATAGATGCTTATCAAGTCTGTGTTGACTACCACGGAACTGTTGCTTTATACGATGCCTCTTTAAAACTTGCTAGTGGTTCTATTTGTGGCCTAGTAGGTATGAATGGAGCTGGGAAAACTACTCTTTTTAACGCTTTAATGGGCTTTGTCCGACCCTCAAGGGGAGTTATTCGAATTAACGGTAAGTCAGTATCCGAAGCTCAAAGAGATCAGATTGTTGCTTACGTACCACAGAGTGATGGTATAGATTCTTCTTTTCCAATAAGTGTCTGGGATGTAGTAATGATGGGGAGATATGGAGGTATGAACTTTCTGAGAATTCCCAGAGAATCAGATAGAAAAGCTGTTTTGCATGCTCTCGAGAGAGTTAATTTACTTGATTTTATACATCGTCCAATAGGAACTCTTTCTGGTGGGCAGCGAAAAAGAGCTTTTCTAGCAAGAGCTATAGCTCAAAGAGCATCAGTACTTTTATTGGATGAACCTTTCTCAGGAATTGATGTTCGTACAGAGAAGCTAATGTCTGAGTTGTTTATTCAATTTAGGAATGAAGGGAGAACAATTTTAGTTTCTACTCACGATTTAAGTCATGTTAGAGAATTTTGTGATTTGGTTGTATTGATAAATAAGACTGTACTTGCTTATGGAGAAACTTCGGAAGTTTTTACCTCAGAGAACCTGTCGTTAACATTTGGAGGTATGCAGCCAGATCCTATTTCTGGCTCCGCGGCCCCAGAGGAATATTTTTAATAATGGATCTACTTTTATCATTTAGTCCTTTTGATTTTTTAGTTGAGCCACTCTCTTATGAATTCATGAGAAGGGCTTTGATAGTTAGTGCTTTAGTTGGAGGTGTATGTGGCCTTTTATCTTGTTATTTAACATTGAAAGGTTGGGCATTGATGGGTGATGCAGTTTCGCATTCGGTTATGCCTGGTGTTGTTATAGCATATGCTTTGGGTTTGCCATTCTCTCTTGGAGCTTTTGTCTTTGGAGTTGGGTCAGTTGCCTTAATTGGTTTTGTTAAACAAAAGTCTAGGATTAAGGAAGACACTGTAATTGGACTTGTTTTTACTGGTTTCTTTGCTTTTGGTTTAGTCTTGGTTTCTAAAATTAAAAGCAACATTGACTTAATGCATATTTTATTTGGAAGCCCCTTAGGCATTTCTAACTCTGATGTAAGTCAAACTTTAATAATTAGTTTTATTGTTGTTTCTCTACTTATTTTATTTAGAAAAGATCTGATGCTTTATTGTTTTGATGCTACGCACGCAAGGTCTATAGGAATTAATACAGGCCTTCTTCACTATTTATTATTATCTATTCTCTCCTTAGCAGCAGTGGTTGGGTTGCAAACTGTAGGAATCATTCTTGTTGTAGCTATGCTTATTACCCCTGGAGCAACAGCATATTTATTTACTGATCGATTTGATAGAATGACATTTTTGGCTGTGTTATTTAGTGCTATATCTAGTATATTAGGTGTTTATTTTAGTTTTTGGTTGGATATAGAAACAGGTGGATCTATAGTTTTAGTTCAAACTTTAATGTTTTTAATTGCTTTCCTTTTTGCTCCAAAGTATGGAATTTTAAAGACTAAGCACAATATATCGACATAATTTAATTAAATGAACAGTATTGATAATTTGAGGATTGATATTAATAGTCAGAATTTTTGGCCTTGGTGGCCTTTGTTACCTCTTTATCCTTATGGAAAAAGATTCACTTTTTTTAAAGAAATTGTTCCAAATCAAATTTGGACTTTTGAGCAGTTACAAGGGCTTTATTACGTAGCAGTACCTGTACGTTTGACAGTTATAAAGGTAAATGGAGGTTTAATGCTGATCAATCCTCTCCCTCCCACAGAGTCATTACTTGTCGATCTTAGAAAACTAGAAGATCTTTATGGTCCAGTTTTGTCAATTGTTCTACCAACAGCTTCAGGATTAGAGCACAAGATTTCTATGCCAGCAATGGCTAGATCATTCCCTAAAGCATTGCTTTGGGTATGCCCTGGTCAATGGAGCTTCCCTCTCTCTCTCCCTTCTTCATGGCTAGGAATTCCTGCTAAGAGGACTAGAATCTTGTTAGCTGATGGAGTGCCTTATCCAGAGTTTTTTGAATGGATTTCTTTAGGGCCTATAAATATTGGACTTGGTCGTTTTCAGGAGATTTCTTGCTTTGATAAACGCTCTGGTTCTTTAATAATTACTGATGCTCTTGTTGGTATAGATTCTAATCCGCCAAAGTTATTTGATTCTGATCCAACCCCTTTACTTTTTCATGCTCGTGAAAAAGGAAGTGATCCTTTGATAGATACAGCAAGTAATAGAAGGAAAGGATGGCTTAGGCTTGTTCTTTTTTCTTCTTTTTTACGTCCTAATAATCTTTCTATTCCCTCTTTGTCTTCTATCATTAGTAATTCATTTAAGCCTGGGTTTAGAAACATTAAAGTTCATTTCGGTATTTATCCCTTTGAGTGGCAATCAGGTTGGCAATCTTCTGCTTTAAAGCTTGTTGGCCAAGATAAACCACTCTTGCAGGTAGCTCCTGTTGTTAGGAGGCTTGTGTTCCCAAGAGCTAAAAATGAATTGTTAAGATGGTTAGATATTATCTCTTCATTAAGGGGATTAAGGATGATTATACCTGCTCATTTTTCTTCTCCAATATCTTTTAGAAATAAGGATTGTCTAACATTTAGAAGAAAAATTAATTTTTCCGAATGGATTAAGAAAGAAGACGACTGGAGCTTTTTAAGTTCTGTTGATGAACTATTGATTGAAAAAGAAATAGTGCCAAAAGACCCTACGTTTAATCCTAAAAATTAATGTCATCAGGGTTAACACTCATTTCTTCGTCATTAGAAAATGACTCTTCCAATTCTTTTCTTTGCTCCATTTGTCTAAGAAAATAACCTGTCATCATTGCTGAAGCTAAAAGGTTGCCAATATTGTCTCTTGAAGAGGTAACTTTAACTTCAAACTGTTCTCCAGGAAGCATGCCAAGCAGTCCTTGTACGTTGTGCCTAATAATGTCTTGAATATCGTTGCTTGCTGACTTCGCAACTCTTTGCAAAACATCTGGTGATTGCTCTTGAAGGTATTGGATGAGAGCATTCCCCTCAGAACCTTCGTTATTGTTATCAGTTGTTAGAAATTCCGGGTTAATCATCCCAGTGTTATCTCTATTACCTTTTAACCATATCTCAAAACAGGTCATTTTTAAGAATCTTTTGAGTCGGGGAACCGAATAGGTCCTATTTTTTTAAGTGGCCAATACCTGAAAAAAGCTGTACCTATTACATTTTTTTGGGGTAATGGCCCCCAGAGATGTGAATCGAGACTGTTGTTTCTATTGTCACCTAATACCCAGAAATATCCTTTTGGTATTTTTATTGCCTCCATTTCATAATTTATTGGCTCATTTCGCCATGGCTCATTAACAATTTCATTATTTCTGATTAAATTTCCATTTTTGATTTCTATAATGTCTCCAGGTATCCCAATGACCCTTTTTATTAAGGCTGTTTTTTCTTTGTATCCGCTTTCAACAAGAATTCTTGGTGGTTTAAATACAATAATTGATTCTCTTTTTATAGTTTTATTAGTTAATATATTTAATTTTGGAGTTATCTTTTCAATTAATAACTTTTCTTGGATTTGCAGTGTTGGGAGCATTGATCCTGAGGGAATCCATCTTGGTTCAATAACTTGCCATCGAATAATTAGAGCCACAAGGATCCAACAAAGGATGCTTACAAAACTGTTGAGCTTCTTTTGCAATGATTCTGAGTTGCTATTTGTCATTAATTTTCCTTTATGAAAATTCAAATATTTGAGATAATTAAACTAGTTGCGAACTTATTCCACTGTCTATAGCTCTTTCCAATTTTTACATATCCCTACAACTTCTTAGTGGTTTTTGTGAAAGGGGAGTGACTAATTTAGTTCTTTGTCCTGGGAGTAGATCAGGTCCATTAGCACTTGCGGCAGGGGGACTTCAAAAAACTAAAAAATTAAATATATATACAGCTATCGATGAGAGATCAGCTGCATTTATGGCTTTAGGAATATCATCAGGAAATACTGAGTGCACAATAGTTATTACTACCTCAGGAACAGCAGTAGCAAATCTTTTGCCAGCAGCTGTTGAGGCAAATCAAGCAAATCACTCACTAATTTTTATTACAGCAGACAGACCTTTTCGACTAAAAAATTGTGGTGCGAATCAAACGGTTAACCAAGAAGAATTTTTAAAGCCAGTTTGTAGGACTTTTATTCAAGGTCCTAAAGATGGAATCCATAATATTTTAGATGAACAATTGTTCACTTTAATAGATGAGGCATGGTCTTCTGCACATTATCCTCCCGGACCAGTCCATTTAAATATCCCTTTCGAAGAACCACTTCATGCATCTTTAGAAGAGCAACAAATTGCATGGAACAAATGGAATCGTTTGAAAAAGAATTATATTAATAAATCTTTTTTTAATAAGCCTAGATATAATTATAAAAATGCACCCTTTCTTGATTTCTCTAAACCAGGTTTAATATTAGTTGGTCCTTGGAGGTCTGGAATCACTTGTTTGTCTAAATTTAGTAAAGCATTAGATGTTTTTCAATTGCGAACAGGCTGGAAAATTTTTGCCGACCCTCTCTCTAGAATTTCTTCTCTCCAATCTGGACTAATTAGTCACTGGGATTTGCTATTACCTTTTATCCAACATAATTACTTTAATAATCTTCAAATTTTAAGACTAGGGCCTATTTCATGTAGTAGAAATTTATATAAATTTTTAAATAATACTAATTTCAATCAACTTCTTATTACTGAAGGGGATAATAGGTTTCAGGATCCCCTCAGATTGGCAAAACAATTTTCTGGAGGTTTATTATGTTGGACAGATTTAATTTATCAAACCCAACAATCCTTTAGTATTTCAAATGAATCAAAACAGTTTTCAGAGTATTTATATAATGCAGACCAAACTATTATTTCTCTTTTAGAAGAAAACTTTACTACAAATAAAACATTTACTGAACCTGGACTGGCTTATTGGATAAATAGATACCTTCCTGAAGAAATTCCTTTAATGCTTTCAGCAAGTACACCAATACGTGATTTAATTTCTTTCTCGGGCTTATCAATTTTAAAGCGAAGATGTTATAGTTTTAGAGGGGCATCTGGCATAGATGGAACTCTATCCTTAGCAATGGGATTATGTAGAGTATTAGGTAAAACTCTTTTAGTTACAGGTGATCTTGCTCTATTACATGATAGTAACGGCTGGTCTTTAAATGACAATAATATCTCTCAATTGATTGTTTTATTGATTGACAATGGAGGTGGAGCTATATTTAATGAGGTCCTTGAAAATAAAATATGCGATAGTGACTTACAAGAACTTTTTGTAATGCCCCAAAAAGTTGATCACTTAGCTCTAGCCTCTTCTCATGGCATACTTACTCGTGACATTAAAAATTTAGATGAACTTAAACCTGCTTTGTCTTGGGCTTATTCATTAAATGAAACTGTTTTACTTCGAGTTACTTTAAGCCAATTTGATAGTTTTAATATTAGAAGTCAGATAAATTTAAAGATTGAAGCTGTAGTTATATGATTACTAACTTAATGACTTCACTTAATGTTTTAATAAAATGACTCTAAACTCAAAGAAATCTACCAAAACCACTTTTTCCAAGAATTGCGATATTTCATGGAAATCTATTGGATCATTTTCTGATGTTCTCCTTTATGTTTCGCAAGAAGGTATTGCTCGAATTTCAATAAATCGGCCTGAAAAGAGAAATGCTTTTAGGCCTCAAACTGTCTCAGAATTATGTGAAGCCTTTAGCATTGTTAGAAATAATCCTAAAATTGGAGTGGTCTTATTTACAGGAGAAGGTCCTTCTAAAGATGGTGTCTACTCGTTTTGTGCTGGAGGCGATCAGTCAATACGCGGAGAAGGTGGTTATGTTGGCGACGATGGTATACCACGATTAAATGTTCTTGATTTACAAAGGATAATTCGGACTCTTCCTAAGGTTGTGATTGCTTTGGTTTCAGGTTATGCCATAGGCGGGGGGCAAGTTTTGCATCTTTTATGCGACCTTAGTTTGGCATCAAAAAATGCAATTTTTGGTCAAACAGGACCTATTGTGGGTAGTTTTGATGGAGGTTATGGAGCAGGATATTTAGCGAAGGTTGTTGGACAGAGAAAAGCTCGAGAAATTTGGTTTCTTTGTAGAAAATACAGTGCAGATGAAGCATTGAGAATGGGACTGGTCAATGAAGTTACTTCTCTCGATCAGCTTGAGGCTGAAGGAATTAAATGGGCAAAAGATATACTTAGGCATAGCCCTACTGCAATTCGTTGCTTAAAAGCTTCTTTTAATGCTGATTTAGATGGTCTTGCTGGTATACAGGAGTTAGCTGGCCAAGCAACTCACCTTTTTTACAGAACAGACGAAGCATTAGAAGGTAGAAATGCATTTTTAGAAAAAAGAGATCCGAATTTTTCTGGTGATGGATGGTTGCCTTGAAATACTAGTATTAAGATCTACTTTCGTTTTTTCACATGCGCGTTCTATTTGCTGCAGCTGAATGCGCTCCAATGATTAAAGTCGGTGGAATGGGTGATGTTCTTTCTTCATTGCCGCCAGCTCTAGCTAATCTTGGCCATGATGTTCGCTTGATAATTCCTGGATATAGCAAACTTTGGAGTGAGTTAAATATTTCTGAAGAGCCTATTTTTTTATCTCATACGATGGGCTCTGATTTTTCCATTTTTGAAACTAAACACCCTACAAGCGAACTTCCTCTATATTTAGTTGGCCATCCTGCTTTTGATTCTGAAAGAATATATGGAGGGGATGATGAAGATTGGCGTTTTACATTTTTTGCTAGTGCTACTTCTGAATTTGCTTGGAATTCATGGAAACCTCAGGTTCTTCATTGTCATGATTGGCATACAGGTATGATCCCAGTATGGATGCACCAGGATCCTGAAATAAGTACTGTATTTACGATCCATAATTTGAAGTATCAAGGGCCCTGGCGGTGGAAGCTTGATCGTATTACTTGGTGTCCTTGGTATATGAGCGGAGATCACACTATGGCTGCAGCTATGCTATATGCAGATCGAGTCAACGCTGTTTCTCCAACTTATGCAAGAGAGATCCGTACTTCTGAATATGGAGAGAGATTAGAAGGATTATTAAATTACGTTTCTGCCAAATTAAGAGGAATTTTAAATGGGATTGATTTAGATGAGTGGGATCCTGCTACTGATAAAGCTCTTGAAGCTAATTTTGACCTGAACAATCTTGATGGCAGAAAAAAGAATAAGGAAGCACTCCAGATTCGAATGGGTCTTGAAGTCAGTAATGACAAATATTTGTTAGGAATGGTTGGCAGACTTGTTGATCAGAAGGGTGTAGATCTACTTCTTCAAGTCTCACGAAGGTTATTAGCTTATACAGATTCTCAAATAGTTGTTTTAGGGACTGGGGATCAAGCTTTTGAATCGGCTCTGTGGCAGTTAGCTATAGAATTTCCTGGTAGATTTGCTGTCTTTTTGACTTATGACGATGCTCTGTCTCGGTTGATTTATGGTGGTACTGATGCTTTCCTAATGCCTAGTAGATTTGAGCCATGTGGCATTAGTCAACTACTTGCAATGAGATATGGATCTATTCCTGTTGTTAGAAATGTTGGTGGTCTCGTTGATACAGTTATACCTCATGATCCTGCTAATAAAAAAGGTACTGGTTTTTGTTTTGATCGATTTGAACCTATTGATTTCTATACAGCTTTAGTTCGTTCATGGGAAGCTTTCCGTCATCAAGAATATTGGCTTGATTTACAAAAGCGTGCCATGTCACAAGAATTTAGTTGGAAGCGTTCAGCTATAGAATATGAATCGATGTACAAGGAAGTATGCGGAATCAAGGAACCTGCTCCAAATATTGAAGAAGTTGAAAAATTTTCCTTTGGTCAGGATGCAGACCCTTCTCTAAGGAGACAAAAATAGCTATTATTTAAAGAACAATTTTCCAAGTTTTGAGTGAATATTCGTTTAATAGAACTTATTGATATTTGGGGAAGTCCTATAAATTTTTGTGGAGTGGATCTTCAGAATTTTGTTGGTAATGTTTCCACTGATTCAAGATCAATTAGTAAGGGTGATTTCTTTTTCCCAATTAAAGGAATTAATTTTGATGGTCATAACTTCTTAAACGATGTCTTCATTAAAGGAGCACAAGCGGCAGTTATTGATAGTAACTACAAGTTGTCACGACCAACTAAGTTACTTTATTGGGAAGTAGAAGATACTACTATTGCTCTTCAACAGCTTGCTCTTTTCCACCGTAAGAAACTTGGGATACCAGTTATTGCGATTACTGGTTCAGTAGGTAAAACAACTACTAAAGAGCTTATTAGTGCAGCTATCTCACCTTTAGGTTCTATAACTTCTTCTTATTTAAATAATAATAATGATGTAGGCGTCCCTTTGACGATAATTAAAGCTTCAAAGGATGATGCTGCTATTGTTGTCGAAATGGGGATGAGAGGGCATGGGGAAATAAAACGATTGTCTAAATGTAGCAATCCTGATATTGCTATTATCACTAATATTGGTAGTGCTCATATAGGTTTATTGGGAAGTAAGGAAAATATAGCAAAAGCTAAATGTGAAATTGTAAGTTTCCTAAAGCCTGATGGAGTTGTAATTATTCCATTTGGCGACCCACTTCTTGAGGATGCTTTGAGAAGGGTATGGAGTGGCAAAATTTTACGTGTTGATATCTCTGGATCTGATTTAACTCAGGATAGAATGTCTTCTTGTAAATCTAATAAACCAAATTTAAATGGTAAATTACATCTTAATTTTAGATACCTTGATTTAGAAGGTATTACATTTAAGCTTCCATTTGAAGGAGAGCACAATGCTCTTAACTTTATGTTTGCTCTTGCAACTTCACAGGAATTAGGGATACCTTTTACAAGGTTAAAGTCATTAAATGTTATTCCATCTAAAGGAAGAAACAATTTTTTAAAAGTAGGCGATATAAATATTTTAGATGAATCATACAATGCATCTCCGGAATCTATGATTGCTTCATTGAAATATTTAAATAGTAAACCAAGCCGTCATATTGCAATTTTAGGTTCAATGCTGGAGTTAGGAAATCAAGTTTCTAGTGCACATCTCCAAGTACTTGAATATGCTGCAAATATTGGTTTATATGGTTTGATTACTGTTTCTCTTAACGCTGAATTTGAAAATGAAATTTCACATAGCTTTAATAAAAAATTAAATTTATTTTATAGTCTTAATTCAAGAGACGAGGTTTTCCCTTTGTTGAAAGATATACTTTTACCTGGTGATTGGTTGCTTTTTAAAGGAAGTAGAAAGGTAGGTTTAGAATCTGTAATTGAAGAATTGATAACTGCTTTTGCTAAGTGATCCAATTGTTTTTAATAAATTGCTTTGCTCTTCCAATAGCTAATGAATTGTTTGGAACATTTTTAGTAAGGGTTGAGCCAGCTCCAATAGTAACATTTTCGCCAATATTTATTGGAGCAACAAGTACAGAATTAGCACCTGTCTTTGAATTATTACCTATTAGGGTTTGATGCTTTTGTTTTCCATCGTAGTTTGCTGTTATTGTACCTGCACCAATATTAACTGCTTTGCCTATGTTTGCATCTCCTATATAACTTAGATGATTGATTTTTGATTTTGATTGAATAATACTTTTTTTTATTTCCACAAAATTCCCTACTTTACACTTGTCTTCGATATATGTCATTGGTCTAATATTTGCGAATGGACCAATTTCAACGGAATTACTTATAGTAGATTCATTGATTACGGAATATATAATTTTAACATTGTCACCTATTTTTGAATCTTTAATATAGCACCCTGGACCAATAATTGAATCATTTCCTATTACACATTCTCCTCTTAAGTGTGTCTCTGGCTCGATAATTACGTCACTACCAAACTTACATTTATTACTAACAGTACAACTATCAGGGGCAATAAATGTTACTCCTTGATTCATGTATGTCTCTTTCAATTCATTTTGGATTATTTTTTCACATTCTGCTAATTGGATACGATTGTTTATACCACGGATTTGCTTTTCGTCTTTAACTTCTATGTGCATTGCATTTCCAATCATCTTTATGGCGTCAGTTAGATATAATTCTTGTTGATTATTGTCTGAATTTAGTAATGGAAGAACTTTTTTAAGTTTCTTCCAATTAAAACAGTAAATACCTGCATTAACTAAATTATTCTTTAGTTGGTCTTTTGTACAATCTTTGTCTTCAATTATTTCATCTACTAAACCATCTTCTTGTGCAAATACTCTTCCATACCCTTTTGGATGCGAAACTCTAGATGTAATTATTGTCACATTTGATTTTCTTTTCTGGTGCTCTTCAACAAGATGACTAATTGTCTGAGGCTTTAGTAATGGAACATCTCCGTTAAGAACTAAAAGGTCTCCATCATATTCGCCAAGACTTGGTACAAGTGTTTGGACCGCATGACCTGTTCCATTTTGTGGATTTTGTGTAATAAACTCTAGTTTGTTGTTCCAGGAAAGTTGCTTTTTAACCTCCTCTTGTTTATGACCTACTACTATTAAAAATCTATCAACTTTTAGTTCTTTACAGCTATTCAGCACCCACTCAATTAGTGGAGTTTCAAGCAATGGCTGTAGTACTTTTGGGAGGGTACTTTTCATCCGTGTACCTTTCCCTGCAGCCAATATTGAGATTGCAAGCATGGGTCCTTAGTGTCCTATTAATTCTAATTATTTCTACAACATTAAGTTATTTCCCATCTCTTTTTCCATGCCCTTGTATTTTTTAATTTGCTTTGTATCTGTTCTTGATTTCTTCTTGATATGATCTCTTCCTTTGTTGATTTACCACTTGGATCTCTATAAGGGACCGCAGCTTTTGTTAGAAGATGTTCTTCTTCCTGTTGAGATAGATTTTTGTAAAGGCTATCTGAATAGAATTTTTTTTCGTTTTGACTCAGTTTTATTCCTACAGTTCCAGATGTCCAGTTGTTCTTTGTGATATTAATCGTTGGTAGAGACATAACTTTTAATCCTGAGCGCTGAATACTTCTTCTCACTGCGGCAGCCCTTGAGTAAGTCAGGATTCGTCCATTGGGCTTTAAACGAGTTGCTAATTTGCTTATAAATTCTTCAGTCCAAAGTTCTGGACACTTTGGAGGGGAAAATGCATCTAGAAATATTAGATCGTATAAAGTTTGTTTTGGGAGTAGTTCCCATGTCTCCCTTGCTTCTCCCCATAAGATTTTACCGTCACTATTTTTGTTTCTCCACTGAGCATTGGTAATTAATTGATGAAATATTTCAAGTATCTCTTCTGACCAGTTCATCGAAAAGGAATCAAATGCTAACGCAGTTTTTATTGGTCTTTTATCAATTTCTAAACCCCACCAATGAAGTTTTTTCTTGTCTTTATTTATGATTTTCAAGAGTGAACCTAAGTTGTAACCTAGGCCAAAGCAAACATCTAAAACAACTAGTTCATCTTCTTGACTAAATCTATCTAATTTAGATGGTCGTATAAATTTTTCTATTGACTCTTTCAATGCTCCATCTGAGCAATGAAAGGCTTCATTGTATAGTTTGTTAACCATACTATAACTACCATCATTAGTTATAATTCCTATTAGTTCATCTTGAGAGTTCAACTTTATAAGGACTTATTCTTTTAGAGTATTAAAATTTTGCCAGAATTCAGGATATGAAATATCTGCTGCAGTACTATTTATAATTGTTGAATTTGAATTTGCTATCACCGAGGCAATTGCAAGGCTCATAGCAATTCTATGATCGCCTTCACTATCTAATTCTGCTCCATTGAGTTTTTTAGGTCCAGTTATCAATAATCCATCCTCATTTTCTTTTATTTGTGCTCCCATTTTTGAAAGTTGCCTTGTTATTACAGCAAGTCTGTCAGTTTCTTTGATACGTAATTCTGCGGCATCTCTAATTTGACTTTCCCCATCACATGAACATGCCGCTACCGCTAAAATTGGAATTTCGTCTATAAGTCTAGGCATCAATTCAGAATCAATGGTGAATGGTTTTAGTTTAGATTTGTACTCAACTTCTATTTCTCCAACAGGTTCTCCTGCAACTTCTCTGTAGTTTTCTATTCGAAAATCTGCACCCATTTGTTGAAGTATTTCTATTATCCCAGTTCTAGTTGGATTTAAACCAACATTCTCAATGGTTATTTTTGATCCAGGTATTATAGTTGCGCCAACAAGCCAAAATGCTGCTGAGCTAATATCACCAGGCACAATTATAGATTGTCCTTTTAATACACCCCCAGGATGAATAGTTATATGTCTTCCCATTTCTCCACTTATTTCTATATTGGCTCCAAATGCTTTTAACATTCTTTCGCTATGGTCTCTTGACTTTGCTGGTTCTATAACAGTAGTAGACCCGCTGGCTTTAAGGGCAGCAAGCAATATTGCTGATTTAACTTGCGCACTTGGAACCGGGGTTCCAATCACTGCTCCATGAAGTTTTTGGCCTATAACAGATAGAGGTGCGTAGTTTCCTTCCTCTCTACCATTGATTGTTCCTCCCATCATTCTCAAGGGTTGACCAACTCTTTTCATTGGTCTAGTAGATAGTGAACTATCCCCTGTTAAAACAAAATGTTTTCCAGGTCTGCCTGCTAATAGTCCTAGCAGAAGTCGCATTGTTGTACCAGAATTGCCGCAGTTCAAAACTGTTTTTGGTTCTTTTAAACCATCAATTCCTACACCATTAACTATAACTTTTTTTCCTTTTTCTATAGGGCTTATCTTTACCCCAATTGATCTTAAACATGTAGCAGTACTTATTGGATCTTCAGCAGGAAGAATTCCACTTATATGTGTTTCGCCTTCAGCAATAGCTCCTAGTATAAGTGCTCTATGAGATATTGATTTATCTCCTGGGATTTTTACTTTACCTTTAAGCTTTCCTCCTGCATTTAATGTTAATTTCAAACCACTTGTTGTTGAACTCAAGGCATTTTTTTATTCGCTTGAAAGCATTTTATTATTTAATTTTTCATTTTAACCGCATTTTTTATTCTTTATTATGAATTTGTGATTTCTTTTTGTCGAATTAATTCTTCAATTACATAACCAAATAATGAAGGATCTGGAGTCTCCTTACCTAAATCTGAAAGGCCTAGATCATCCCACCTTTTATCCACTCTACTTGTCATTTCTTTTGAGAATTGAAGCGGTTGACCCCATTCATGTTGCTTTTCTGGACCAATTTTGGTTGTTGCATCAATAGCAAGTCTTCCGCCTAAACCTATACTTTCACTGGCAAAATCGAGGCTATCAAAAGGTGTATTTTCAATTACCATGAGGTCTCTTTGAGGATCAACTAGACTCGAGATTGCCCAAATCACTTGCCTTGGATCTCTAACATTTATTGTTGAGTCGACAACTATAACAAATTTTGTATATGTAAATTGAGGGAGCGCACTCCAGAAGGCCATAGAGGCTCTTTTTGCTTGTCCAGGGTATGCTTTGTCAATAGATATAATAGCTAATTTGTAACTTAACGCCTCCATTGGAAGGAAAAAATCTACTATTTCAGTGACTTGTCTACGTAAAATAGGCGTATAGATTCTATTTAACGCTATTGCAATCATAGCCTCTTCTTTAGGTGGCCTTCCGCTAAATGTTGTCAAAAATAATGGGTTTTTCTTCTTAGTGATACAGTGAAATTTAATAAGTGGAGATTTTTCTACTCCTCCATAAAAGCCCATATGGTCTCCAAATGGACCATCGTCAAGTTCATCCTTGGGGTCAATTAATCCCTCTAAAATAATCTCACTATGACTTGGAACTTGAAGATCTAAGGTTTTGCATTTTGCTAGTCTGACACCAGTTCCAGAATAAAGTCCTGCAAATAACCATTCACTTAATTCAATTGGTATTGGTGTAGCTGCTGCCATAATAAGTAGTGGATGAACTCCTATTGCAACTGCAACTTCTAGTTTCTCGCCTCTTAAGGCCGCCTTCTTAAGATGTCCTGCACCACCTCTTACGCTGAGCCAGTGTACAGTCATTGAATTTTGTGATTGTTTTTGGAGCCTATAAACGCCTACATTTGGTGTTTTAGTCTCAGGATCTTTTGTGATTACTAGGCCAAGCGTTATGATTTTTCCTGCATCTTTTGGCCAGGGCCTTATTAAGGGTAAGTCATCTAAATTAACTTCCCTATCTACAATTTGTTGGCATGGCGGAAGTAAATCTAGATCTGGCCTGGCTTTAATAAGTTTCCAAAAGATATTACCTACTTCAAAGCTTTCTTTTATACCTTTAGGTAGTTTGGGTTGTTGTAAAAATGAGAGTTTTTTCCCTAGATCTTCTAATTCTTCAATTTTTTCGCATCCCATGCTCCAGGCGACTCGTTCGGTTGTTCCCAGTAAATTAGAAATAACAGGAATATTTGATCCTTCAACGTTATCGAATTGTAGAGCAGGTCCTCCCATACTCAAAACACGATCACTTATTGCTGCAAGTTCCTGATCGGGACTAACACTTTGTTTGATTCTCCTAAGTTGTCCTCTTTCTTCAAGTAGTGATAGAAAACCTCTCAGATTTTGTGAGGATTGGCTTTTATTAATGTAATTCATAAATATGTTCATGCTAATGAAATAGCATGAATACTATTAATTTTATTTTAGTGGTTTAGGGAGTTTTATTATGGAAGTTTTTTACTTTCATGTGGCAGCTGATGTACCCAACGATCAGCCGTCTTCAACTGCTGTTGTAATTGATGTCTTAAGAGCAACTACTACTATTGCCTGTGCGTTAAAAAATGGTGCTGCAGCAATTCAGACTTTTGCTGATGTTGAACAACTTTGGCAAGAAGCCTCTAATTGGCCAGAATCGTCGAGGATTCTTATAGGAGAAAGAGGCGGTAAACGTATTGATGGTTTTGATCTTGGAAATTCTCCTAATGATGTACAACCAGATTTAGTTAAGGGTAAGAGAATTTTTATGAGCACTACTAATGGCACTCGATCATTAGAACGAGTTAAGGACTTTGAAACTCTTTATACATTGGCACTTGTAAATCGAAGTTTTGTCGCTGATAGATTATTAGCTGATATGCCTAAATCAGTTTGTATACTAGGAAGTGGATGGGAAGGTTCCTATTCTTTGGAAGATTCTTTGGCGGCAGGAGCATTAGTTAGTTATTTGCTTGAATCTGGGTCAAGAGATGTTCATATTGCTAATGATGAGCTTCAAGCAGCATTGGCATTATGGTCTATTTGGAGAGAAAATCCTTTAGGTTGTCTTATGGAATCAACCCATGGCAAGAGACTTCAACGAATTGGAAATCATCACGAGGACTTCGCTTGTTGCTCAAATCTCGATAGTATAAATGTTATACCTTTCCAGAGTGAACCAGGTGTTCTTAGTTCAACCTGACATCAATCATTTACTAGCTTTTTAAAATTGTCAGATTTTCTTGCATCAGCATTGCAACTTACTAGCACCTCGGATGTCGAGGCTAATTTATCATCAGCTGAAGAACAAATATCTCTTGCAGCTAAACGAGGCGCCGAGTTGATTGGACTTCCAGAGAATTTTTCTTTTCTTGGTAATGATCAAAATAGGTTGGAAATAGCTTCTTCTTTAGCCGAACAATGTTCTAGATTTCTTGTAACAATGGCTAGAAGATATCAGGTTGTTTTGTTGGGTGGAGGATTTCCTGTTCCAGCAGGAGATGGTCAAAGGACCTTAAATAGATCTGAACTTGTTGGTAAGGACGGCCAATTGCTTGGTCGCTATGACAAGATTCATCTTTTTGATGTTGATCTTCCTGACGGAAATAAATATCGAGAATCAGAAACTATTGTTTCTGGATCAAATCTTCCACCAGTCATTGATGTTCCGGGTTTATGCAAAATTGGATTGTCAATTTGTTATGACGTTCGATTCCCAGAGCTTTATCGGTATCTTGTAACACAAGGTGCTGAATTGCTTTTTATTCCTGCAGCTTTTACTGCATTTACAGGAAAGGATCATTGGCAAGTATTACTTCAAGCTAGAGCTATTGAAAATACAGCTTATGTTGTTGCACCAGCTCAAACTGGTTTACATTATGGCCGACGTCAAAGTCATGGTCATGCCATGGTTATAGATCCCTGGGGTACAGTCCTTTCTGATGCTGGTGTTCAGCAAGGTTCAGCTATAGCACCAGTCGATCAAACAAAGGCTCAGAAGATAAGAAGCCAGATGCCTTGTCTTCTACATAGGAAGCCAGATTTTTTCTAATAAATGCGTTCATTCTTTTATAGATATTTTTCTTTCTTATTTTTTGTTTCCTTTTCTTTAACGTCTTTAATTACCTCGGTACCTGTGTATGCAGCAAGTGCTCTTGCTGCTTGGTTAATAAGGAAAGATGGCGTTTTAGTATTAAGAACAACTAAAAATGCTAAATTAAGAGCCTTTTTTCAATCGGGAGATAATAAATATGGTGATCGCTTATGGATTGATTTCCCTGGAGAATTAGCTAAACCTAGAAAAATAAATGGTACTGGTCCGGTTAAGGAGGTTAGACTTGGAAAACCTTATACTGGTAAGACAAGATTAGTAATTGAATTTGATTCTGATGTAAGATTGAACCCCTATGGTCTTAAATTAATTGGCATATCAAATGATAAATGGACATTAAAGTTTACGGGTCTATCGTCTAGTTCTATCAATGAGATTGGGGAAGGCCAAATTGATAGATCAGTTCGTAAATCTTCTCGGAATAATCTTTCTTTATCACTAAAACTACCTGATATTGATTCGTCAAAGCTTCCAAATATTGAACGTGGTAGATATCTAGTAGTACTAGATCCTGGACATGGTGGTATCGATCCTGGAGCAGTAGGCATTAGCGGACTAAAGGAAAAGGATGTTGTCTTGGATGTTTCTAGATATATCTATAAATATTTAACTGATAAAGGTGTCAAGGTTCGACTTACAAGAAATAGTGATATAGATGTAGACCTTTATCCAAGAGTTGCTATTGCAAATAGGAGTAACGCCGATGCTTTTATTAGTATTCATGCAAATGCTACAAGAGGATTTCGACGAGATGTTAGCGGATTAGAAACGTATTATTTCTCTGGATACAAAGGTTATAATTTGGCTAAATATATTCAAAACGAAATATTATATGCTTCTCCAGATTCTCCAGATAGAGGAGTTCGCAAAGGTCGGTTTTATGTAATAGGAAAAACCAATATGCCAGCTGCATTAGTTGAAATTGGTTTTGTTACAGGTAGGTTGGATTCTAGTCTTTTGTCAAAATCAATTCATAGAAAAAGACTTGCTTTTGCAATTTCAAAGGGCATACTCAAATATCTAGATAGATTCAATTGACTCTTTCTTTTGGCATATTTGATAGCGGAGTTGGTGGATTTACTGTCCTAAGTTCAATTTTGAAACGTCATAACGTAAAAGCAATTTATTTGGGAGATACTGCTAGAGTCCCATATGGAAATAGATCATCAGAAGAATTAAGGCTTTATGCAAGGGAAGTTACTCAATGGTTAAATTCATTTAGATTAGATGGGATTGTTATTGCCTGTAATACCACAAATTCTTTGGCTCTGGATATAGTCCGTAAATATTCTAGGTTTCCTGTATTCCCCTTGATAAATAATTTTGAAGCGCTGCGTAACCAAAATAAAATTGGAGTTTTGGCAACTTCTTCTACAGTTTCATCTGGTTATTATGAAAGATGCATAAAATCTGTTAATCCCTCTGCAGATGTTTTCCAACAATCTTGTCCTGCTTTTGTCCCATTAATAGAGACAGGTCAGTTAAATTCAATTCAGCTTGAGCAAGTTGCCTATGAATACTTAGATCCACTTATAAACATGAATGTAAGTTCTATTGTTCTTGGATGCAGTCATTACCCTCTTCTTCGGCCTTTATTGGAGAAACTTTTGCCCAAATATATTTCAATTCTTGATCCTGCTGATAATCTGGCAATCCAATTGGATGAATTTTGCGGAACTCCCAGCATTCGATCAGATAAATACCTATCATTTACAAATGTAAGTTTTTTTGTGACTTCAGACCCAATTGGATTTTCTCTTAAAGCCAAGCAATGGCTTGGTTTCATGCCTCCTGTGAAACATGTCTCCCTTCAATCACGTTCATTTGTCTCCTAGTATTCCTTAAGTAGGTTTTTATATGACCACTGTTACTGAGTTGCTTCTGCCTGTTGAAAAAGATCTTGAGCTTTTGCTCTCGGATCTTAGAAGCCTCATTGGAGCCGGTCATCCTATTCTTCAAGCAGCTGCAGAGCATTTGTTTAGTGCTGGAGGCAAAAGACTTCGCCCTGGAATTGTTTTGTTAATTTCTAGAGCTATTGATGAGAAAAGCCATCTTTCAGAAAGGCATAAAAGACTTGCTGAAATAACGGAAATGATCCACACTGCTTCTCTTGTTCATGATGATGTAGTTGATCAGGCTTCAACTCGTAGAGGAGTTGAAACTGTTCATAGTCGATTCAATCATCGAGTAGCTGTTCTTGCAGGTGATTTTTTGTTTGCTCAGTCTAGTTGGCATCTTGCAAACCTTGATAATTTAGATGTTGTAAAACTATTAAGTAGGGTAATAATGGACCTCGCTGATGGGGAAATTAAACAAGGGTTATTTAGATTTGATTCTTGCCAAACATTTTCTACTTATTTAGAAAAGAGTTACTGCAAAACTGCCTCTTTAATTGCAAATAGCTGTAGGGCTGCAGGTGTCTTAACTAATCTTGATGGAAGTCGTTTGGACTCTTTATATCATTTTGGTAAACAAATTGGATTAGCTTTTCAAGTGGTAGATGATATTTTGGATTTTACTGGAAATGATGAGCAATTAGGAAAGCCAGCTGTTTCAGATTTGGCTAGTGGTTATCTAACAGCACCTGTACTTTATGCTTTGGAAGAGAATCCAAAACTTAGTGAGATTATTCAACGTGAATTTTCTCAGGAAGGAGACTTGGAGAAGGCTTTAGATATTGTTTACTCATCTAAAGCAATAGAACTTTCTAGGACGCTTGCTAATAATTTTGCTAATGAAGCATATGATTCTATTTCTTGGCTGCCAGAATCTCCTTCTAAAGAATCTTTATTGAAGTTGCCTGAGTATGTTTTAAGCAGGCTTTACTAGAAAATATTATTTTTTTTCAAGAATTTCTATTATATTAATCAAATTAGCAATTACTTTGAAATTGGTATAGTTTGTTTTTTTACTAAGTTCATCAATTATTTCTTGGTCTTGATTAAGTAACCAAAGTTTGCACCCAGCTCTAATAGCAGAAGTTGCTCCAGCTATTGAGTCTTCTATAGCCCAACAAGAACAAATATCTGCTCCTAATTCATTGGCTGCTGCTAAATATGGATCTGGATGTGGTTTTCCCTTCTTTATTTTTACACTATCTCCTAAGATTTTTGTATTAAAACTACTAATCCATGGATGATATTGTTTTTTAAGTTCAAAGGATTCTTTGCTACTACTGGTAACAAGAGCAATAGGTATATCTCTTCTAAGACAATAGTTAATTAGCTCATTAGCATTTTCAATTGGTTTTGCATATCTTATTAAATTTATCACTTTGGATTTGTGAAATTTTATAAATACCTCAATATCGATATTGAAGCTAACTAATTCTATGATTTTGTTTGCACAGTCTATTCTTCTTTGCCCCTTCAATTCTTTTAATTGTGCTTCCGTTATTCTAATGCCAAAATGATTTGCACTTTCCTTCCATGCTTGGGCAAGCAGTGGTTCTGTGTCTAACAGTACTCCATCTAGATCAAAGAGGATCGCAGTAGGAGTGTTCATTTCGTTGAAAATCGTTTTAATAACCGTTTCACTTTCCTTTCTAGGAGGAATTTCCTAGTTATTAATATACAAAAGGACTTTGTTGATCATGACCTCTGACCCTTCCTTAACAATTGAATCAGTCCTAAACGAAGAAAGGATCTTTTTTCCAGATTCTGAATTTGCTAGTCAAGCTCGAATAGGTAGCTTAGATATTTATCAAGATATTGTTAATTCAGCAAAACGAGATCCTGAAGAGTTTTGGGGCAATGCAGCGTTAGAGGAAATTCATTGGTTTGAGCCTTTTACAAATGTGTTGGATTGGACTAATCCACCTTTTGTAAAATGGTTTGAAGGAGGTAAAACTAATCTTTCATACAATTGTTTAGACCGTCACCTTGCGGACAGGGGTGATAAAACCGCAATAATTTGGGAGGGTGAACCTGGAGATATTAGGACATTCACTTATAAGGAGCTTCATCTTGAGGTCTGTAAAACTGCTAATGCCTTAAAAGAGCTTGGAATATCAAAAGGAGATCTAGTGGCTATATACATGCCTATGGTTCCTGAGGCTGCAATAGCTATGCTTGCTTGCGCAAGAATCGGCGCACCCCATTCTGTTGTATTTGGTGGTTTTTCTTCTGAAGCTTTAAGAGATAGGCTTAATGATGGTCAGGCGAAGCTTGTTATTACGGCAGATGGTGGTTTTAGGAAAGACAAAATTGTAGCTTTAAAGTCGGCTGTAGATATTGCTTTGTCTGAGGGTTCATGCCCTTCTGTTAAGTCTGTACTAGTTGTAAAAAGATCAAATAATCAAGTCGAATTTGTTAGTGGTAGAGATTATTGGTGGCACGATGTGGTCCCAAATCAAGATGATTTTTGTCCTCCAGAGCATATGGACAGTGAGGATAGATTATTTATTTTATATACATCAGGTTCCACAGGTAAACCAAAGGGTGTAGTGCATACAACTGCTGGTTATAATTTGTGGACTCATTTAACCT
>QCOP01000017.1 GCA_003212885.1 Prochlorococcus sp. AG-432-D11 | reverse complement strand
TTTTGTCATTAAGTCTTTGTTGAGCACTCAATCAATACAAGTCAAAATAGCCCTCTCTGGAATTGGCTGTAAAGCTGCTCAACGATGGGGCAATACATTAGGTTTTACAGAAGTCTCCCTACAAGGTAATGGGAATTTAGGATTGAGAATTAAAAGACAAATATTCAAAGCTAATTTTGAACGAAAACATACCAAGCATCAACAGCGGTCAATCATAATTATTGGGTCTGACCTCCCTAAGCTTTCAGTTGACGAATTAATTAGTGCATTTGAACATCTTAAAAATAACGAACTAGTCTTAGGACCAGCCTCTGATGGAGGGTACTGGTTATTGGGAATGTCCGGCCACTTATCAAAGAACATTCCCTCATGGCTCTTCAGTGGAATAACTTGGGGATCCAATACTGTCTTTGCAGAAACTATTAAAAGAGCCAAATCTAAGAATGTTAAATATAAAAAACTTCATACTAAAAATGATATTGACCAACTTATAGATCTTTCCCCATGGCTTAAATAAAAATGGCTGAACTAAGCATCATTATCCCAACATTAAATGAATCCAAACGGCTACCGCTAATATTAGCTGATATTTTGCTTTGGGAAGATAAAGTGGAATTAATTATATCCGATGCTGGAAGTTCAGATTTAACTATTCATCAGGCTAATTTGCTTGGGGTAAAAGTAATTAATGCAGGGCAAGCTAATAGGGGTCTGCAATTACATAGAGGCGCTTTAATAGCTAATAGTGATTGGCTGTTATTTCTTCATGCGGATTGTAGGATGAAGAAAAGCTGGGTTTATAAAGTACGAGAAATAATCTCATTAAAATGTTCAGAGAAGCAAGCTTGGTACTTTGATTTTAAACTTAACAAAAATAATTTAGTATTCTATATATTAGAAAAAATTGTATCATTTAGAAGTAGATTTTTGCAAAGGCCATATGGGGATCAGGGATTATTAATCAGAAGAGATTTATATTTTCAGATGGATGGATTTAAATCTTATGAAATAATGGAGGACCTTGATTTTGTTCTAAGAGCATCTCAACAGATAAAATTTAAAAGTCTAGGAATGCCACTAATTACTGATAGTAGACGATGGGAAAAGTTCAATTTAATAACCAACTCTTACAAAAACGCAATCCTAAGATATCAATGGAGAAGAGGCGTGCCTACTCGTGAACTAGCAAAAAAATATTATTCCAAATAAATACTATTTTTTGAATAAATTAATTTGCATACCAAAAAGCACATTTATTACCTTTTGGTTCTAATATCCAACCCTGACTTTTATAAAAAGAAACAACCCCAGGGTCAGCAAATAAGGTAACCTTAGAAATCCCCATCTTTTTAAGATTAAAAAGTATATATGACATCAAATTTTTACCTAGTCCAAGTTTTTGATAAACAGGATGTATAGCAACGTCCCAAACTGTTGCATCTATTATCCCATCACCAGTACATCGGGCAAAGCCCACTAGCCTTGGGAATCTAGTATCATGCTGCCACAACCCTACCTTTAGAAGGCTATTATCTAATGCCTTTCTAACTCTTCTTAGCGGTCGTCTACTCCAACCAACTGCCTGCAGTAATTGTTCAAGTTCAATCAAATCAAATGTTTTTGTCTGGCTAAAAAAGAATTGATAATTTTTATTCTTAGAAATACATTCAGTAACTTCCTCGCCATACATAGTCAATAAACTATTTGCAGTATTAGGAGAACTAACAAATAGCTTTTCAAGTCTTACTTTTTTGAATCCATCCTTCTTAATCATAATTTTCTTTTAGATTTCTGTAAGTCCTTTCTCTTGCAATTCAGCAAGCTGCGAATATAAACCTTTTTGATGAATAAGTGTTTCATGAGTACCTTCTTCTATCAGCTTACCTTTTTTCATAACAAGGATTCTGTCGGCCGATTGAACAGTTGCAAGCCTATGAGCAATAACTAGAGCCGTTTTTTTTGCTAGTAGTTTGTCTAAATCTCTTTGCAAAGTCGCCTCTGTAGAAGGATCCATAAAAGCTGTAGCTTCATCCATAATTAAAATTTTTGGATTACGAATTGCTACTCTTGCTACGGATAATAACTGTCTTTCACCTGAAGAAAGGTTCGCTCCCCTCTCTCTTAAAGAGGTATTTAAACCATTAGGTAATCTTTGCAAAAAGAAATTCAATCCAAGTTCATTACAAATCTCTAATAAACGCTGATCAGTTATATCGGAGTCCAATTTAAGATTATCTGCAACGTTTCCACTAAACAAAAAAGCATCTTGTAGAACTACTCCTAATTTGCTTCTTAATTGTTGTATAGGAATTAGCCTAATATCTATTCCATCAATAAGTATACTTCCTTCCTGAGGTTCATATAATCTGCAAAGAAGTCTAATTAATGTTGTTTTACCTGACCCTGTGGGACCTACTAAGGCCACATGCTCGCCAGGCTTAATTTTAAAACTTAAATTACTAATAATAGGTTCATCATCTCTATAAGAAAAGCTTACATTTTTAAAAATAACTTCTCCAAGATCAGCACTTCTACGAATAAGAGTTTTTTTATTTTTGTTTAGAGCTAGGTCATGATCTGAAATTTCTACTCTCTCTTCTAATAATTCTCCAATTCGTTCAACAGCAGTAAGACCTCCTTGAATTTGAGTAAATCTTTCTGCTAATTGCCTTAATGGCTCAAATAGTCTTCCAGAATAAAGTATAAACGTTGTAAGAGTACCTAATCCCATAGATCCTCTCGTAACGAAGGCGCCGCCTATTGCAATAACAAAAGCAACTACGGCTAAAGAGACCCATTCAATAAAGGCAGATATACTACTATCAAAAAATATAGTTCCATTGACTGCTTTTCTATATTCATTCCCGGTAACTTTAAACTTACTAGAATTAATTTCCTCTCTTCGAAACATTTGAACAACTTCAATGCCTTGCAAATTCTCTTGAAAATCAGCATTCAATTGTGACAACTCTTCTCGCACCTTATAATTTGCTTTCCTATATTTTTTTTGGAGCCATAATATCAACCAAATAACTGGAATCTGAGTCAAAAGCAATAATAAGCCTAAACGAATATCAATTAAAATCATAGTGAAAGCAATAACAAAAATACTTACTATATCTGCAAAAATACCTACTGCTCCACTACCAAAAACCTCTGACAAAGCATCGACATCACTTGTTAGTCTAGTTAACAATTTACCAACTGGCATTGAGTCGTGATATCTCAAAGAAAGTGAAATACAGTGAGAAAATAAATCACTCCTAATGCGGGCTGTTAATCTTTGACCAACTGACTGAATATTATACGATTGATAACCTTGCAAAGCAAGCCGGAGAAGGACAGAACCTAGCAAAAATGTAATTAGAGTTCTGATTAAATCAGGTTTTGGAAGATATACAAACAATGGCAAAGTTGCCTCTCCCTTTAAAACACTTATGACCTGACCTACTAGAAGTGGTTGAACAGCACCTGCAAAAGAAACAGGGATAAGTATTAAACAAATTAGAATCAAACTTTTTTTATCTCGACCTAAATATTTGCCAAGCCTTTTGATCCTTTGTATGTCTTTAGATAACATTATTTTTCAATGACAATGCTAGAAGCCTGAATCTGCAAAGCCTCAACTATTTGTTGTATTTCACCAGTATCTAATCTTAAAGAAAGAGGATTTCCTATTAAACGTGCTGTCGAGTCAAAAAGCTTATCAAGCTCAATTAATCCATTTTCTCTCAAGGTTCTTCCCGTAGCTACTAAATCAACGATCGCTTCTGTCATTCCAGTAATAGGGCCTAATTCTACAGATCCTGTTAAATGAACCAATTCGACAGGGAGATCAATCTCTTCAAAAAACTTTCTTGCACAATTAGTAAACTTACTTGCAACTCGGCAATAAGGGGGCAACTCAGTGGCAAATTTATATCCACTAGTCTCCTTAACTGCAACAGACATATGGCAATCGCCAAATTTCAAGTCTACTAAATTCGCAACAGACATTTCATGTTCGCTCAAAACATCATAACCAACAACACCTAACTGAGCCTGACCGTAAGCTACGTAAACAGGAACATCTCCATTTCTTACAAGAAGCGCATTTGCACGGCCGCATTTGGATGGAATCATTAAGAGACGGTTACTAGGATTCAAAACCGCAGAAAAATCCAAACCTGCTTTAGCGAATCTTGCTACAGAATCCTTTAACAACGCCCCTTTAGCCAAGGCAACAGTAATCATGATTTATTTAATCCCATTGGACTCTAACTATTTGTGCCACCAGTAAAGACATGAGACAAGAACAAATTGATTTAAAGATTTATCCTATCCCTGTGTTGAGGGATAATATTATCTGGGTTTGGGTTTCTGGGAATCAAGCTGTAGTAGTCGATCCAGCCGTTCCTGAGCCCGTAGAAACTTTCCTTAAGCAGAAAGATTTAAATCTCAACTCTATTTTACAAACACATCATCATGATGATCATATTGGAGGAACTAGGACTCTTCTAAAAAAATGGCCCAAGGCCTTGGTATTCGCCTCAGAAAAAGATAAGCATAGAATTCCATTCCAAACAAATTCAGTCCGAGATGAAGAGTGTTTTAAGCTGCTTGGATGCTTGGTAAGAGTACTAGCTGTTCCAGGTCATACCAAAACACATATCTGCTTCTTCGTTAACGCTCAAAAAGGAATCTCACCTATTCTCTTCTCAGGCGACACCTTATTTAGCGGTGGATGCGGAAAATTATTTGAAGGCAGTTTCAGCGAAATGTTTAAATCCTTAAGAAAAATAAACAGTCTTCCTTCAAAAACAAAAGTTTATTGTGCTCATGAATATACCGAAGCAAATCTGAAGTGGGCCTCTTCAATACTGCCTGATGACAAACAAATTTCTAATAGATTAATTGCTGTATCTAAAAAAAGAGCAAATGGCGAGTTATCTCTTCCATCTAATTTAGAAGAGGAGAGAAGATCAAACTTATTTATTAAAGCTAGAAATGTTAATGAATTCACCTTTTTAAGAATACACAAAGATAATTGGCAAGGGTAAAAACTTCTTTGTATCAAAGCCAAAAATGGATAAAAAACAAATCAAAGCTATTGAGACCACTTCTGCTCCGCATCCAGTCGGACCATATAGTCAAGGAATTTTGGCTGGGGGCTGGCTTTATTGTTCAGGACAAATAGCCCTAAACCCCTCTAATGGTGAACTAGAAGTAAATGGAGATATAGAAGAAGAAACACGCCAAGTTTTGAACAATCTTTTTGCCGTTTTAAAAGCAAGCGGTTGTAATGCATCAAATGTAGTAAAAACAACTATTTTCTTAATTGACTTAAAAGACTTCACTAAAGTAAACAAAATTTATTCTGAATTCTTTAATAACGACATTCCCCCTGCGAGAGCTTGTGTAGAAGTATCTTCTCTTCCTAAAGGAGTCTCGATAGAAATTGATTGCGTTGCATGGATAGGCTGAAAATCTCACAAATTAAGTCATGATTCAATTTGAGCATTTGCAACCTGGCCACTCGATTGTCTAGATTATGTCTTGACCTGGGACAAATCATGTCCGCAGCCAAGTTAACAATTGGCGAGTTAGAGGCAGGATACCCCCTCTACTGCAAAGCACTGAGACGTCTTTTACAAGAAGGACGATCTGCTAAACAGATCGAAAGAACGGTCTGCTGGGGGCACCTGGAAACTCTTAACCGTTGCTTACCTAGCCGTTACAAAGCCCCTGCCTATCTTATGGCGTTGATAAAAAGAGATATTGAAGAGCCGAAAGAATAAGAACCTATCAGCCTTGATTAGGAAGCAATTCATCAATCTTCAATGCCATCTGATGTTCTTTATCTGTTAAACAATTATCATCTTCTTCATTTTCTGGCCTTAAAGTAAGGTTTACATAAGTTTTCCCAAAACTAACATCAGGAAACTGTTGCTCTTCCTCACATATTTTTGCGAGTCTATCAAGAAAATCTCTCGTTAGTTGATAATTTTCAAATTCAAATCTTCTTTCCAAACGAGTAGGTCGATTTCTTTCTTTCCATTTATGCATATTCAGATAATTAGTTAGTCAATACATCAAATTTATGATGGAATAATAAATATGTCCATTTAAATTTTTTAGTTTTAAATTAATATCTTCTAGCTACTCCAGTTGGTCTAAGAGCAGGTTCTACCTCTACATGTGGTCTCGCAATAATATGTGCTGAAACAAGTCCATCCCCAACTCTTTCACAAGCATCAGCACCAGCTCTCACAGAAGCATTTACTGCACCAGTCTCACCTCGAACCATCACTGTCACATATCCTCCCCCAACAAACTCTCTAGAAATCAAATTAACCTCAGCAGCCTTAGTCATTGCATCAGCTGCTTCTATTGCAGGGACTAATCCTCTTGTTTCAATCATTCCCAAAGCTATTCCTGAAACTTCTGGGAATTTTGTATCTACTAAAGAATTTGAAGAGGGAGTAGGAGGATTATTACCGCCTGAGGGTTTATTAGTTGAAGACGATAAAGACGATGATTTCTTTACTGCACCTGAAAACTTTGATCCTTTTCGTGTGACTTTAGAAGAATCATCAGAGACAGCTTTTACATCCAAAACTGTCTCAGATGGATCTAAGAAATCAGAAGTCTCTTTAGGTTTTTTGGGTTGTCTTGAATTTGGTGTAGAAGATGAAGTCATAGTTAGATAGCAATTATTCTAAAAAATGGAAACCTGTTAAATCAGCCATCTGGAGGCCAAAAATCAATTATTCCACCTATGGTTAAATCGGTTTGAGTTGCTGGATCAGGGCAACCAAATCTTGCAGCTGAACCACTAGCAGTAAAAACCCAATTCCCTTCTCTTGCTCCTACGGGATCAACAGCAACAACCTTTTTACCACTGTTATTTCTAAGAATCCTTAAGTGCATATGCCCTAATCCTTCAACTCTTTGAGTACAAACCAATCGGCCCAAAACCTGCATTATTTCCATCAAACAGCACCTCCCTTTGGTGAATTAGGAGGGTCAGTTTCCCAATGATCGATAATTCCAACTATTGTCAAATCACTCGGGTACGACTTACTGCCAGCAGCCTCTCGTGCAGCAGAACTACCTACACAAATAACCCAATCATCGGGTTTACATCCAACAGCATCAACAGCAACCTTTCTACTACTACCATCTAAAACAACTTGAAGGTGTTTATGTTCAAAGCCTGGAATCCTATTTGTGGAAACAAGTGGCTTCAGTACTTTGCAGATAAGCATTTTAATGTTCCTCCTTAATAGCTGGATCGAGAGATGATCCCACAATCTCTGCAGAACCTTTTTTATCTCTATCACGAACAGTCAAGCAAGTGTGTAACAAACCATCATTGACTAATTCTTTATATCTAATGGATATTGCATTATTAACTCTCTTGCAATCCGCGATAGCTCTAGCTTTTGCCCCTGGTACTTTTCCTGAATAATCAAATCTAATTACTACAGGTATAGGTAAGTCACGAGAAACATTTAGTCCCTTAAAAATCTTTATGCCTACATCTAAGTCAGGAGAGCCTTCCTCAACTGTGTCTAAATGTGAAAAATAGGTCAAATTCCTCAAATGAACTTCTTTAAATCCAATCCCTACTCCTATAAAACGCTCTGAATGTCCAGCATCAGGATAGGCCCCATTATGGGCTTGCCTAACATAATCAATCTGAGAAATATTATTTACAATAATCTTTGTTATGAAAGCAACAATGCCTTTTTGGGTTTTACCTGGAGACTTTTCATCTATTTTCTGTTCTATAAATTCAATAGAATCTTTATAAGTAAGGTTTCTTGTTCCTTCATAAATTTCCATAGCAGATACCCATTTCTTTAGATCAATATGACTATTTGAATCAGGAACATGTACTCTTATAGCGTCAGTGTCTGTATCAAGACCAATCAACAATAGGTCAACAGATGCTCCGCAGCAGAAACTTTTTTCAATAGATTCTCTAAAGTCAAGTAGACGTTGATATCCAGCTTCAGCAGCTTTGGAATCATCACTTCCATGAGCAGCGCAACCTTGATGAGAAGGACTCAAAGAACTAAAGTGATAGACAACTACTTTTAAATACCTTGTATCATCATTTGGAGAGTTTGGATTACCATGCCTATACCTACTATGTTCAGTTTTAATCCATCTATTAACTGTATTTTCTACATCAAAAAGAGCACCTGCATGAGACCTTCTACGAACAGTACTAAAGGGAATGCGTAAAACATAAGCAATTGAATGCGCAAGTCTACCATCAGAGCAAGGTGTTACATCAAGGAGATGAAAACCACACTGTGAAAGAAATGTCTGGAAATCATTTGCAGGCTGAGTTTTCTCAGATCCATGCAAAGGGTCTGAATTAAAAAATTGATTACTTGAATATTGATGCGCCTGAAAAACACACCAAGCAAATAAAGCTCTCATATCTAAAGGCCGGACCCAGGCCTTTTCTAGAATGTATTGAGGAAGCTCAAACCCTAATACTGATTTAGCTAATTGCTGAGCTTGCGGAATGAAGTCGTTATGATGTTGAAGCGCAGAAATCCTTTTTAAAAGTGGGACTATTTCATCAAAACGTCGTTTAACTTGCAATTCATAATCAAGTAAACGAATATTGTCAGATTGATTAGTTAATGGATGAAGTTCACTAACAACATCTTTTCGATTCGATGATTGAGACTCTGAACTTGTATTAGATAAGAACCTTTTTCTCGGAGCAGTAGGTCCCAGAATACGGTCTCTATTCAAGGCCTGTTTTTGATAGCCCATTAACTATTTACCCTCTGGCTCCACCTGAGAATGTAACCAACTGTCCCTGAGCTGTATTTCCACTTGAACCAGTTATTAGTAACTCCGGCTTAGCCATTTCCTCATTTCTCTTTGGTTCAAATGGCTGCATAGCTGTCATTGTTCCAGGTCTTGATGGATTTCTACGACGTGCAGAAGTTCCCTCTGTTCCAGTTACTCGCTCACCTCGAGCCCAATCATCACCAGTTATATTTAAACCCGCTGATTGACCTTCTCCTGTAATCCTGGAACCTGGACGCCCTTCACTCTCAGTTTTAACAGATTCATCTACAGCTACTTGCTTGAAATTACGGTGATTTTGATCAAATCTAAAATTCTCAGTTCCAGTCACTTTATTTCCAGCCATATCAAACGGACCTGTGATTCTTGTTCCTTGTTCATAAGAAATGCCTGTTACTCCAGATTGAGACTCTCGATTGGATTGAGCTGCTCTTGCTGGAGATTGAACTGTAAAGCCTGTTCCGGGGTCTCCCAAAGAATTTGCATCTCCTTGATATGGACTTACTCCACACGCATTTGAAAATTGATCAACTCCTACATAAGGGGTGCCCGTTAAAACTTCGCAAGCTCCTTTATCTGCACCAGTCATAACTCCCCCAACCCCAGGCTGAATACCAGTCATAGAAGGGCCGGGTGTACCTATGTGATTAGGTGTCCTTTTTTTGATTTCATCAAGAGCAGAACTTTCACATAACTGGCCTGAGACCTCTAAACCTGTATATGGTGTTCCAGTTACAGCCTTACATGTACCTGGCTCATCGCCAGTGACAAGAGCTGATCTTCCTGTCATGGTTCCACTAACAGTTTGAGATTTATTTGTAAGGCTCAATCCAACCTTAGAAGCTTCAGGCTGAGGTTTATTAGAGCAAAAAGAGTCAAAATGTTGAGACCCTACATATTCATCACCAGTTACATTCTTGCAACTACCATGCTCATCACCTGTTACTAATTTAGCTCTCCCTACACCTGTTCCTGTGAGAGAAGTCCCTTTAAGAGTGTTATAACTACCAACCTTCTCAGCAGGCCTACCATCTGGGAGTGGGTCCTTGCCCAAATACTGATCACCAGTCAATTGTCTAGAAGCACCCGCCTCATTACCAGTAACACTCCCTGTACGCCCAACCATTACACCACTTACTTTTCTTCCTTCTTGTGTAAGGCTCAATCCAACCTTCCTAGGAGATTGAAGAACATTCGTGCTATTGCAATAGGCAGAAGATTGATTTGCAGAGAGATATTCTGTTCCTGTCAAATTTTTACATGTGCCAGGTTCGTCACCAGTTACTTTCTCAGAACGACCTACTTCATTACCTGTTACTTGATTACCATGAGTAGTACTTGTAACACCTACTTTTAGAGGCTGCTTATATGCAGGAGCAGATTCACAAAAAGCTTGTATAGTCTCGTTACCAAGATATTGAGTTCCAGTAATCGATCTACAAGTACTTGCCTCATTACCAGTAGTCTTGATTGATCGATTAGCTTGGGTTCCAGTTACTAATTGACCAGAAGTAGTTTCACTAATACCTACCTTCCAATGTGCATCAGCAACTAATGCATTCTGCTTTGAAGCATTGCGATTAGGTCCACAAGGTCTTGTTCCACAAGAGCGTTCCTTACCAGTAGCTCCACTCTTACTCCGTAATTCTCTAACACGTTGAGAAATCTCTCTACTTGTTAAATCAGGATTCCCTTGACGAGCAACAGCTGCTGCTGTTGTTGGTTGCTTAGCCGCTGATTTGCCATGTTTAGATAAAGCTTCTCGCCTAGCTAGAACCAAAGCCCTACTTGTGTTCTCAATAACTCTTCTTTTGGTAGTAGATTTTCTTCGAACAGATCCAGACTTCCTTAAAGTATTTTCTGATTTAGTAGATAGGTTCCTTGCATCCTCTAAAGCCTTCTGGGCACATGGTTCACAACATGCCTGAGAAGTTGTGTCAACAACTGAGTTGAGAGAGGGGTTTGGAGTGCTTTTTTCAACCTCTACACGAGTTCTATCTTTACTATTGTTGGCTGACTTACCTCTAAGAGAAAGAGCCTCACGACGTGCCAAAACCAATTCTCTACTGGGATTAGAAACAACCTTTGTTCTTCTTGGAGAATGATTCACTGTCTTCGAAACATGTGTTCTAGTATGTGTCTCATTTGAGTTGGGCATAACCGCAACAACATCTTTCTTAGCAACGTTAATATCGGCTGCGGTTCTTACTCGATCAGGATTAGACACACTAATTGAGGAAGCCTTCTTGCCTGACGTGCTAAGAGCTTTCCTTCGCTCAAGTGCTATGTCTCGACTGGATTGTTGTGCCATGTCAGCGTTATAGAAACGTCGTAAGTAGAAGAGTAGTCAATCCCGTTAAGTAAGGATTGCGTATTGAAATAGAAAGAGTAATAACAGCCTCGAAAAAATTTCGAGGCTAGTTATTTTAGATCACCGAAGAATCAGCGACCTTCAAAAACAACGAAACAAGTTCCCTGGCTTTGAGTGTAAGCGTCATAGCCTACAAGACGAACATGATGATCAGGATACGCACGGTGACAAGCTTCTAGCTCATTAACCACAACATTGAGATCCTTCTCTCCAAAGAATGGCAATTTCCAATAAGACCAATAAGTCTGCATGGAACCAGTTGGATGTACATGCTCTATAAGAGGGCTCCAACCCTGAGCAATTATGTAAGCTATTTGGTCGTAAATTTCGTCCTGGGTCATCGGCGGTAAAAAGCCGAATGTTTCCAGGGTGGCAACTGTTTGATAGTCACCAACTGTGCTCTGGAAAGGCATGGTGATTTATAGAGTGTGAAAACCGATTTGCGAAATCGGTAAAAAATTAAGAAAGGAATTTAAGGAGGGAGTCCCCTCCTTTCATTCCCTATTGCTGAACATCAAGCTTGTCGACTGTGTCAAATTCAAATTTGATTTCTTTCCAAGTCTCAAGCGCGATAGCCAATTCTGGACTGTGCTTAGCAGCCTCCATAAGGATGTCGCGACTTTCCTTTTCAATTTCACGACCAGCATTGCGAGCTTTAACACATGCTTCAAGAGCAACACGGTTAGCAGCAGCACCAGCAGCTGATCCCCATGGGTGTCCATGAGTACCACCTCCAAACTGAAGACATGAATCGTCTCCAAAAATTGCTAACAACGCAGGCATGTGCCAAACATGGATACCACCTGAAGCAACAGCAAATACACCTGGCATTGAACCCCAGTCTTGATCGAAGAAGTTTCCACGGGTGCGATCTTCTGGAACAAATGACTCACGAAGGTTGTCAATATAACCAAGAGTTGTTTGACGATCACCCTCAAGTTTTCCAACAACTGTTCCTGTATGAAGCTGGTCTCCTCCTGATAGACGAAGACACTTTGCTAATACACGGAAATGAATACCATGCTTAGGATGGCGGTCAATAACAGCATGCATTGCACGGTGAATGTGAAGCAGCATGCCATTCTTACGACACCAGTTTGCTAATCCAGTATTGGCAGTAAAGCCACCTGTGATGTAGTCATGCATGATGATAGGCATGTCAAGTTCCTTTGCAAACTCAGCACGCTCATACATTTCCTCAGGAGTAGTAGCGGTACAGTTAAGGTAGTGACCCTTAATTTCTCCTGTTTCTTGCTGAGCAAGTTTTACAGCTTCTGCTACAAACTCAAAACGCTCTCTCCAGCGTTGAAATGGTTGAGAATTAATGTTTTCATCATCCTTTGTGAGGTCTAAACCTCCACGAAGACATTCATAAACAACTCTTCCGTAGTTCTTACCAGAAAGACCAAGCTTTGGCTTAATGGTGCAACCAAGTAAAGGACGACCGTACTTATTTAAACGATCTCTTTCTACTTGAATTCCATTAGGTGGACCTCCACAAGTCTTAATGAAGGCCATTGGGAAGCGGATATCTTCCAAACGAAGGTGCCTTAAGGCTTTGAAACCAAAAACGTTTCCAACTAAAGAGGTTAAAACGTTAGTAATTGAACCTTCTTCAAAAAGATCTAAAGGATAAGCGATGAAAGCATAAAAAGATTCCTTGTCTCCAGGAACATCTTCAATGCGGTAACAACGACCTTTGTAAAATTCTAAGTCTGTTAATAATTCAGACCAAACAGTAGACCAAGTACCAGTAGAAGATTCAGCAGCAACAGCAGCAGCAACCTCCTCTCTAGGCACTCCCTCCTGTCCAGTGCATTTAAAACATGCTAAAAGATCAGTGTCAAGAGGGACATAATCAGGAGTCCAGTAGGTATCTCTGTACTCCTTAACACCAGCATCGTACTTCTTACTCATAAGATAACTCCATTAAGTCGGTATTAAAAGGAAAGATTGAGAGTTCTCAAGAAGAACTCATCAAACCTCAGTCCTTCTGACCTAGAAAGTTGCCATTACCAAGTGCTGGCTCAACTTCTCTATGAGGACGAGCAATGATGTGAGCTGCTACAAGGCCGTCTCCTACGCGCTCACAAGCATCAGCACCTGCTCTAACAGCAGCGTTAACTGCACCTGTTTCTCCTCGAACCAATACTGTTACGTATCCACCACCAACAAATTCACGACCAATAAGGCGCACTTCTGCTGCCTTGGTCATTGCGTCAGCGGCTTCAATAGCGGGGACAAGTCCGCGAGTTTCAATCATGCCGAGGGCTATGCCCATTGTTTCGTTAGCCATTGCCTACGTGAGGTAAGGGGTGGAATGTTCAGTACGGACAATGACTGCTAGAGGCCTAGTAAGTCAAGTGATTTACATCAAAAAGTCTATTAAGGTATTTTTTCACATGTATAAGCTGAACTTATCATGACTGGTATGACTGTTAAAAAAGTCCTTTAGTCTTTTGATGAGCGCCTCAGAACAATGAATTGATTTAAAAGCCCTTTTTAATTAAATTACAAAGAGGGGCAGGACCAAGGCAATAATCATGCCATGGGTGGAATGTTCAACCAGTACCTGTCTCAAAATTTCTTAGAAAGGCTTAGTGATAACTTATTCCCTAAAATAAATTTGGTTCTTTCTAATTTTGACTAGACCAATTCTTACTATTGCAAGTGGAAACACTAAAAAAGTTCTCGAGATCCAGCAAATGCTTGGACCACTTCCTTTAGAAGTATATAAACAACCAAACAATCTGAATGTTGAAGAAACAGGGGAAACTTATTTAGAAAATGCCTTACTCAAAGCAAGAGCGGCGGCTAAACTTACTCAAACTTGGACTATTGCTGATGATTCTGGTCTCGAAGTAGATGCCTTACAAGGAACACCAGGCATTTATTCTGCTCGATATGAAAAAAACAATCAAGATAAAATCAAGAAGCTGCTTCATGAATTATCGGATACACCATATAGGAGCGCACTCTTTAGGAGTGTAATGGTTTTATGCAATTCAAAAGGCGATCTTCTTGCACATGCTGAAGGTATTTGCTGGGGGGAAATTTTAAAAACACCTGCTTATCCCAATGGAGAATTTGAATCCGTCTTATGGGTCAGAGAAGCGAATTGTACATATGGCGAACTAAATACTACTCAATTGTTGAAATTAGGCAGTAGAGGCAAAGCAGCCAGAGCTCTATCACCTGAGCTGCATAAAGCACTTGGAATTTGATTATTTATCGATTAATGAGGTCAATCGATCGCATTGCTGCTGAGGCAGCTTCTTCAACATCTCCCTCAGTTCCTGCTAAAGTTAATCTTCCAAAAGCCCCTACTCCTTTAACATCAACAACAGTTATATTTGATGCTTTTTCAGCTTCATTAGCAGCCTTAAGAACGTATCCAGCAGGCTCAGTTTCTAAAATAAACATACTCATACCCGCCTGAATCATCGAACCTCTCCTATTTTGACGATTTATTAAAACAGCGTGATCAGGAGTAATGGCTCTAATTACTTCAGTCCAGCTTACTTGTGGTTTAGTTCTCTTATCAACAGAACTACCTATTGCATCTAAAACAACATCACCAGAATGCAACACAGTACTTTGATCACGATGATAAAGCGCCAAAGAACCAAATGCTCTTTCAACAACCATTTGACCTAATCGAACATTACTTGCTTTTAATGCAATATCAGTAACTCTATGAACTGCCATGCCTGGAGAAACCTCCATCCAGAGACATGCATCACCTGGAATAGGAAGAAAACCTTGGCTTGCTGTACCCATATAGGCCGCCAACTGAGGCTGCAATGAATCTAAAAAAACATATGTACGGAGCTCTATCTGCTGAACATGACTAGCTTGCCTGGATACGAGAGACTTCTCAGAATCAGTTGTAATAACACAACTAGCACCAGCATGAGGTCCAACCTCAGAACCAGTAACCAGTTGGCTACCAGATATACGCCTCTCACGACTATTAAAGCTAGCTATATTCTTCATGGCCGAGATATTACCTTAAAGTTTGCACTTTTGCCTAATAAAAAAATCTTGCATACTTGATTTGAGCCGATAAATTCAAGAAAATATATCCATATATAAATGGCCGCATCTCATTCAATCAACCCTGAATCCAACACTATGCCTAAAGAATTAAACCCTGAACAGGCACTTAGCTTGGTGGGGCTTGGGTTGATGCAGAAACTGTCCAGAGAAGGTCAATCCAAGCTTCGATTGGTAGAAGACAACCACGAAAAGGTTCAATTAAACACTTTACGAGAAAGACTAGAAACAATCTCGTTAGCCATTCAAACCGGAGCCCCCCTAACGACAGCGGAAGTAACATTACTTTTTGGAGCGAAACCTGGATCAGATAGAGCTCAAAGAGGTGGAGTTCTTGCAAAAAGAATTAGTAGAAATGTTTGGAAACTTTCTAAAGGGAATAATGATGATACATATTGGCGTAACTAAAAAAGGTTATTATTTTCTTGATAAAAATAGATAGAGAAAAATTGTCGTCCTTTAAGATCACAAATACTTGCGTTAGTCTACTTTGACTAAGAAACTGCAACAAAGCATGTCCTCAATTCTTAATTTTTTCTTTCAGTAATTGCATCTTTCTATTGATGGATGCAACTTGAATATAGAGATATTATTTTTTATGAGCGGCGCAACGCTGCTAAAAGAGACAGGTCCTAGAGAAGTCTTTTGCGGCCTAACTTCTATAGTCTGGCTACACAGGAGAATGCCAGATGCTTTTTTTCTTGTAGTTGGATCAAGAACCTGTGCACATTTAATTCAGAGTGCTGCAGGTGTAATGATTTTTGCAGAACCTAGGTTTGGCACTGCAATTCTTGAAGAACGAGATCTTGCAGGCCTAGCTGACGCGCATGATGAACTCAATCGAGTTGTTAAAGATTTACTAGATAGACGCCCAGAAATACGTACTCTTTTTCTTGTTGGATCTTGCCCTAGTGAAGTAATTAAAATTGATTTATTAAGGGTTGCCGAGAAATTAAACAATGAATTAAGAGGCAAAGTCACTGTAATTAATTACTCTGGCAGTGGCATTGAAACAACTTTTACTCAAGGGGAAGATGGCGCGTTAAAAGCCTTGGTCCCTCTAATGCAAACTACCAATAAAGAACAACTACTCATAGTTGGGACTCTTGCCAATGCAGTTGAAGATCGATTAATCAAAATATTCGGCAAATTTGGAATAGAGAATATTCATAGCTTCCCACCAAGAAACTCTACAAATCTTCCTTCAATAGGCTTGGGTACTAAAGTTTTGCTTACTCAACCATATTTAACAGAAACTTCTAGAGAACTAAAAGATCGAGGAGCAGAAATACTTCAAACATCTTTCCCACTTGGAGTTGAGGGAAGCAGAAAATGGATGGAAACAGCTGCAAAAGCCTTTCATGTTCCTCAATCAACAGTGGATGCAACTTTAGAACCTCTAATTGCAAGAGCTCAAAAAGCTTTAGCTCCATTTATTGAACAATTAAAAGGTAAAAAATTATTCCTTTTGCCTGAATCACAACTTGAGATCCCATTAGCAAGATTTCTTCATAACGAATGCGGTATGGACTTAATAGAAGTTGGTACTCCCTATTTGAATCGTGAAATGATGAAGCAGGAACTTGATCTTTTGCCTATTGGTACGCAAGTTGTAGAAGGTCAACATGTAGAAAAACAGCTTGATCGAGTAAGAGAGTCTTCTCCAGATCTTGTTGTCTGTGGGATGGGTCTAGCAAACCCTTTAGAGGCAGAAGGGATCTCAACAAAATGGTCAATTGAAATGGTATTTAGTCCTATTCACGGAATTGACCAAGCAGCTGATCTTGCTGAACTTTTTGCAAGGCCTCTTCACAGAAAGAACATCTTAAGTCAAAAAAAACCACAAACTACTTGAACATAAATGGAACTAACACTTTGGACATACGAAGGCCCTCCTCATATCGGGGCAATGCGCATTGCTTCCTCAATGAAAGGGGTTCATTATGTTTTGCATGCTCCACAAGGGGATACATATGCTGATCTTTTGTTTACAATGATCGAAAGGCGCGGGGAAAGACCTCCAGTAACCTATACAACTTTTCAGGCAAGAGATTTAGGAGGGGACACAGCAGAACTAGTAAAAGGGCATATAAAAGAAGCAGTAGATCGATTCAAGCCACAAGCACTCCTTGTTGGAGAAAGTTGTACTGCAGAATTAATTCAAGATCAACCAGGCTCTCTTGCAAAAGGAATGGGATTAAATCTCCCAGTAATTAGTCTTGAACTTCCCGCATATAGCAAAAAAGAAAACTGGGGAGCTTCTGAAACTTTTTATCAACTAGTTCGATCTCTCTTAACGGACTCTGAAAAAAAGAGTACTGATCATTCAACAAACAAATGGAAAAAAGAAGGCAGGAGGCCAAGAGTAAACCTATTAGGACCCTCACTTTTAGGCTTTAGATGTAGAGATGATGTTTTGGAAATTCAAAAAATATTAGCTGCTCATGGAATTGACATTAATGTGATTGCCCCTTTAGGAGCTAGTCCAGCTGACATAATTAGAATTGAAAAAGCAGATGCAAATATATGCTTATATCCTGAAGTAGCTGAATCGACATGCCTATGGCTAGAACGAAAGCTTGGAATACCTTTCTCAAAAACCGTTCCTATTGGAATTACTGCAACCCAAGAGTTTCTTAAAGAAGTTCATGAAATTCTAGAAATTGACTCAGGAAATTATAGCGAAAGTTTCACAAACTCACGTTTACCATGGTATTCCAAATCAGTAGATTCAAATTATCTTACTGGTAAAAGAGTTTTCATTTTTGGGGACGGAACTCATGCTCTCGCTGCAGCAAAGATTGCTAAAAATGAACTTGGGTTTGAAGTGGTTGGCATTGGTACATACAGCAGAGAAATGGCAAGAAAAGTCAGGGCTGCTGCTAAAGACTTTGGGCTAGAAGCTTTAATTACAAATAGTTATCTAGAAGTTGAGGAAGCAATAAAGAACTCAGCTCCGGAATTAGTACTTGGGACGCAAATGGAACGACATAGTGCAAAAAGACTAGGAATACCATGCGCAGTAATAAGTACCCCAATGCATGTTCAAGACGTTCCGGCTAGATATAGTCCTCAAATGGGATGGGAAGGAGCCAATGTAATCTTTGACGATTGGGTCCATCCTCTAATGATGGGGCTTGAGGAACATTTAATTGGAATGTTCAGACACGATTTTGAATTTACAGATGGTCATCAAAGTCACTTGGGTCATCTAGGTGGCCTAAAGGAAAATAAATCTAGCCAACCAAGAGAAGAACTAACTGACTCTAGTAAAGAGCTTTGTTGGACACCTGAGGGAGAAGCTGAACTATCAAAAATCCCATTCTTTGTTCGAGGAAAAGTTCGAAAGAATACTGAAAAGTATGCTGAAGAAATTGGTTGCAAGCAAATCGATAGCGAAACACTATTTGATGCTAAAGCCTATTTCAACTCAAAGAAATAAGAGAGGAAAATTCTACGCAAGCCCTTAAAATCAGGGCTGAGTATTTACACTTAACTGATCAAGCTCATGTCAAAATATCTTCAAAAAGAAATATAAAAAACTAATGATGTATAGAATTTAAAAAACATTTTCTATTATTACTTTTGGCTGCTTGAATAAAAGGAATACATCTTTAATTTATCAAAGGTCTTCTAAATGACTGGGACAATCACACGAAGAGGAGATGGTGAAGGCAGCGTTCAAGTAAGTCAAGATCCTAAATTAAAAATCGAGGACGGTGCATTAGTTATTGCTGTTTACGGGAAAGGCGGGATTGGTAAATCCACCACCTCTTCCAATTTATCTGCAGCCTTTTCCAAGCTGGGAAAAAAAGTACTTCAAATCGGTTGTGATCCAAAGCATGATAGTACTTTTACTCTTACTCACAAAATGGTGCCCACGGTAATTGATATTCTTGAAGAAGTTGATTTTCATAGTGAAGAGCTAAGGCCTGATGACTTTATGTTCGAGGGTTTTAACGGAGTAATGTGCGTAGAAAGCGGAGGGCCTCCTGCAGGAACGGGTTGCGGAGGCTACGTGACTGGTCAAACAGTCAAGCTTCTTAAAGAACATCATTTACTTGAAGACACTGATGTAGTGATTTTTGACGTATTAGGAGATGTTGTTTGCGGAGGATTTGCTGCCCCTCTTCAACATGCCAACTATTGTTTAATAGTCACGGCAAACGACTTTGATTCAATTTTTGCAATGAACAGAATCGTTGCAGCAATTCAAGCAAAAGCTAAAAACTATAAGGTTAGATTAGGAGGTGTAGTCGCAAATCGCTCTGAGGACACAGATCAAATAGATAAATTCAATGCGAGAACTGGCTTGAAAACGATGGCTCATTTCAAAGCAGTAGATGCAATTAGAAGATCAAGACTAAAAAAATGTACAATTTTTGAGATGGAGCCTTCCGAAGACGTTTTGGCTGTTCAAAATGAATACCTATCACTTGCAAGTAAGCTCATCAATAATGTAGAACCTCTTGAAGCTGAACCACTCAAAGATAGAGAAATCTTTGATTTACTTGGTTTTGATTGATCAATAGAATACACATTTCTAACTTTTCTCCTCCAGCCCAACTAATTTCATAGAAAGTTCCCACACTCTTTTTGAGCGATTGGGGGCCATTATTCTATCGGAAAGTTTTTGAGAGAATTGTATTCTATTTTTTCGTTGTCTATTTCCCCAGCTCCAGTGAACTCCTGAAATACAAAATTCTGGGTCAGAAACTACTTGCGCAACTCTATCTCCAGCCAACTCCATGCTTACAAAGCCTCCTGTAATGAGTCTCTGAAACCAAGGAAATAACCACTGAAAAATCTTAGGGGTATTTCTAAAAAGTTTAGTATTAGCTACACAACCTGGATATAATGAACTATAAACAATTGGAGATCCTCTAAATCTTTTATATAGCTCTTGAATAGTAATCATATTGCATAATTTACTATCTTTATACGCCTTGCCAGGTTTAAATCTTTTTCCGTTTGCCATACTAATTGGATCAAGAAAACCTTCCTCAAAACCTGCAAGGCTCCCCAAATCGGCTGGTGCTGGTATAGGAATTTTCCCACCAAGTTCTTTATAATTTGCTGTAACTGTACCCAACATTACTAATCTGGCAGATTCAAGACCCCAAGAATTACTTTTCCATGAAGATCTAGGCGAGGATCTTAAATTATCAAGTAAAAGCTGAATCAAGAGGAAATGACCAAAGTGATTTGTTGCCATAGAAATCTCATATCCTTGAGCGGACCTCCTGGGAGACTTCAATCTAGGTAAATAAACAGCTGCATTACATACAATTGCATCAAGGGGGGCATCTAACTTAGTCAGAAGGTTCTTCACTCCATCTCTAACGCTATTTAGATCTGAAAGATCCATTTTTATATGTAACAATTTCTCAGGGTTCTGTAAGGCAAGACCAAGTTTCGCGGCAGCTTCCTCAGCCCTAGCTGTTGACCTATTCGCTGTAATTACTCTCCAGCCTCTTTTCAGCAAAGATTGAGCAGCATATAGCCCTACCCCTGATGTAGTACCTGTTATCAATACGGTTCCAGGACAGTTTTGCTGAGAATTCACTTCTAAATCAATTCAACTTCAATTAGTCAACTATGAGCTTGAGCCAAAAATACAAAAACTTAGCAATACTTTTCAACATCATCTCCAAATAATTCTAACTGTATTAGGAGCAATCCATTGGTCTTGCTCACCTACAACTAAAGATTTACCTCCAATACTAAAAATTTCATCAAATCTATTTTGCGCTTTCTGAAGTTTTAAAGATTCATTTGATAATAAGGACTTAGCCTCTAAGTGCCTGCTCAATCTTTGCTGAGCAGCAAAACTAATCTTAAACAAGCTTATTAGACCAATTATCAAAAGGCCACTCTTCAAAAATAATGATATAGATCCATATAACAACTCTTTATTTTCCTCTTTAACTTGGACTTTTGAAGCAACTATTTTTGCCGACTCTCTTACCTGCCTAACTTGTTGCTTCGAATTTTCAGTAGGAAAATTGTTCCCTCTTCGAGAAGAAGGAAAACCTTTTGGAAGGAACTCAGATTGATCAATAAGTGGCTGTGCCAAAAAAAATGCTCATTTAACCGCTTTTAACGTATGAAAAGCGATCTGCCAATACTAGATAAATATTAATTACCCTAGGTCATGCCTTTGCAAGACTTATTCCCAAACGTAGAGCTAAAACACCAGCATGCATTACAACAACAAGGCAAAGGCCTGCAAGATCAATGGTAGGAGATGGATCCATTGGTTTGAATTCAAGTTATGGAGTTATTCTGCTAGCTTTTAGGGAAAAAAAAACATTTTTGCAAAACCCTGTCACGGATTAATGCACTTTATAAAAGACTTATAAAAAAAAATTAAAGGATTTTATAAAATCTAAAAGAAATTCTTTTTTGTTTTTGAACAATCAGGGTCTTTTATTGCCATCAACACAACTTCAAGGCCCATTCCAGATGGCCTTAGACAACCTAATGCTTCAAAACTTTATTCTTAAAGGAAACTACCAATTTGCATTACGCTTTTATTCTTGGAAAGGGAATTGGCTTTCACTAGGTCGCAATCAAAAAAACATCCCTACAAGGTGGTTAGAATTGTCAAAAGAAAAGAAAATAAATTTAGTTTTCCGACCTAGTGGAGGAACGGCTGTCTTACATGGAGGAGGATTAACTTATGCAATTGCATGGAAATCACCTCCAAAAAAAAGGAAACATGCTTACTTGAAAACTAGTAAATGGCTAATCGAATCATTTCAAAAACTAGGTCTATCTTTAAAGCCTGGAAACCAACCAAGCAATATTAATAATGAAAATTGCTTTTCTTCATCAACATCTGCTGATCTAACCGAAGAAAATAATATAAAAAGAATTGGGAGTGCCCAATTTTGGAAAAAAGGGAGTGTATTGCAGCATGGAGAAATTATTTTGAGGCCACAATTAGAAATTTGGGGAAAACTCTTCAAAACCGAGCCACCTAGAAATTTAAATTTACCACCTGCTGAAATCGAGGAAAGTTTATTTAAAACTGCAAAAAAACAATGGAACTATATTGAATGGGAAAAATATACTCTTACTAAAGAAAATATAATCGAAATATATAAAGAATCAAATAACTTTATAGTTACATAATTCTTGAGGACTGATCTATCAAATCACTATCAATCATCCTTTCAACTACTTGAAATAGAGAAATCCCCAAGGGGTTAATATTCTTCTCTCTAACCTGGTCAATATATTTCTTAGGCAGATGAATTCCAAGTTTATTTAGAATAATCATTTCTAAGTCAAGCTTATCAATTATCCCAATTGGCAAGCCAGCATTATCAATAACTAAAAGTCTTAGAGATTTAGATTTCTCTATTCTAACTACTGCTTTCCATAAAGGCTCCTTTTGATTAATGGATGGCAATTCTGCAATAGGGTGAACATAATCAGAAATATATTTTTTATCCCAATATTGTACTGGTACAGTCTTGAGGATTTCATCAGTAATATAGCCAACCCATCTACCTTTATTACAAACTAATACCCATTCGGGTCTATCATTCATTGATGAAGAAATTGAACATAATTTACTCAGTCTTCTAATTGATTCATTTTCCTCAAGAATCCTAAATCTTTTTTCACAGAGGCTATTTACTTTTAGTTCAAGTAAGCATTCCTGCAAAAATAAAATTTGATTATTTGACCTTGAAGAAACTAACCCCAACCAACCAAGAACTATCATCCAAAGTCCAAATATACCTAATCCTTGCAAAAATAGAACTACTCCTAAAAAAATTGAAAATAATGATATGAAATGACCAGTTTTTATAGCAACTTTAATACCTTTTTTCTGACTACCAGAACACAACCAAACTATTGACTTAAGAATGATCGCTCCATCTAAAGGGAAGCTAGGTATTAAATTAAAAAGAGCAAAAAAGAAATTTAAAGCCCCTAATTGGTTAAGTAAATTAATCAAAATAAGACTCATATCTTCTCTT